>CACZFV010000196.1 GCA_902780465.1 uncultured Lachnospiraceae bacterium
CTCTGACAGGTCCATGCATGCAAGATCTTCAGGTGTTGGTTTTTCAGCGGTGACTCTCCGGCGGCTGGTGGTGATGGTCATGTGGAGTTCATCCTCCAGATACCGGTAGATGGATCGGGAGGCGATCTCGGGTGTGAGGCCGGGAGCTTCGGACATGAGGTACATGTTGGTGTCGCGGATCACGGCGATGCCGTCCATGAGGCGGAGCCGTTCAATATAGTAGAGTCTGGCACCGGGTTCGAAGCCTGTCCGGCGGCTGATGACATCGTCCGCTTCGATCTCCCGGAAGGCGAGGACCTTTGTCTCTGCTTTGCGGTGGTTCCGGCGCACGGTCTCCGCGAAGCTTTCGATGCCGCCCACGGTGAACAGGTTCTTTTCCTGTTCCTTCTGATAGATCACCTGGACACCGCGGCCGTGGCGCGGCTGAAGATAGCCTTCCCCGGTGAGGATGGACAGGGCTCTGCGGACGGTGTTCCGAGTGCAGGCAAAGCGCTCCGCGTATTCGTTTTCCGAAGGAAGATAATCACCGAACTCATATTTTCCGCTGGTGATGTCTTTCCGGATCTGAAGATAAATGGCCTCGTACTTGGCTTTGGGCATTTCTTTTCTCCCTCAATGTCTGTTCTGCATATAGCTGCTCTCGCTTCCGCAGTTCTGTGACGCTGTTCCTGTCAGCGCAGTTCCATGCTTTCAACTTGTTTATACAATTATACAGCATGTAGGCTCATCTGATTTATGTATATTTTTACTGAATTTCACACGACAGATTCTGTACTGAATTTCTCACGACTTGTGCATCACTCCTTGACATGTTTAAACAAGATGATATAATTAGGCTAACATGTTTAAACAAGTTGGCGCGACGACTTCATGCAGACACAAACAGGCAACGGCTCCACAGAGAAACGAAAAATGGCGGCTATTGGCGGACACAATAACTGACAGCGATGGGGGACGGAAGCAACCTGTCAACAGATCCAGAGGAGAGGACCTGGTCAACAGGCCCAGAGAAGAGGGAATCAAGGAGGAAAAAATGGGAAAGTTCAGTGACGATGCTGCCAAACTGCTGGCGTATGTCGGCGGCAAGGAAAACATCAACGCAATCACGCACTGCGTTACCAGAATGCGGTTCGTGCTTGCGGATCCGAAGAAGGCGAGTATCAAGAAGATCGAGGCTCTGCCTTCCGTCAAGGGAACATTCACACAGGCCGGACAGTTCCAGGTGATCATCGGCAATGAGGTGGCGGATTTCTACAAAGAGTTCACTGCCATTTCGGGCATTGAAGGTGTGTCCAAGGAAGCGACAAAGCAGGCGGCGAAAGGGAATCAGACGCCGCTGCAGAAAGCAATGTCCAATATCGCAGAGATCTTCGCCCCGTTGATTCCGGCGATCATCTGCGGCGGTCTTATCCTCGGCTTCCGCAACATGCTGGAGGTCATGGTGGTCCTGGAGGAGGGCTCCTTCCTCGCCGGACTTGACAAGTTCCTGTGGATCATCGGCGAAGCAGTGTTCCACACCGGTATCCCGGTCGGCATCTGCTGGTCTGTCCAGCGGAAGATGGGCGGCACCCCGGCACTGGGCATCGTCCTCGGACTTACCCTGATCTCCGGTCAGCTGGTGAACGCTTACGGCGTGGCCGGCATGGCAGCGGAAGACTGGGCGCCGAACTACGTCTGGAACTTCGGTTTCCATTCCTTCCGTATGATCGGCTATCAGGCGCAGGTCATCCCGGCGATCCTGGCAGCGTTCACCCTTGCTTATCTGGAGAGATTCTTTAAGAAGGTGATCCCTCAGGTCGTACAGATGATCCTGGTTCCCTTCTGCTCCCTGACTCTGGCAGTCATGGCAGCGCACTTCGTCCTTGGACCCATCGGCTGGAAGCTGGGTGAGGTCGTCTCCAGTGTTGTCATGGCAGGTATCTCCGGCAACTTCCGGGTGCTCTTCGGTGCGATCTTCGGCATGTTCTACGCGCCGCTGGTCATCACCGGTCTGCACCACATGTCCAACGCTATCGACCTGCAGCTGATCGCCGCTGGTCAGGCGATGAACCCGATCCAGGGCACCATGCTGTGGCCCATGATCGCGCTTTCCAACATCGCGCAGGGCTCCGCAGTCGCCGGCATGGCAGCGCTGCAGAAGAAGAACGCCCGCGCTCAGGAAGTCAACATTCCTTCCATGATCTCCTGCTACCTCGGCGTCACTGAGCCGGCTATGTTCGGTATCAACCTCAAGTACCGCTTCCCGTTCTTCTGCGGTATGGCGGGCTCCTGCCTGGCAGGCATCATCTCCACAAGCTGCAAGGTGCAGGCGGCGGCTATCGGTGTCGGCGGTCTGCCGGGCATCATCTCCATCATGCCCCAGTACATGCTGATGTGGGCCATCGCGGCGCTGGTTGCTATCGTGGTTCCCTTCGCTGCGACCTACATCATCGGTAAGAAGCGCATCAACACTGAGACCGGCGTTTCCTTCGAGGAGGAAGCGGAAGAGGCAGCGGGCGATGAGGAAGAGGCTGCTGTTCTGGCCAAAAAGGAGCATGAGTTTACAGAAGAGCAGAAGGCGGAGGATTTCGCGGCTCCCATCGCCGGCCATGTGATGCCGGTGACAGAAGTGCAGGATGAGGTCTTTGCTTCCTGCGCCATGGGTGAAGGAATCGCCATCGATCCGGCGGAGGGCAAGGTCTACGCTCCGTATTCCGGCGAGATCACAGTCGCGTTCCCGACCGGCCACGCTTACGGCATCAAGGCTGCCAACGGCAAGGAGATCCTGATCCACATCGGCATGGATACGGTGGAGCTGGAAGGCAAGGGCTTTTCACCGAAGGTGAAGCAGGGCGACATTGTGAAGCAGGGCGACCTTCTGACAGAAGTGGATCTTGAGTACATCCGCAAACAGGGCAAGCCGGTAGTGACTCCCGTTATCTTTACGGATGAGACTCCGGTGGAGCTTCTGAAGAGAGGCACTGTCGCGGCGGGCGAGAAGGAACTTTTGAAGCTGGGATAAATAAGTGCAACCTGACGGACAACAGGGGAGAAAGGAGACGGCATGGGATTTCAGGACAAGGTAGTATATCAGATCTATCCGAAATCTTTTCAGGATTCCAAAGGAGACGGATGGGGTGATATCCGCGGCGTCATTTCCCGCCTGGATTATCTTCAGAAGCTGGGGATCGATATCATCTGGTTCAACCCGATGACGGTCTCCCCGCAGAAGGACAACGGCTATGATGTGGCGGACTACCGCAGGATCGACCCCAGATACGGGACCATGGAAGATTTGGAGGATCTGATCCGGGAAGCGAAAAAGCGCGGCATCAGCCTCATGTTTGACATGGTGTTCAATCACACCTCCACGGAGCACGAGTGGTTCCAGAGAGCGCTCCGGGGCGAGGAAAAGTATAAGAAGTACTACATCTTCCGCAAAGGGAAACTCGCAGCAGGCGCCGCGGGTGATGCCGGCGCGGGTGATGCCGGCAGGAGTGAAGCCAGCATAGAGGGGCAGCTTCCGCCCACCAACTGGCAGTCCAAGTTCGGAGGACCAGCCTGGCAGTATGTTCCGGAGCTTAATGAGTGGTATCTGCATCTGTTTGATCCCACCCAGGCGGACCTGGACTGGACGAACCCGGATGTGCGGAAAGAGTGCGCTGACATCGTCAATTTCTGGAGAGAGAAGGGGCTGAAGGGATTCCGCTTTGACGTGGTGAACCTGATCTCCAAGGCGACGGTGGACGAGGACGATCCGAATCTTTTCGACGGCAGGCAGTTCTATACCGACGGCCCCAGAGTCCACGAGTATCTGCAGGAACTGAACCGGAACAGCTTCGGGCAGGATCCCGATGCGGTGACAGTGGGCGAGATGTCATCGACCACGCTGAACAACTGCGTGAAATACGCCGGAAAAGACGCCCACGAGCTGAGCATGGTCTTCACCTTCCATCATCTGAA
>CACZFV010000197.1 GCA_902780465.1 uncultured Lachnospiraceae bacterium
AAGGCGCGAAGCGACTCTGGCCGCCCGTCAGCTCGGGATGCACCGCATCCCGAGCTGGCAGGGTGCTGATAATGCTTCCTTTTCCCGCCCGGATGTGGCAGAATTATCTCAGTGGGAAAAGACCCCCACTGAGATAAACGCTCCGCTTATGATGCGCACCGTATCTGTGCGGTGCCGGCACATCAGAAGAAAAAAAGGAGGATCCTTCATGATCTGTGGAAATGTCCGGAATGAATTCTTTGAACAGCAGGCTGCTCTTCTGCCTGCCCCTCTGTGCGCTGCCCTCCATTATCTCCGGGACAATGATCTCGCGTCCCATGAACCCGGCCGTTTTGAGATCGAGATCGCCGGTGTGCCGATGATCCTGCAGGTGCTGGATCTCAGCACAGCTCCCCGGGACAGTCTCCGTCCCGAGATCCACAGGAAGTATATCGACGTGCAGTTCCTCGCCGCCGGAGGCCCGGAGGACGCAGGTTTTTACAATGACGACGGTTCTTTAGTCACGGAAGAGGATCTTCTGGGAACCCCGCGGGATATTCTTTTCTACAGAAACAGTCCCGCAGGAGAAGGGCCCCGGGAGGGCAGGATCGCTCTGGAGCCGGGCACTTACGCCGTCTATCTTCCCTGGGACGTCCACATCCCGGCAGTTCAGGCAGGACAGTCTCCCTGCCCCATCCGGAAGATCGTCCTCAAAGTCCCCATGGCAGCCTGTCTTCCGGAGGGAATGTGGAATTACTGACCGCCTCCTTCGTTTTTACCGGAAACTGTGCTATACTTGGCAGTGAATAAAAATCTGTGCGCATCCTGAAAGCAAAAGGAGTACTTATGTATCAGACCGTAAAAATTTCCGATGATATTTGGTATCTGGGTTCCAGCGACCGCAGAATCGCAAAGTTCGAGAACTGCTTTCCCGTTCCGGACGGCGTCTCCTACAATTCCTACCTTGTCCTGGACGAAAAGACTGTCCTTCTGGACACCGTGGACCACGCTGTTTCCGGTGTTTTCCTGGAGAACCTGGCCCATCTTCTGAACGGCAGGAAGCTTGATTACATCATTGTCAACCACATGGAGCCTGACCATGCGGCCACCCTGGCGGATGTGCTGATCCGCTACCCCGGAGCCACCGTCGTCGGGACAGCGAAGACCTTTGTCATGATCCGCCAGTTCTTCGAGCTGAACCTCCAGGGAAAGATCCAGCAGGTCAAGGAAGGGGATACTCTCTGCACCGGCAGACACACCTTCACTTTTGTCATGGCTCCCATGGTCCACTGGCCGGAAGTCATGGTCACCTATGACCAGCATGCAAAGATCCTTTTCTCGGCGGATGCCTTCGGCACCTTCGGCGCCCTGAACGGAAATATCTTCGCGGACCACGTCGCTTTTGACCGCTACGAGATCTCCGAGATGCGCCGCTACTACGCGAACATCGTCGGAAAGTACGGCACCCAGACCCAGACCCTGCTCAACAAGGCCCTAGGACTTGAGATCGAAATGATCTGCCCGCTGCACGGTCCGGTGTGGCGCGTCCCGAAAAAGATCGAATGGCTCATCGGGAAATACGCGAAGTGGGCTACTTACAAACCGGAAGATCACGATGTGGTCATCTTCTATTCCTCCGTTTACGGAGGCACGGAGAATGCCTGCGAAGTCCTGGCAAATGCTCTCGGCGAGCTGAAGGTCCGCGGCATCAAAATGTACGATGTATCCGTGACGGATGTGTCCTATCTGGTAGCTGAAGCTTTCCGCGCAAGCCACCTGGTCTTTGCCGCCACGACTTACAACAACGCCCTCTTCCCGGCTATGGCTCACTTCATCGACGACCTGAAGGAGCACAATTTCCAGAACCGTACTGTCGCAGTGATGGAGAACGGTTCCTGGGCTCCTGTGTCCGGCAAGAAGATGGTGGAGTATTTCTCCGCTATGAAGAACATCACCTTCCTCGGTCAGACCATCTCCATGAAGTCCACCGTGAAGGAAGACCAGCGCACCCAGATCCTGGCGCTCGCGGAAGAGATCGCAGCCTCCGTTGAGGAAGCCGACCGCCGTTAAAAAAACTGTACAACAAGACCGCCGCATCCCATCGTCAGGATGCGGCGGTCTTCATATTATCAAGTCCCGCTGAGATATACTACTGCTGTCCCTCATCGGCACTTCCGGCCGAAGCGCGCGAAAAACTGCAGCCGCAGTAATTCTGCCGGTACAGTCCGTATTCAGCTGACAGCTGGATCGATCGGAGATAGCCGTTCTTTTTCTTGAAATCCGAAGGGAGAAAAACTGTCCCTGCCTCCTTCGCCGCTTCCTCTCCGATGCGGTTCAGCCTGTCCGCATTCTTCAGCGGACTGATCGTCAGGGTCGTGGTAAAACAGTCGTACCCCAGCTGTGCCGCGGTCTCCGCAGTCTTTTGGAGCCGCTGGCGGAAGCAGATCCCGCAGCGCTCTCCTCCTTCCGGATCTTTTTCATGGCCCTTCACCAGCCTGTGGTATTCCTCCGGTTCATAGGTTCCTTCCAGAAAACGCACGGGACGCGCCAGGGGCATCTCCGAAATGAGCCTCTGTTCCTCCCTGACCCGCTTCCGGTACTCTTCCTCCAGGTCGATATTGGGGTTGTAATAGAAGACCGTGATGTCAAAATAAGGGGTCAGATATTCCAGGCACCAGCTGGAACAGGGGGCGCAGCAGGCATGAAGGAGAAGCTTCGGGATAACTCCCGAAGCTTCTCCTTTTCTGATGATCTGTTCAAGTTCTTTCTGATAGTTTCTGCGGTTCATGTCTTTCTCACTGATGGCTTCCGGCGTTCCGGAAATCAGAGGAAATCGCGGATCCGCTTGGAGCGGACAGGATTTCTCAGCTTCCTCAGCGCTTTCGCCTCGATCTGGCGGATACGCTCCCTGGTGACCTTGAATTCTCTTCCCACTTCCTCCAGCGTCCTGGGATGCCCGTCCTGCAGACCGAAACGGAGCATAATGACCTGTCTCTCCCGTTCCTTCAGGTCCCCCAGCAGTGCGTCGATATGTTCCCGCAGCATGACGGATTCCACGTTGTCTTCCGGTGTCAGGACATTGGAGTCCGCCACGAAGTCACCGAGATTGGAGTCGTCCTCTTCTCCGATGGGCGTCTCCAGTGAAGCAGGCTCTCTGGCGATCTGCATGATCTCCATCACCTTTTCTTCCGTCATGCCCAGAGCATTCGCAAGCTCTCCGACACTGGGCTCGTACCCCAGTTCCAGCGTCAGCTTGCGCTGCATCTTGCTCATTTTGTTGATGGTCTCGACCATGTGGACCGGGACACGGATGGTCCTCGCCTGGTCCGCAAGGGCGCGGGTGACCGACTGGCGGATCCACCAGGTGGCGTAGGTGCTGAGCTTGAATCCCTTCCGGTAGTCGAATTTCTCGACGCCTTTGATCAGTCCCAGATTCCCTTCCTGGACCAGATCCAGGAAACTCATGCCCCTTCCGGTATATCTCTTCGCGATGCTGACCACCAGGCGGAGGTTCGCCTCGATCAGTCTCGCTTTGGCTCTCTCATCTCCCGCCTGCTTCCGCTTGGCCAGTTCCATCTCCTGGTCCGCTGTGAGAAGCGGGACGGTTCCGATCTCCTTCAGGTACATCCGTACCGGGTCTTCCGTACCTACGCCTTCCAGCAGATCCACTGCCTTCAGGTCGATGTCCAGCTCGTCCGCGGAGGGTTCTCCGTCCATTCCGAGCAGTTCTTCATCCGGTTCGGGATCCAGAAGATCATCTTCCAGCTTCAGTTCCGCTTCCAGGTCCACCGGCGGCTCTTCCTCCGGCGCACCATTCAGCACTTCGATGCTTCCTGCTTCCAGATACGCGTAGATCTGCTCGATCTCGTCCGGGGTGAGATGATAATCCGCAAAGAAATCGTTGATCTCATCCACATCCAGCTTGGAGTCCTTTGCCTTGGCCTCGTCCATCAGCTGGCCCTTCAGTTCCTTCTTGCTGTCTTCCGGGCTTTCTGCTTTTTTTCTGTCTCCGCTCTTTTTCGGTCTCGCGGCTTTTTTCAGCTCGGCAGACTTTTTCTGTTCTCCGGCAGGTGCCGCCGGATCCGCTTTTTTCTTTGCGGGCACTTTTTTCTTCTTTACCGCCGGGGTCTCCTCCGGCACAAGTTCCATCGGCTCGTTCTCTATATTTTCTTTATCCTGATCTCTCATACCGTGTCTTTCTTTAATGCCTTCTCAGTTTATTAATAGACATATTTGCAAAAAGTGTCGTTAATCTGTTTTTCCGCATAATAATATTATTATAAACCGGAGAAATCTGGTATGCAAGTAAAATTCATATGGATTCAGACATAACCGTAGACCCCCCGGACACTGACTTCGCCGCTGAGAACAGTGGTCTCAGTCCCGTCTTCTCTCTCCACGCGGAGTTCGCCGGAGGAGGTGATGCCGCGGGCGATGCCGCGGTATTCTCCGCGGGGATCAAGCACCAGGACTTCCCGGTCCCGGTTCACCAGCATGGATTCGTACAGCTCCTTCAGTCCGCTCAGGTCCTCTGTACGGAGAAAGATCCTGTAGTACTCTGCAAAGCAGCGGATCACAGCACCGATGATCCCGGCGCGGTTCACGGTCCGTCCCAGGCAAAGCTTCAGGGACGTCGCTGTCGCGGCGATCTCGGGCGGAAAACCCTCGCTGTTGACGTTGATTCCGATGCCAGGCACCACATAGGAGATCTCCTCCATGTCAGTGCTCATTTCCGTAAGGATACCGCAGATCTTTTTCCCGTTGACCACAGCGTCGTTCGGCCACTTTATGCCAGCCTCCAGCCCGGTCTCCTTCCGGATACCGCCGGCCACTGCCAGTGCAGCCACGATGGTCAGCATGGAGGCGCGCTCCGGCCGGATGGGCGGACGCAGCAGCAGGGACATGTAGATATC
>CACZFV010000198.1 GCA_902780465.1 uncultured Lachnospiraceae bacterium
CTTCAGTTCAAGGATCTTTCCTCCTACTGTCCGTCGGACCTCTGGAGAAAGATCGACGGCGAGTATTATTACTATAAGAACTACCGGATGCAGAAGAACGCGCTGATCAACGACGGAAAAAATTCCTACTACATGGATTCCGACGGAAAGATCTCCCACGGCTGGATCACTGTCGACGGGAAGAAGCGTTACTTCGATGAGAAAAGCGGCGTGATGCGCACCGGCTGGAAACAGCTGGAAGGCAAATGGTACTATTTCAACACCGACGGCACTCTGGCGAGCGGATGGATCAACGATAACGGAAGCTGGTACTACATCAACCGGGACGGCACCATGCTGGCAGGCGTCCAGAACATCAATGAAGTCCTCTACGACCTCGGTACGGACGGCGTCATGAAGCATGATCTCGTCGTGAAGTACAACGGCAAGGACTACACGATCGGGCCGGACGGCGTCATGCATGAAGGCATCCTAGAGACTCCGGAAAGCACAGCCGCAGCCCAGGCGGCTGCGGAGACACAGGCAGGCGTTCAGGCCGCGGCAGAGACGCAGGCGGCCGCTCAGACCGCGGCAGAGACGCAGGCAGGTGCGGTCACCCAGGCTCCCGCAGAGACACAGGCAGCCTCCGGAGCACAGTCCGCCTCCCAGTCTGCCTCCCAGTCCGGCGACGGAATCTTCTATGTCGAAGCGCTCCCCTCTTCCGGCGGTTCCGATCCGGGAGAAAGAAGCTCCTCTGACGGCGGCCCGGGCTCTCCTACCGTCGCAATGGTACAGCCGAATTGAGCGATGCGTGCCGGAGAAGACCACTCCTGGTCTTCCGTGAAATTTCCCGTGACGCAGAGAACGGCTCCTCTTAATTGAGGAGCCGTTTTTGCGTAGTCATATGAAAATGTATTGTTTTTTGCCTGGTCCGGCACTTTTGGGAGCCGCATTTTCTGACTGGTCACATGGCTGGTCATATAGCCGGTCACATGGCTGGTCACAAATCGGGTTTTTTGAAATTTATGGACACATATCAATGGGCCAAAAATGAAGAATTGCGGGACGCGTTTTTAACTTTATCGACACTTTTCAATAATATGTCAATAATTTACATTGCATCCCTCAATTCTCTTCAAAAGCCCCTTCCAATCCCGATCAATTCTTACTATATCATTCCAAATTCACTCAATAAGTATCATTTCAGGTGTCCACATTTTTACAAATACCGCATTTTTTGACCACTGCCTTCTGACCGCTCCTGCAGCCTCTGCCCTCTGACCAGACTCTGACTGTCCCGGCAATCACTACACTCTCTCCCCTCTTGCCGATCCCCGTCATCTCCCGCCTGTGAACAGGTGCAGCAGCGCCGGGCAGTATTTTTCGCCGATACGGTTCACGATCCAGGCGATCCCGAGCACCATCAGCGGCATCAGCAGGAAAACCAGAAGCGCTGCGGCGGCGTTTCCGGGAAAGAGTGCTGCGGCGCTTTTATTGATGAGCCGCAGCGGCGCAAAATGGATGGCGTAGATGAGGAAGGTCTCATACATGATGGGGCTCGGCGCGGGCAGCTTTCGTATGCAGAGCAGCAGTGTCCACAGGCAGGCGGCCGCCATGAGGCGGCTCAGGACCAGCGGCAGATCGTTTCTGGAAATCAGGGCGATACAGTAAAGAAGCAGTGCCGCCGTCATAAAAACCAGTCCGGCCCTCATTGTTTTCTGACTTCTCCGGTTTCTCCCCGGATCCTGACCGCTCCGGTTTCTCCCTGGCTTCTGCGACAGCGCAGTCACTGCCCGCGCTCCAGTCATATAATACAGAAGTGCATCCGAATTCAGGGGAGTCGGATCCGCCTTCAGAAATATGAAGGCGCAGAGAAGAAGAAACATGACGGTGAAGCTTGTCCTGCGCTGCACGATATACCAGACTAGCGGCGACAGCAGTGCGAGCAGGATCAGCTGGAAAACGAACCAGAAAACATGATTGTATTTATAGAGCAGCAGCGCCTCCAGAAGTTCTTTCAGCGAGACGGGCACTTCTTCCTTGCCGGTGATCTCCCTGAGAACGGGCGCCCTGGTGGCAATGAGGTACCCGAGATAATACAGAAGGTTCCAGGAAAAATAAGGGATCACAAGACTCCGGAAGCGGCGCTCCCATTTGCGCAGGGTATCCTCCGGACGGTAATTCCGGAAAAAGAGGACTGCGGACATCATGAAGAAACCCGGCACTGCAATCTGGGCAAGATGCTCTCCCAGCAGCGATTCTGTCAGGCCTGCTGCGCTGCTCTTTCCCGTTTCCCCGAGAAACAGTTCCGCGTTCAGCGCATGTGTCCAGATGACCAGCAGTGTCAGGAGAAAGCTCATCCATGTCACATTGTCACGGAATCGTTTCTCTCTCATGGCAGTATGATCACTTTATCCCCCGTCTCCATAATGTTAAACACGATCTCCATGTCCTGGCTCAGCATTTCCACGCATCCTCTGGACTGGTCCTTTCCTTCAAAGATCCTGCAGCCGTGGATCTGGATGGCGCCCCCAAGCACAGTGTCGCCGTTGGTGTAGCCTTTTTTTGCCACTGTATCAGCGATGCTCTGAGCAGTCCCCTTTGAAATGATGCCTGCCTCCAGCGCCCTGGCAGCATCCTCCGAGTTCGGATAATTCAGGTTCAGGGCCAGATAGGCGAAGGAATCCGGGATCTTCCGGGAAATATAGAACTCTCCCACCGGTGTGCGGTGATCTCCCCGGATCACCTTGTCCCCTTCCACGTTGGAGCCGCAGGTGACCACAAAGCTGTACATGCGCTGCCTGTCCCGCCAGACCTCCAGCCTGTGGCCGGATTTGCTCACAATGATGGCCCTGCAGCCTCTGCTGGCTGTCACCATATCGTACTCTTCAAGGCTGGTGTGCTCCGGGATGGCCCCGTCCGCCCCCACATAGTGATTGTCAGGAGTCAGGTAGTTCGTCTGCAGCACCCCGTCTTTATAGTAGTACTCCCGGCCGTCCGGCCCCGTTCTCCAGTTTCCTTCCTGCTTCGGAAACTGCAGGGGACCCGAGAGCGGCTCCACATGCCAGTAGTCTGTCCCTGCCGGATAGAAGACATGATTCGCGAAGGCAGGCTGCCCGGGCATCAGGACCGTTAACAAAAGGGCTGCCGTCAGGATCTTCAGTCTGAGCTGTATTTTCAGTCTGGTACATTTTTTCAGTCTGGTGCGTTTTATCATGTTCCGCTCTTTTCTTTCTTTTCCGTCTCCGGGAAGCTGTTCTCAGCGCTGAAGTTCCCGTTTTCCCCGGTCGTGACCTCCAGGAGGACCCGCATCAGCGAATCCACATTTGCGTTATACTCCAGAGCGACTTTGTACCGGGTCTTGTCCCCTTCCTTCACTTCTTCAATACTTTCCAGCTCCAGAGGCGCCCCCACGGCATACCGGAACTGGGATTCGGAAAGGCGGTCACGAAACTCTTCCGCCGAGACATCCGCGCTGAAATTCACATCGTCACAGAGCTTCCGGAGAGCATCCAGTTCCTTGCTCTCTGTCTCAAAGGAAAAGTCCTCTTTGAACACAACATTGGCATTCACATTCAGGAAGTCATCCCGCAGGGTCTCTATGTAGGCGTAGATCTCGGTCTCTCCCCAAGTCTCCTTCAGCTGCTTCTGCTGCTCCTCCCATCTCTTCCAGGCGTCCTCTGTTCTGGGGCCGATCATTTTTCCGCCGCCCCCGCATCCGGAAAGCATAAAGACAAAGCATATCAGAGCTGCAAGAATTCTGCTGATCCTTCTCATACCGCGCTCCTCCTTTACTGCCCGTTCAACGTCTGCATGTTTCTATTGTAGCGCAAAAAACGGCGCTCCGTAAAGGAGCGCCGCATTCCATTTTGACACGCGTCATGTCACTGCAGATAGGATTTCAGGGCGAAACCCGTAAGCCCGTTATAATTGACAAGGTAGAAATCCGGATGATACTTCCAGTACAGTTTGCACACCCGTGCCCCAAGCGGGATCTGGGTGATCTCCGCAGCCTTTGTGGAAGGCTCGCTCCGCAGGGTGATGCTCTGTCTGCATCTGACGACCCACATGTCACGTTCGGCGACCTGCGGCTCCATGAAATCAATGTATCCGCTCAGGACATATCCGGTGACTCCGTTGTACGTGACCTGGGAGAATCCATTTCCCACTTCTCCGTGATAGATCAGGGAGGAATACAACGGAATATGCCTTAAAGCAGCGGCTGATGTGCTGGGCCTGCTTCTCAGGGATACCCACTCTTCACAGCCGGCAACATATGCCGTGCCAGCTGCAGAGGCGGAAGACTGCGGGACAAAGGCGGCAACCATAGCAAACACGATCATCAGTGCACATAAAGACTTCAGAACAGTTTTTTTCATCTTTCCTCTCCTCGTATGTTAAGCCTGAACTTTCTGGTTTTCCAATATTATTATAGATCATTCCGCATACAGCGTAAAGACTGCTGATATAATGTCAATATAAGCTCTTTCGTTAATAACT
>CACZFV010000199.1:0-1008 GCA_902780465.1 uncultured Lachnospiraceae bacterium
CGCATCGCCACGCGCTGACTCGGGAAACTCCGCTTCGCTTCGTTTCCCTCGTGTCGCGGCATTCGCCGCATCGCCACGCGCTGACTCGGGAAACTCCGCTTCGCTTCGTTTCCCTCGTGTCGCGGCATTCGCCGCATCCATTCGAAAAAAGAGAAGGCCCCCGTGACAAGTGAACTTGTCCGGGGTCTTTCTCTTTTTTCCTCAGCGCGTGGCTCATTGCTTACGCGTCAGTTTTTGAAACTGTGGATCGGGGCGGGGAGGCGGCCGGTGCGGTTGATGAACTCGGCGCAGCTGAAGTTATTGACAGGGATCACTGGAGCGTAGCCAAGGAGTCCTCCGAACTCTACCATTTCACCGACTTTCTTTCCCCAGGCGGGGATCAGGCGGACGGCGGTGGTCTTCTGGTTTACCATGCCGATGGCAGCCTCGTCCGCGATGATACCGGAGATCGTTGAAGCGCTGGTGTCCCCGGGGATCGCGATCATGTCAAGGCCTACGGAGCAGACGCAGGTCATTGCTTCGAGCTTCTCGATGGTCAGTGCGCCCTTTGAAACCGCGTCGATCATTCCCTGGTCCTCGCTGACCGGGATGAAGGCGCCGCTGAGTCCGCCCACGTAGGAGGAGGCCATAACGCCTCCCTTTTTCACCTGGTCATTCAGCATGGCGAGGGCTGCCGTGGTGCCGGGGGCGCCTACGGATTCCAGGCCGATCGCCTCCAGGATCTCCGCTACGGAATCTCCCACCGCCGGAGTGGGCGCCAGGGAGAGATCGATGATGCCGAAGGGAACATTCAGGCGGGAACTTGCTTCCTGGGCCACCAGCTGTCCGACTCTGGTGATCTTGAAGGCAGTCTTCTTGATGGTCTCGCAGAGCACTTCGAAATTCTTGCCGCGCACCTTTTCCACCGCTGACTTTACGACGCCGGGGCCGCTGACGCCGACATTGATAACTGCGTCGCCTTCGGTCACACCGTGGAACGCTCCTGCCATGAACGGATTGTCATCCGGC
>CACZFV010000199.1:1041-4885 GCA_902780465.1 uncultured Lachnospiraceae bacterium
GCGTTGCAGAACACCACCAGCTTCGCGCAGCCCAGAGAGCCGTTGTCCTTTGTCTCTTCCGCAGTCTCCTTGATAATGCTTCCCATCAGACGGACGGCGTCCATATTCAGGCCGGCCTTCGTGGAACCGAGATTCACGGAGCTGCAGACACGCTCGGTGCAGGCCAGCGCTTTCGGGATGGAGCGGATCAGAAGCCGGTCCGCACTTGTCATGCTCTTGCTGACCAGTGCGGAATAGCCGCCGATAAAGTTGACGCCGATCTCCTTTGCTGCCTTGTCCAGCGTTTTCGCAATAGTGACAAAATCCTCCGGGGAATGGCAGGCAGCCGCTCCGACCAGGGCGATGGGTGTCACGGATACACGCTTGTTCACGATCGGGATGCCGAAGTCCCGGCTGATCGATTCTCCTGTCTCCACCAGCTTGCCGGCGTACTTCAGGATCTTCGCGTAGATCTTTTCATTCACCTCCTGAAGGTCAGTTCCGGCGCAGTCCAGGAGGCTGATGCCCATGGTGATCGTCCGCACGTCCAGCAGGTCGTGGTCGATCATCTTGTTGGTTTCCATTACTTCGTATAAATTAAGCATTCTTATGACTCCTTTTTTTCAACTGCCGGCAATTCAAGTCCCGCTCGCGGGACTTGCACAGTTTCAGGGTTATTTTACCCTGACATTTCAGATCCTGTGCATGCTTGTGAATATCTCCTCACGCTGCACACGGATATTCACGCCGATCTCCTCGCCGATGCGGTCAAGATCTGCCATCACTTCCTCCAGCGGTTTGTCGGTGCCGCTCATGTCAGCGATCATCATCATGTTGAAATAATCCTGGACGATGGTCTGGTTGATATCCAGAATATTGATGTTTGAGCCCGCCAGGTAGGTGCACACCTTTGCAATGATGCCCACAGTATCTTTTCCCAGAACGGTGATAATTACTTTGCCCATATTTCCTCCTCTGTCAGCGCATTGTTCAAGTCCCGCTTGCCTGATCTGGAATATCAGAATTCCGTCAATGCGGATACTTCATCCCGTTTTGCCACTTCGATCCGGAAATCTGTGCCCTTGTACGGACACGCTCCGGCGCTGATCTCCCATTTTACCGTCTCAAAGGCGAGCTCCGGGAGATTGTTTTCCTTGCTCAGGTGTCCCAGGATGATCTTCTTCACGTGATCGTGCAGGATCTCCGTCAGGAGCTTCCCCGCGCTCTCGTTCGAAAGGTGCCCGAAATCGCCCAGGATCCTTCTTTTCAGGGGGTAGGGGTAAGGCCCTGCCTCCAGCATCCGGATATCATGATTGCTCTCCAGAAGGATGGCATCCAGCCCCTTCAGGCGGAAGATGATATCCTCCGTGAAATGCCCCATGTCGGTCGCGACTGCTGCCGCCTTTCCGCCGCTCTCGAACCGGTATGCCACCGGCTCTGCGGCGTCATGGTCCACGGAAAAAGGCAGGATCCGGAGATCGCCCACAGAGAGGGTGTCCCCGGCCCGGATCACATGGATCAGTTCCTCGGGGCAGCGGTCCAGGATCCCCTTTTTCCGCAGCGCGTTCAAGGTCCCTGCCGTCGCGTAAAGCGGCACGTCATGTTTCCTCATCAGGACGTTCAGTCCCTGGACATGATCCGAATGCTCGTGCGTCACCACCAGGGCGTCAAGGTCGTCCGCCTTAAGCCCGGCTTCTTTGAGTCCTTTCTCGATCCTGCGGTTTGAGATCCCCGCGTCCACAAGGATATGGGTCTCTTCTGTGCCGATATAGATCGCGTTCCCGCTGCTTCCGCTGGAAAGACTTGCCATTCTCATACTGCCGCACCGGTCCTCATCAGCTTCTTCTTACCTTCCCTTCCAGTCTTTCATCGATCTTCCGCTTCAGTTCCTCCGGCGTCCCGTCGTTTTTCAGGATCCAGTCGGAAAGCTCCGCGTAAATATCGTCCGCCGGCTGCTTCGCCATGATCTCGCTGACCCGCTCTGCAGAGTAGCCGCGGTCCCGCATCAGCCGCTCCCGCCGGATCTCAGCCGGCGTGAAGACATACCACAGTTCGTCGTATTTCTCTTTTCTGTCGGCGGAGGGGAGCGCAGTCTCCACTACCGTCAGCTCTGCGGCGGAATTCTCCATTCTCCGGTCCACTTCCGCATATACCAGCGGGTGGATCCGTCTGTTCAGCTCCGCGAGTTTCTCTTTGTCAGCGTAGAGAAGATCCGCCATCCTGCCCCGGTCCAGTGTTCCGTCCTCCCGGACCACTGAAGGGCCAAGCAGTTCCTTCACCGCGAGAAACCCTTCCCTTCCGGGTTCATAAAGATCGTGCGCCGTCTCATCCATTCCGATGATCTCAGCGCCATATGCTGTTTTCAGATAGTTCAGCGCCACGCTCTTTCCGGAGCCGACGCCGCCGAATATGCCCAGTCTCATCAGTGCGCCTCCAGCCAGGAATGCCCCTTGTGGGCATCCACTTCAAGTTTCACCTTCAGATCCGCGGCCTTCTTCATGGTCTCCCGCAGAAGCTCTATGGTCCTGTCGGCGTCCTTTTCCGAAGCCTCCACCAGAAGTTCGTCGTGGATCTGCAGGACGATCCTGGCGTCCAGTCCTTCTTCCTTCAGGGCCCGGTGCACCTGCACCATGGCGATCTTCATGATATCCGCCGCGGTACCCTGGATGGGTGCGTTCATGGCGACGCGCTCCCCGAAGGCTCTCTGCATGAAATTGGAACTCTTCAGCTCCGGGACGGGGCGGATGCGGCCGAACAGCGTCCGCGTGTATCCGAGTTCCTTTGCCTCCCGGATCTGGCGGTCCAGGAACTCCTTGACCTTCGGATACGTCCGGAAGTAGTTGTTGATGTAATCCTTCGCCTCGGCGCGGGTGATACTGAGTCCCTCCGACAGACCGAAAGCGGAGATGCCGTACACCACGCCGAAGTTCACTGCCTTCGCGTTCCGGCGGAGCTGAGGCGTCACCTCCTCCAGCGGCACGTGGAACACCTGGGAGGCCGTGACAGCGTGGATATCCACCGCGTGGCTGTAGGCGCCGATCAGGTTCTCGTCCCCGGAAAGGGATGCCAGGACCCGGAGTTCGATCTGGGAGTAATCCGCATCCACGAATACATAGCCTTCCTCCGGAACGAAGACGTCCCGGATCCTGCTTCCCATCTCCGTGCGGATTGGAATGTTCTGCAGGTTCGGCTCCGTGGAGGAAATGCGTCCTGTGGCTGTGATCGTCTGGTTGAAGGTGCCATGGATCCTGCCGTCCTCCGAGATGTAGGCAGCGAGACCCGTGGCGTAGGTGGAGTTTAACTTGGTCAGGGTCCTGTACTCCAGGATCTTCCGCACCACAGGATAATCCGGCGCCAGCTTCTCCAGGATATCCGCAGCCGTCGAATACCCGCTCTTCGTCTTCTTTCCGCTGGGAAGCTTCATTTTTTCGAACAGGATCTCCCCCAGCTGCTTTGGGGAGTTGATGTTGAACTTCTCCCCGGTCTCCGCATAGATCTCTTCTTCCACTGCGGCGATCCCTTTCTGAAGCTCCTCCGCAAACAGGTGCAGACGCTCCGCGTCCACCTTCACGCCTGCCTCCTCCATGGCGGCAAGGGCGTAGACCAGAGGCATTTCCACCTCTTTGTAGAGGTTCTCCATACCGGTCTCCTTCAGCTTTTCAAGAAGCACCGGTCCTGAAGCGAAAGCTGCGAAGGAAGTCCACTCGTCCGCGCGGACAGGATCTTCTTTCTGATTCGGGATCAGAAGGTCCAGGTAGTCTCTGGCCAGATCCTCCGCCCTGTAGCTGTCCTTCATCGGATTCAGGAGATACGCTGCCACGGAGCAGTCCCCGATATTCGTTCTCTCTTCTGTTCCGATGCGGTG
>CACZFV010000200.1 GCA_902780465.1 uncultured Lachnospiraceae bacterium
TGCGGCGATGGCCGGGAAGAAGTTGACGATCGTATGAAACACATCGACGGACATTTTTATCAGCAATGCGCCCGGTGCCGTTTCGAGTGGAATATCTCGGCGGAGAGAGCCCGGAAAGCCGGACCGTATATCTGCCCGACATGCCGGAAGATCTATCGGGCGCGGGAGGTACGGAATATTGACAAGAATTGAGCATGAAATGAAGAAGAGGGAGCGTGATGCCATCCGGGCAGTAAACAAATCTGCCGATGACTACCAGGATGTGTATGACGGAGCTATGCGGATACTGTTTGACCTGGTACTGGTAATTGCCGGAGTGATCGCGGGCTTTTACCTATCGGCGGCACGGACACAGGCTGCCACAACGGTCTCGATTCCGCCACGGTGTGAGTATGTCGGGCCGATTACGGAGGCGGCCCCGGAAGAGCCACTCGTCGGCATTAATGAGATGCAGGTAGCCACAATGCCTGACGCTCAGATGGTCGAGAGAGTCGGAGAGGAACCGGCGCGGTGGGAGAGTCTCGGCCGGTGGAAGACGACCGGATACTGTCCCTGCCGCAGATGCAACGGACGAAACGCCGGGAGAACAGCATCCGGGGCGCCGATGATCCCCGGAAGGACCATTGCAGTCGGCGGACTTCCATTTGGAACGGTCATCAGAATAAACGATAGTGAATATGTCGTTGAGGATCGCGGGACTCCATACGGACACATCGATGTTCTCTATGGAGATCACCGAACAGCAAGCAACCACGGAATAAAGTACGCGGAGGTATTTATCAAAAGATGAGCGAAGAAGAGAAAACCATTCAGGAACAGCAGAAAATCATCGACGAGATGAAGGACGCACTTCGCCAGATCGGAGACTTTGCCGACGGGCTCAACCGCCTGCTCGAGCACGTACTGACCGGCATGACGGAAGCGAAAGTGGTCGACTTGACGCTGACGAAGATCACGAAACTCGCAGACGAGAATATCTGAGGAGGATACAGAGATGGAAAGAGCTAATGAGACAATGGCGGGCTTCATGAACGAAAAAGACGCGATCTGCGACCGCGAGTTGTTCGTCCGGAACCTGGGGGAACTTCTCTCACAGACCTGCGACGGGGTAGTGAGCTGCGAGCTTATCGATGCAGAGAAGCCGACCGAGCATGTGCTCGTTACTTACAGAGGCGGAGGCACGCGCAGGATCTGCGTACACATGGACAGCTACGCGGCCATCATCAGAGATGTCGCGAAGAGATTCCAGTAAAGGAGGACAGCAGTATGAGAAAAAACATTTGTGACCGCTGTGGAGCTGAGATCCCCAACGGCACCAGGATCGGCTACGTGGCCGTCAACTGGAGAGCGGCTTCGGATAACTCGCTTATGCAGGACAACCCCTATGAGAATGCTGATTTCTGCGAGAAGTGCATGGAGGACATCGCCCGCGTCATTGACTTCAAGATCCTCTCTGCTCCTGAAGAGGAAGAGCCGGACCAGGAAGAGGAAGAGGTGGTCGAGCGGATCCAGAGCACACCGGCCAGGCCGACTGCTCCGCCGGACTTCGGAAAGATCCGGGAGCTGGTCAAGGAAGGGAAGAGCATCAAGGAGATCTCCGAGATCATCGGCAAGTCTTACAACCAGACCTACAGATATGTCCAGACCATGAAGAAGGAATATGACAGAGGCTTCGCCGGCGGGGGCGTCTGCGGTGGTGCCGGGAATGCGCTGAATGCGCCGAAGGAGGCAGTGGAATGATCGAGATGATTCTGTTTGTGATCATGGGAGCGTCCCTGGCCGGTATGGTGGCCTGCGGTTTCAATGACCCGCTCAGTCAGCGTTTCTGGGATCAGTGGAGGAAGTAATGCCGTGCAAGGTTACCATGTACCGATTACGAAAATCGAGTCCGATCTGGAAGACATGGGATTCCGTACGGATGGAACTGATAGCGACCCTGTCTCATTACGGACACCACGAGATCCGGCTTACCTACGACGAGCAGGAAATGAAGCACACACTGCTGCTCAGGAGAAGGGCGGCAGAAAAGAAAAATGGCGGCTGACTGTTGGCGCAGTCAAGACCGCCGGGGGTGGTGCGAATATCTCCATTCGAACGCCATCCCCATCATAACACAAAACGAAAGGGGAAAACAAATTTATGGATAAAGTCATTCTGAGACGGCAGCGCAAGCGTGCCAGCGACAACCTGTACCGGGTACGGATCTCGGGGGAGTGCTACGAAGAGATCGAGGAGCTGTCGGAAAGAACCAACATGTCGATGACAGAGATCGCATCAAAGCTGCTGGCATTCGCCCTGCTGCATACAGAAGTCGAGGAGGATAAGGCATGAGCATGAAGATCAATAAGCTGGAGATCGAGAACGTAAAACGCGTCAAGGCAGTGAAGATGGAGCCGTCGGCGAGCGGCCTGACCATCATTGGAGGAGATAACAACAACGGAAAGACTTCGGTCCTGGACTCTATCGCATGGGCGCTCGGAGGAAACAGCTTCCGGCCTACAGACCCGGTGCGCGCCGGATCTGTGACGCCTCCGTACCTTCATGTCGTTATGAACAACGGCCTGGTGATCGAGCGGAAGGGCAAGAACAGCGCGCTGACGGTCACTGATCCGAGCGGACAGAAGGCGGGGCAGCAGCTCCTGGATACTTTCGTTGAGAAGCTGGCACTGGATCTGCCGCGCTTCATGGAGGCGTCCGACGCGGACAAGGCGAAGACCCTGCTGAACATCATCGGCGTGGGGCCGAAGCTCCATGAACTGGAGACGCAGGAGAAACAGATCTACAGCGAGCGCACCATGACCGGCAGGATCGCTGACCAGAAAAAGAAGTATGCAGACGAGCAGGTCTATTATCCGGATGCCCCGTCGGAGCCGGTATCAGCTTCGGACCTGATTAAGCAGCAGCAGGAGATCCTCGCGAGGAACGGACAGCGTGAGCAGTGGATCCGGGAGCATGACCAGATCCTTGAAAAGATCATGAATACCGAGGACAGGATCGCGGACGTGAAGCGCCAGCTGAGGGAACTTGAAACGCAGCGCGTCCTGCTGGACAAACAGCGCAGGGAATCTGAAAAGACGCCGGCGGAGCTTCGGATGGAATCCACGGCGGAGCTTGAGCAGAACATCCGGGATGTCGATGAGATCAACCGGAAGGTCCGGGCAAACCTCGACAAGGACAAGGCTGAAGAGGACGCCAGGGAGTACATCAGGAAGTATGACGCCCTGACGGAACAGCTGGAAGCGGTGCGAAAGGAAAAGCATGCGCTTCTGGATCACGCTGACCTTCCGCTTCCGGAGCTGACGGTCGAGGACGGGAAGCTCCTTTATAAGGGTGCCCAGTGGGACTGCATGTCCGGATCTGACCAGCTGAAGGTGGCGGCTGCCATCGTCCGGAAGCTGAACCCGAACTGCGGGTTCGTGCTCATGGACAAGCTGGAGCAGATGGACCTTAAGACGCTGAGGGAGTTCGGCGCATGGCTGGAACAGGAAGACCTGCAGGTGATCGCCACAAGGGTGTCCGGCGGGGAGGAGTGCAGCATCATTATCGAGGACGGATATGCAGTCCAGGAAGATGAGAACGGGATCGCCACAAGGATGACCGTGGCACCGAAAGCATGGAAAGGAGGGTTTTAATGCAGATCACAAGAGGGATCATCCCGAAAGCGAAAAAGGTATGCATCTACGGCCCGGAAGGGATCGGCAAGTCGACGCTTGCCTCCAGATTCCCGGACCCGGTCTTCATCGACACGGAGGGGTCTACGGCGCACATGGATGTGGCAAGGCACCCTGTGCCCTCAAGCTTGCAGATGCTGAAGGATTCAG
>CACZFV010000201.1 GCA_902780465.1 uncultured Lachnospiraceae bacterium
GCCCGGAACGAGCGGCGCATCAGCTTTGATGTCGGTATCGGCTACGGCGCGGATATCGACAAGGCCAGGAGCGTGATCCTTGATGTGATCCGGAATCATACGGAGACAGACCAGGACAAAGCTCCGGCGGTGGCGGTGACGGATCTCCAGGACTCTGCCGTGAACCTTTCGGTGCTCGTATGGGTGAAGGACATGGCCTATGGAGACCAGCTGGGACTCAGGAATACCCTGAGGGAAGAGGTCAAGAAGCGTCTTGACGCGGAAGGGGTGGAGATCCCGTTCCCGCAGATGGATGTTCATATTAAGTAAGTAAAAAAGGAGCAGAGAGTTTATGAAGAGAGCGTGCGGCGTGCTGCTTCCGGTGTTCAGTCTCCCCGGCAATTACGGGATCGGAAGTTTTTCAGTGAAGGCATATGAGTTCGTGGATACCCTCAGGAAGGCTGAGCAGACCTACTGGCAGATCCTTCCGCTGGGGCCCACAGGGTTCGGCGATTCCCCCTACCAGAGTTTTTCCTCTTTTGCGGGGAACCCGTACCTCATCGATCTGGACGAACTGGTGACCAGAGGCCTTCTGGATGAAAATGAGCTGAAAGGACTGGACTGGGGCGGCGACCCGCGCTACGTGGACTACGGGAAACAGTGGGAGAACAAGGAGAAGGTGCTGAAGAAGGCGTTCCGCAATTTCAAGCACTCCCTGGAGCACCCGGAGTCTCTTCCGAGACCGGTGCAGGACCGGCTGGACAGACCCAGGTACGAAGCGAAGCTCGCTTCTCTTTCGGAAGGGACCAAGGAGTACTGTCTGTACCGCGCCATCAAGAATTCCATGGGCGGGAAAAGCTGGACCGAATGGGACGACCCGCTCCGTCTCCGGGACGCTGCCGCGCTTCAGAAGTTTGAAGCGGAGCACGCGGAGGAGATCGAGTTCCACATGTGGGTGCAGATCGTGTTCCGCGACCAGTGGACCAAACTGAGAGAGTACGCGAACGTTCACGGCATCCGCATCATCGGCGACATGCCCATCTACGTGTCTCCCGACTCCAGCGACGCCTGGGCGCATCCGGAGCTCTTCCAGTTCGACAAGGACGCGAAGCCGGAGAAGGTGGCGGGATGCCCGCCGGATTACTTCTCCCCCGAAGGGCAGCTCTGGGGCAATCCGCTGTACCGCTGGCCCTATCACAAGGAGACAGGCTATGCCTGGTGGATGAGCCGGATCGAGTACGCTCTGACGCTCTACGATTATGTCCGGGTGGATCACTTCCGCGGGTTCGACGAGTACTATGCGATCCCCGCGTCCCATAAGAACGCCATGGAAGGAACGTGGGAGCCTGGTCCGGGCATGGATTTCTTCCACGCAGTGGAGAAGCATTTCAAGGACCGCTTCCCGGAGCTTCCCATTATCGCGGAGGACCTGGGGCTGATGACGGAATCCGTCCTGAAGCTGGTGAAGGACTCCGGTTTCCCGGCCATGAAGGTCCTGGAGTTCGCCTACGATTCGGACAACAAAAACCTCTATCTGCCGCACAATTACATCCGGAACTGCGTGGCATATACCGGGACCCATGACAACGAGCCTCTGATGGCGTGGATCCAGGGACAGAACAGCGATACCCGTCTGCACATGATCCGCTACCAGGGGAGCGAGCACACCCCGGAGCGGGATCTCTACTGGGACTGCATCCGCACCGTGCTGTCCAGCATCGCGGACACGGTCATCATCCCCATGTGGGACTACCTGGGCTGCGGCCCGGAAGCCCGCGTTAACGCACCTTCCTCCGCCCAGGGCAACTGGCGCTGGAGAATGCGCCAGGGTGAATTCGGAGACCACCTGATCTGGCATCTCGGAATGCTGGCGGAGATCTACGGAAGAGAGAACAGGAAGGAACAGGTCAAAAAATGAGAGTCACATTTCTCGGCCACAGCGGATTTTTCCTGGAGCTGCCGGAGGCGGATCTTCTCTTTGACTATTACAAAGGGAACCTCCCCGTCCCGGACCCCGGGAAGCCTCTGTTTGTGTTCGTGAGCCACGTTCACGCGGACCATTTTTCAAAGAGGATCTTTTCCCTGGCGGAGAAGACGGAACAGATCCGCTATGTCCTTTCGGACGATATTCCGAAGGACAAAGTTCCGGGAGAGCTCCGGGCCGCAGGGCTGGTCCGCTTCGCCGGACCGGATGAAGATCTCAGGATCCCGTTCTGCCGGACGGGATCAGGAAAGAACGCGGCAGGCGGACAGGTAAAAGCGGAGGGGCCTTCGCTCCGGGTGAGGACCTTCCCCTCCACGGACGAAGGGGTCGCTTTCCTTGTGGATATGCCGTCTGCTGCCAGGATATACCACGCCGGAGACCTGAATGACTGGCACTGGGACGATGTGGACCGGGAATGGAATGACGATCAGTACCGCAGGTACCAGGGCGCTCTCGCAAAGATCGCGTCCTGTGTCGCGGAGGACGGCCACGTGCCGGACGCGGCCTTTGTTCCGGTGGATACCCGTCTGGGAGACGGGGAGTTCTACTGGATGGGCCTGGATGAATATATGAAAGCTGTCGGGGCGCGGAACATCTTCCCCATGCATCTCTTCGGGGATCCTTCCGTGATAGACCGGATGAGAGGCCTGCCCTGCGCAGAAGAATACCGGGACCGCATCTTTGGAAGCGGGACCCCGGGAGAACAGTTCAGAATTGGAGAGAATGAAGTATGATTATGCTGAGAGAGGTCCGTCTTCTGGACCCCCCTTCCCGGACAGACGCTGTACGGGATATCCTGATCGCGGAAAGAAAGATCATCAAGATCGGAGAGAAGCTGGAGCTTGACGCGAGGCTCATTGCCGAGGCGAAGGGAGAGGTGCTGCAGATCATCGACTGCAGAGGCCTCTGTGTCGCACCGGGACTGGTGGACGGACATGTCCACTTCAGGGATCCGGGCTTCACTTACAAAGAGGATGTGGAGACAGGGACCCGGGCGGCAGCGGCCGGCGGCTACACTTCCGTGGTCTGCATGGCGAACACCAAACCGGTGATCGACAATGAAGATACCATCGTGGATCTGATCCGGCGGGGCCGGAAGACGCCGATCCATTTATACTGCTGTTCTTCTGTCACCAAGTCCCTCAAGGGCGAGGAACTGGTGGACATGAAGCTCATGAAGGAGTGCGGCGCGGTGGGCTTCACCGACGACGGCATCCCGATCAGGAACGAGGAGCTGGTAAAGGAAGCCATGCGGACAGCCCGCAGACTGAAGCTCCCCATGTCCTTCCATGAGGAAGCGCCGGAATTTATCAAAGAAGCCGGCATCAATGCCGGAGAGATTGCGGCCGGAATGGGACTGACCGGCGCGGACCGGAAGGCCGAGAGCACCATGGCGGAGCGTGACTGCCGCCTGGCGGGCGAGACCGGTGCTACCATCGTGATCCAGCACATCAGCGCCAAGGAGACCGTGGACATCATCCGCAAGGCGAAGAAGGCGGGCGTCCGGGTCTTCGGTGAGGCGACGCCTCATCATTTCTCCCTGACGGAGGAAGCAGTGCGGCTTTATGGCAGCAACGCCAAAATGAATCCGCCGCTCCGCACAGAAGAAGACCGCATGGCGATCATCGCAGGCCTGAAGGATGGTACCATCGAGACCATTGCCACGGATCATGCGCCCCACGCCAAGCATGAGAAGGACCGTCCCTTCACCCAGGCGCCCAGCGGCATCATCG
>CACZFV010000202.1 GCA_902780465.1 uncultured Lachnospiraceae bacterium
TATTAACCACAGCTTCACCGCTATGTCCATCGGCGGCATCGAATTCGGGGACAATGTCCAGATCGGGCCGCATGTGACTATAGTGACGGACAATCACGACATGAAAAACCGTTACGTACTGAAATGCCGGAAGGTCGTTATCGGGAACAACGTCTGGATCGGCGCAGGCGTCAGCATCATGCCCGGGGTCCATATCGGAGACAATGCCGTGATCGCGGGCGGCGCAGTCGTCACGAAGGATGTGCCCGCGAACACGGTCGCCGGGGGAAATCCGGCAAAGGTCATCCGGCAGCTGGATGCAGAGGAGTCATGAAGAGAGTCATACTGTTGATCGCACTGCTGATCACTATGCCCGTCCTTAGTGCCTGCAATACTGAAACGGGCGGATCCGTCACTGAATCCCAGGCACAGAATACTGAGAAGTCATCTGCACCGGAAGCGGAAGGGGAAAACAAAGAGATTATGAAATACGATTTCAAAGAGTTTTCCAATGTGAACATCACAGGAATCGATCTTTCTTCCCTGAATGAAGAAGAACTGGCTGTTCTTTACGCCCAGGCGAGATACTGCCAGGCCATGACAGACGCGGACATCAGAACCATGCGGGAGCTTGTTTCGGAGGATATGGTCTTTACCCATATGAGCGGAATGCAGCAGACGAGAGAAGAGTACTTTGCGGATGTCGCTGACGGGAGTCTCAATTACTTCACCATCGGGATCGCGGATCCGGTGATCAGAGTGGATGGAAATAAGGCACAGATCACCTATACATCCGTCCTCAACGCAAATGCCTATGGCGCGAGAGGAACCTTCCGCATGAAGGGCACACATCACTGCGAGAAGCGGAACGGCGCATGGATCGCCGTCAATTGAAGGAGGGAGAAAAAATGATCTTTGACAGAAACGGGAAAAAAGAAGTGATCGCGCTGCTCGGCGCGGGCAGCATGGGTACTGCCATTGTGAGAAGGATCGCCGCAGGCAGGAAGATCCTGCTGGGCGACATCAGCGAAAAGAACCTGGAAAGAGCTGCTCATGATTTCCGGTACAGCGGCTATGATGTGGAGACGATGATCGTCAACGCGCTGGAGAAAGACAGCATAGAGGCTTTTGCACAGAAGGCATCGTCCCTTGGCACAGTAAAATACTTCATCGACACCGCCGGGGCTTCCCCGAACCAGGCAAAGCCGGAGCACATCCTGGCCCTGGATATGGTCGGCACAGGCTATGCCGTGGATGCCTTCGGAAAAGTGATGGCAAACGGAGGCGCGGGGCTCATTGTTTCGAGCCAGACCGGCTATATGTATCCGATCCCCTATGAGACTGAACTGGAGATCCTTGGCACGCCCACGGAAAAACTTATGGATCTGCCGATCATCAAAGAGGTCGCCATGCAGCGTTCCGGTCTTGCCTACATGATCGCAAAGCGCGTGAACCAGCTGCAGGCGCAGAAAGCCGCGGCTACGACCTGGAAGGAACGCCGCGCCAGGATCAACACCATCAGCCCCGGCGTGATCGTGACGCCGCTGGCCTATGACGAATTTGCTGCTGCCGGTGAGGGTTATCAGCAGATGGTGGATGCCTCTGCGGCTGAACGCTGCGGAACCTCGGACGAGATCGCCGAAGCAGGCGCGTTCCTGCTGGGAGAGCACGCCGGTTTTATTACCGGGACCGACCTTCTGATCGACGGCGGTGTCATCGCAGCCATCCGGACAGGCACATACAAGCTGCACGGATGAAGCTTGCGAAGGTCCGCTTTACATGGAATCACCTGGGAACAGCAGCCGAATCAGAACGGAAACGCGACGGCGTCTTTATACAGCTTTTTCAGCGTGTTCAGAAACGCGGTGACACTGGGGCGGTTATCTTCCCTGTGCGTGCAGAGCACGCAGGAGAAGCTTTCTTTACAGTCGAAGGGGATCCACGCAAACTGTCCGCTGTGATCGTTGAGGAATCCGGGTGCCAGGCACACTCCGCGTCCGGCGGCGATATTTGTAAGCGTGGTATCGTGGTCCGCACTGTTGAAATAGTCGATCTTTCCGGAACTGATCAGCCGGTGCTGGACAGTCTTCAGCGCAGGAGGGGATCCGCCGCCGACCATCAGAGTCCTGCCGTACAGATCTTCCTCAGTGATCAGGTTTCTGGACGCAAGAGGATCATTCCGCTGCGCGATCAGGTAGATATGGCTTTCAAAGAACTCGTGCACGCGGATCCCTGGGATCTGTTTTGTCTGTTCTTTCAGGGCAAAGAGGATGTCCACCTCGTTCCGGAGGAAGGATTCCACGCCGCCCTCATACTGGAATACCGGAAGGATCTGGACCTCCGGCTCTGTTTCCGCGAAAATACGCATGGCCTCCGGCAGGAAGAAGAGCGCAGGACGCACCATCAGACTGATGGATATGCTGTCCTTGTACTTCGCGCTGAAGTTCTGCCCCTGCTCAATGGCGCGCTTTAAGTCTTCCCGCATTGCTGCAAGAAAGGAAACAAACTGAGCTCCCGCGGGCGTGAGCGCCGCTCCTTTCCCGTTGCGCTCAAAGATCGTAAATCCGATTTCCTCCTCAAGGAGTTTTATCTGGTAAGAAAAGGTCGGCTGGCTGACGAAGAGGTTGTCTGCCGCACGGCTGAAGTTCAGCGTACGGGAGACCTCAATGCAGTAATCGATTTGCTTTGTGGTCATGAGAGACTCCTGATATTTAATAATTAAATTGATTATACAAGATTCGGATTGGGCTTTGCAATAGCTTGCCAATATAATGAACTCAGAAAGAAACAAGACCACAGAAACAAGACCAAAAAAACTGACCGGACAGAAGGTCGGAAAGGAAATGATCATGGAATACATCACACTGAACAATGGAGTAAAGTGCCCGGCAGCCGGGATCGGAACATTTATGCTTTCTCCCGCAGAGGCGGAGAACAGCGTAAGGGAAGCGCTGAAGATGGGTTACCGTCTGGTCGATACCGCCAACGCCTACGTGAATGAGAGAGCCGTAGGGCGCGGTATGAGAGAGAGCGGCGCTGCCCGGGAAGAGATCTTCCTCTCCACAAAGCTCTGGCCGAGCGAGTATGAAAATGAAAACGCAGTCGATGAGACCCTGGAACGTCTCGGCGTGGATTATGTGGATCTTCTCTATATCCACCAGCCCGCCGGAAACTGGATGGCCGGATACCGCCAGCTGGAGAAGGCGTACAAAGAAGGCAAGGCAAGAAGCATCGGCATCTCAAATTTCGAAGGTGAATTCATTGAGGAACTGCAGACTAAATGGGAGATCGTCCCGCAGTTCATCCAGGTGGAGGCGCATCCTTACTTTACGCAGCAGGAGCTCCGCAGGACCCTGGACCGGTACGGTATCAGGCTCATGAGCTGGTATCCGCTGGGACATGGCGACAAGTCTCTGATCAATGAACCTGTTTTCACGAAGATCGGTCAGAAATACGGCAAGACACCGGCGCAGGTCATTCTCCGCTGGCATACCCAGATGGGCTTTGCGGTGATCCCCGGCAGCAAAAACGTGGATCACATCAAGGACAACCTGGATATCATGGATTTCCGGCTTACGGAAGAAGAAATGGCGGAGGTCGCAAAGCTGGACCGGGGAGAGCGCTATTACCACCGGACAGACGAACAGCTGAAAGCCTTTGCCGCATGGCGTCCTGCATTCGAGACGAAATAAAAACTTCAGCACAGGGAAA
>CACZFV010000203.1 GCA_902780465.1 uncultured Lachnospiraceae bacterium
TGTATCTTTGCTTTGCCGGTTTCCGGCCCGGCCGGCTGTTTTTCTGTTTCTGATTTGATTGTAGTGCCGGAGGATGATAAAATCAAATATATGATTTTTAATTTTTGATAGTTTAAAACTATCTCATTCATAAGGAGCAGTCCCATGACGCTGAACCAGCTGAGATACTTTAAAATGACGGCAGAGACCGGGAATCTCCGGCAGGCCGCGGAGAAACTGTACATCTCCCAGCCGAGCCTCAGCATCTCCATGCTGAACCTGGAAAAGGAGCTGAACATCGCTCTTTTCACGCACCAGGGCCGGAAGATGGAACTGACGGACGCGGGAAAAAGCTTCCTCCGGCACGCGGAGACGATCCTGGGTGACGTGGATAAAGCCCTGGTCCATATGCGGCGCCTCGGCACAGAACGCCGCACCACCGTGCACATCGGCTGCACGACGCCGGTCATCCAGGACGAGCTGCCGGAAATGATGCAGTCCTTCCGTTCCCTGCCCGGAAACGAGGACACCCGCTTCATTTTCGCCACGGACAACACACCGGGACTGATCCGGAAGATCAAGGAGGGACAGTATGATCTCCTGATCTGTACGGAATCCGGCGACGAAGAACTGGCGGAGTACCGTCTCCGGGAGGATCCGCTTGTACTCATCGTCCCCGAAGACCAGAAAAAGATCCCGGACTCCTGGGAGACCCTGGCCGCCCTTCCCCTGATCGGATATGAGGAATCCTCCATGATGGAACAGATCCTCTCCTCTGTGGCCCGGGAACAGGAGATCCGGTTCCGCTTCTCTCTCCGGGCGCCGAACGAGGACGCCATCGCCGCCCTGGTGGAGCACCAGATGGGCTGCGCTGTCATCCCCTGGACCAGGGCCATGGAGCACTACCGGATCCGCCGCTGCCCTCTTCCGGGCGGCAGCTATTCCCGAAACACCTGCATCGCCGTCCTGAAAAGCGACAGCGGCCGGGGCGAGGCAGCGGACAGATTTCTCCGGTTCCTGACTGGTGTATGACACCCGCCTGACAGCCTGACCGGTGCATGGCACCTCAAATCATTGAACATAAGAAAAGAGCGCTTTCAACCTTTCCGAAGCGCTCTTTCTTGAATTCAATGATGATTCATGTGATTTTACTGTTGCCGTTCACTTGCCTGAAGGGGCGAATCCAAGGGACTCCCACTTTTCCGGGCTGATCTTCTCCAGGGAATCGATCACCACGACACAGTCCGGACGGACGTTCTTCATGACGACTTCCATCTTGTCCTGCGGGATCGCGACACATCCGCCGGTATAAGGTTTCACCGCCCCGAAGCTGTGCAGGAAGATCGCGGAGCCGGCTCCCGGGGTGCATTCCTCATTGTAGCTGATATTCAGGCAGTACTGGTACTCATTCTGGTAGTCAACAATGTGCTCGCTGTCGGAGACGTTCAGGTCCGGCAGATCCTTGATGCTGACCATCTCGTTGTACTTGTGCCCTTCCCTCTGGTCCCCTGACCAGTAGGAATCATCGTCCACCTTCTGATAAGGAATGGCGCAGCCCGGGTCGTCCGCAATGCCGAAGGCATAGTTGAAGGCGTAGGTTCCCACAGGAGTCATCCCGTCTCCTTCTTTTTCTTTGCCCAGTCCGTGCTTTCCGATGAAGCCGGGGGTGGTCATGACCTGCTTCCACGTGCCGTCCGCATCCTTCTCATGCATGGAGATGTACGCTGTCGTCTCTCCGATGCCTGCTACCACAAAGAGCTGGCCGGCATTCTCAGCTTCCTTCAGCTTTGCCACCCATTCCGGGGAATCTTCCCTCGCTGCTTCTGTCACTGCCCCTGCCTCCGCTTTGGTTTCCGTATTTGCTGCGCTCTGCTGCTTCGCGCCGCACCCCGCGGCAAACAGCATGCACCCTGTCATGAAAACGGCCAGCGCCGGGATCTTTCTTCTCATAATCTCTTTTCTCATGAGCTCTCTCCTTCCTTATTCTTCAGTATTTCAATCTGTTTTACTGCTTTAATCTACTGAAATTATAAGGGGAGAACTGTCACACTTGCATCACAGTCTTCGCTGACGGTCCGCGCTTCTTTTCCCGAGGTCAGTGTCTCCTTTCACGCTGACAGCACTTCCCGTTCAGAGACGAACGCTGAGGTGATCAGACACGCCATGACACAGGAGATCAGCAGGCCTGCCAGATAATACATGACGCTGTGCAGTCCTGCGTTGGGACCGGCGGTCATGGTGAACACACCGAGGATGCCGGAGGGACCCCAGGTCGTCGCCGCTACCTGCATGGCCATCACAAAGGCGCCGCCGAAACCGGCGCCGATGCCGGCAGTGATAAAGGGTCTTCCCATAGGAAGGGTGACACCGTAGATCAGGGGCTCTCCTACGCCGAGAATACCGGCAGGCAGCGCCCCGCTGATGACCTGCCGCAGTCGTTCATTGTTTACTTTCTTCGCTTTCCGGAAGATCGCCAGCGCCGCGCCGACCTGTCCTGCCCCGGCCATACAGAGGGCAGGATAGAGAGTGATGTAGCCCATCTGCTGCAGCTGCACGGAATATAATGCCACCAGACCGTGGTGCATCCCCATGGAGACCATGGGCAGGAAAAGCGCCGCGGAAGCAAATCCTGCTGCCGACCGGACCAGAGGGGAAGATGACATGCAGACATTCTGCACAGCAAAGCAGATCCCTCCGGAGACCAGTCCCAGCAGCGGCATGATCACAAACACATAGGGGATCACGCACGCCAGCAGCGTAAAAAGCGGCGTGAACACAACGTCCAGCGCTTCAGGGATATGGCTCCTGATCCATTTTTCCACCCGCACCAGGATCATCACGCCGAATACCACCGCCAGGATCCCGCCGCGTCCGCTGCGGAGCGTCGAATCCAGCGGAGAAGCTTCGTTCCACCAGCCTGCCGCCCTGGCAAGCGTGTTGATCCCGTCCAGGCCGGTGATCATGCCCAGCATTCCGCCCAGGATCGGCGTCCCTCCGAACCGCTCCGCCGCGCGGTAGCCTGTCCATGCGGTAAGATAGGTAAGAAACGACGTGTGGATCAGACTGAGCAGGGTGCAGACAACGCTCAGGAAACGGCTTTCCTCCCAGCCGGGGTTCGTCTGCTGGATCAGAATGTTTAAACCGGCGCAGAGACCTGACGCGATCACGCCGGGGATCAGGGGAACAAAGATCTCCCCGAAGATCTTCAGGGCGCTGCGGACGGAGCTGTCTTTCTGCCCCGCTTTGAAAGCTTCCTTATTCTTCTTCCAGTCCTGTTCCTTCGAAAGGTCCTGCGGCCCGGAGGCAGGAATACCCATCTGCCTGCACACAGCGCCGCATTTGCTGCTTTTCCCGGGTCCCACGACGACTTCCACATAGTTTGCCCGGTCATGCACGGTCCCAAGGACTCCGGAGACGGACTTCAGGGCTGCCGTATCGATGGCCTGATCATCCTTCACCTTGATCCTCAGCCTCGTCATGCAGTTGGTCACGGAAGTCACATTCTCCCTGCCTCCTACATGTAAAAGGACATTTTTTACCAGTTCTTCGTAGTTCATTGTTTTTCCTCTGCCGCGCCTTAAGACCGGTTTCTGACCGCTTCCCTCACATGTCCCTCAGCCGCCTGCAGCCGCCGCTCCGCTTCTTCAGCACCGCAGTCAGTCAGGATCATGGTTATCGCGGTCTTGCATT
>CACZFV010000204.1 GCA_902780465.1 uncultured Lachnospiraceae bacterium
AGCAGTAGCAAAACCTGAAGGAACGGAGTGAGCATGGTATACGCAGTATGGTCGGACCGGGGCGAACGGGAGATCAATGAAGATGCAGTAGGGCACGGAGCGTCAGGGGAGAATGAGTGCTATCTTGTATGCGACGGCCTGGGGGGCCATGAAAAAGGCGAAGTGGCTTCCAGAATGGCAGTCGCCACGGCGCTTGAGGTGTTCGGAAAGCTGTCTGCGGAGCGGGCGGATTCCCGGACGATCCTGGAACAGTGCTTCCTGAACTGTCAGGAAAAGGTGACCGCGTACCAGAAGGAGCACCGCAGTGCTTCCGACATGAAAACGACGATGACGATGCTCCTGAAGACCGGCGGTTCCGTCCGGTGGGGGCATATCGGCGACACGAGGGTATACCGGTTTCAGGCGGGGAAAATGGTCTCCCGCACATTTGACCACAGTGTGCCTCAGATGCTTGTATACTCCGGGGAGATCAAAGAGAGTCAGATCCGCTTCCACGAAGACCGCAACCGCCTTCTGAAGGTGATCGGTGCTCCGTGGAACAAACCGCAGTACGAGATCTCCGAAGCTTCGGCGCTGACAGACAGAGAGGCCTTCCTGATGTGTACGGACGGTTTCTGGGAATGGATCACCGAAGATGAGATGGCGCGCTTCCTTGCGGCGGCGCGGACCCCTGCGGAATGGCTGGACGCCATGCAACAGCATGTGCTCCGGTCAGGACGGGGAAACAATATGGATAATTACTCCGCGATCGCTGTATATCACGGAGAACCTTGGAAAAAGCGCAGCCTTTTCGGTATTTTCGGATAAAGGCGCGGGACAGCGAGAGGAGTGCGACAGGGAAAGATGAAAATACGCTGCCAGAGTTGCATGCAGGAATATGAGGCGGACAAAGCGGAAGGAAGCTTCTGTACGCTGTGCGGCTTCAAACAGGGAACACCCCCGAAGGAAGCCTATCATCTTCACCCCGGGATCCTTCTTCAGAACCGTTATTATCTCGGAACAGTCGTTGCATACGGTGGTTTCGGAATCATCTACCGCGCCTGGGACGAGATGATGAAGGTGGTCGTCGCAATAAAGGAATACTTCCCGGCCGTATATGTGAACCGGAATCCCGGTGAGCAGCAGATCCTGGTCTACTCCGGAAAGAAGCAGGGAGAGTTCCAGGCAGGACTGAAGAGCTTCCTTGCCGAGGCGAGAAATACTGCGAAATTCTCCCAGTATGAAAACATCGTCAAGGTATTTGATTATTTTGAGGCCAACGGCACCGGTTATATGGTCATGGAGTATATGACCGGCCGCACGCTGAAACAGTACCTGAAGCAGCAGGGGGGAAGGCTGCCCTGGGATATGACCGTGCAGATCGGCGCCAGCGTCATGGACATCCTGAAGGTGGTGCATGAAGCGGGCATCCTGCACAGAGACATCAGCCCCGACAATATCATGCTCTGTGACGACGGAAGGGTGAAGCTGTTTGACTTCGGCGCCGCCAGGTTCTCGGATCTGGAAGCGGAGAAGATGCGTACGATCATCCTGAAGATCGGCTATGCTCCGCCGGAACAGTACCGCTCCAAGAGTATTCAGGGACCCTGGACGGATATCTATGCGCTGGGGGCCACCATGTACCGGTGCATTACCGGAAAAGTGCCCCCGGAATCGGTGAACAGGCAGGAAGCGGTGTTCAGGAAGGAAGGAGACCCGCTGAAGCGGCCGTCGGAATTCGCTCCTGAGATACCGGCTTTTCTCGATACCGCCCTGATGCGTTCCATGGCGCTGGAGCCGGAGCTCCGGTTCCGTACCGCTCCGGAGTTCAAGGACGCGGTGCTGAATAAAAAACGCATCGCGGACGTGGAGCAGCTGCTGAAAAAGAAGAGAAGGAACAGAGCGCTCGGCATTGCTGCCGCGGCCCTGGCAGTCACAGCGGCACTGAGCGGCGTTTTCATTCATTACAGAAAGATGTACCGGATCGCGCATCTTGCGCCGACCACCATACGTGTCCTGATCTCTGAGGATGTTCCCGGCGAGAAAGATATCTACAGGGAGATGTCTGAGGAATTCATGCAGAATTATCCGGATGTCAGCGTGGAGATCAATGCGGTCTCCCCGGAAGAGTACGAAGAAGAACTGAAAAAGAACCTCGGGAAGGGAGACGGAGCAGTGTCCCTTTTTGAAAGCGGGACGGCTGGAGAGCTTCCTGAGATGGAGGAGATCGATCCGAAAGCGCTGTACGGAGATTCTCCGGCGGAAGAATTTCTGATCTCCGGGGAAAACAAGGTGCACAAGGTGCCTCTGGGCTTTGAGGTTCCGGTCCTCTATGAAAACACCGGAGATGCTGCGGGAGAAGCGGGCGGAGAGAACCAGCCGGAGGCTTTCCTCAGGGGAGAAGCGAAGCGGGCCGTCTTTTCCTGCACGCGCTATCACGAGGTCCAGGAAGCGCTTCCCGGTGTCTATGCTGTGAGTGAAGCGGGAAGCGGAAACAAGGCGGAGAAGCTTCATGCCAGAGGACTGGAATTCTTCTCTGTCAACAGGAACGCCTCCGAACTGGACCGGGCAGCGGCAGAGCGCCTTCTGAGCTACTGGATGGTAAGAAAAACACAGCTCGCGGAACTCCTGAACCTGACTCCGGAGCTGAAATTCCTGGACGGATTTACACCTGAACAGCTCTGCGACGAGGACCAGAAGAGCTTTGACCGGTTCTGCGCAGAGTATTACGGTGAAACGTAATGATATGAGCAGGGACCTCCTGCAATAAAGGAAAAGAGGATGTTGAGATGCTGATCAGATGCCTGGGCTGCATGCAGAGGTATGAAGACAATCAGAACAAGTGTCCCCACTGCGGCTATGTACGCGGTACAGCGCCGGAAGAGGCCTATCATATCAGGCCGGGGACGATCCTGTCCAAACGCTATCTGATCGGCCGTGTCCTGGGGTTCGGCGGCTTCGGGGTGACTTATATCGGATACGATATGACGCTCGACAAGGTAGTGGCTGTGAAAGAGTATCTTCCCGGCGAATTCGCCACCAGGATGCCGCACCAGACGAGACTGACGGTATATCCCGGAGAAAAGCAGGAGCAGTTTTCTGCAGGCAAGGAGAAGTTCATCGACGAATCCAGGAAGATGGTGCGTTTTCAGCATGTCCCGGAAGTAGTCCACGTATTTGACTGCTTTGAGGAAAACGGAACGGCCTACATCGTCATGGAGTATCTGGAGGGGGAATCCCTAAAGCAGAAGCTGGAGCGGGACGGCAGGATGACGGTGGAAGAAGCCCTGCCCATTATTCTGGACGTGCTGCACGCCCTGGAGGCGGTGCACGCCGAGGGGATCCTGCACCGTGACGTGGCGCCGGACAATATCTGCCTGACAAAGGATGGCAGGGTCAAGCTTCTGGATTTCGGTGCGGCGCGGTTTGCGACCACGACCCACAGCCGCTCCCTTACCGTCCTGATCAAACCGGGCTACGCCCCGGAAGAACAGTACCGCTCCCGCGGCGACCAGGGGACCTGGACAGATGTCTACGCGACAGCTGCCACCTTCTACCGAATGATCACCGGCATCACCCCGGATGACGCCCTGGAGCGCGCCGCGCGGGACATGCTGAGGCCGCCGTCAAAATGCGGGGTGAAGATCGGACCGAACACGGAAAACGCGATCATGAACGCCCTGAATGTGAAGGTGCAGGGTCGCACGCAGACCGCGAAGGATTTCGAAAACGACCTGATGGCGAATGTGGTAAAGCGCGTGAATGTGCGCGCGGATACCGCGGATACGGGAAAGTGGCCGTTGTGGAGCAAGATCCTCCTGGGAACGGCTGCTGCCGGCGCCCTGGTCTTCGGGGTCCTCTCCGCCACGGTGCTGCGCCCGGACAGTGAGGACGACATGGGAGCCGTGGCTGTGGAGGAAGGGTACACCAGAGTCCCGAACGTCGTTAACCAGGAACGGGAAGAGGCGATCCACATCGCGGAAGATGCCGGCCTGCTGCTGCAGATCTACGACAAACAGTACAGCAATGAGATCCAGAGGGACCGCATTCTGAAGCAGGAGCCGGGAGATGCAGAGACAGTGGAGAAAGACAGTGCGCTCCGCGTCGTGATCAGTGCCGGTATCGAGCGGACGATCGTACCGTCCGTCATCGGTATGACCAGAGAAGCGGCGGAGAAGCTCATGAAGGACGCGGACCTGATCCCGGAGATGAAAGAAGTGGAATACGCTGCAGCCCCGGGTACCGTCATTTCACAGTCACTCGATGGAGATTCTTCCACGGATACAGGAACGGAGGTCCTTCTGGAGATCTCGACAGGCCTGCCTGGCGGAGACGCAGCCGTGATGGAGACAGTGCAGGACCTCACCGGACAGGCGTTTGAGGAAGCTTCCAGGGAACAGGCGAAACATTACCTGTATCTGGTGAATACGGGTACGGAATACAGCGACGAATTCGCCGCCGGACAGATCATCCGGCAGGACGCAGCGGCAGGTTCACAGCTTCCTCAGAATTCCGCGATCCAGGTCGTGGTCAGCCTGGGCAGAGAACTGCTCCCGGTCCCGGACGTGGTCAACAAGCGCCGTGCCGAAGCGGAAGAAATGCTGAAGAATGCAGGTTTTGTCCCGGTCGTCAGGGAGGAGTATGCGAGAAACGTCGAGAAGGGTTCTGTCACGAGGTTTGCGGAGGAGATCACCGAGGATACCAGAAAAGAAAAAGGATCCGAGATCGTTATCTTTGTAAGTATGGGACAGGAGCCGAAACAGCCGGTCCAGTCCGGAGGCGGCAGCGGTTCCGGCGGAGGAAGGCAGAGCGAACAGCCTGCGGCTGCTCCGGCACAGACTGCCGCACCGCCGACCCAGGCACCTGCACCGCCGCCTACAGAGGCACCTGCACCGCCGCCGACCCAGGCACCTGCGCCCGCGCCGGCTCCGGCGGGTGGCGGAGACGACCTTACCAGCCTGATCCTCCAGCAGTAAGCGGAAGTCAGTCTTATGCGCATTTGTCGCTGAAATATGGTATACTGTAACGAGACAGCCATGGCGGAGTCCGCCGGAAAGGATGGGATATGATGTTGAAAAAAACAGCAGCTGTTTTATTAGCAGCAATGGCAGTGTCTGCGGCAGCGGCGGTCACCTCTTTCGGAGGAGAGTGGAAGCTGGACGCGGGAAAATACTGGTACGACACCGGAAGCGGTTATCTGGCCAACGGAATCCATGCTATAGAGGGAGCTTTTTATTCCTTTGATCCCGCCGGCTATATGGAGACAGGCTGGCAGGATGAAGGCGGGAAATGGTATTATTTCGATCCGGCCAGCGGCGCGCAGGTGCGCGGATGGCTGCAGGTCGGGGACAAGTGGTATTATCTGGATCCGATGGACGGCGCCATGAGGACAGGGATCGTGGAGATCCTGAACAAACTTTATTACTTCAATCCTGACGGCGCCATGCATGCACCGGGGATCTTCCACAGCGAGGACGGAACAAAGACTTACCGCGCATCGGAGGACGGCTCACTCTACAGAAACAAGGCGGATGTGGATCTGCAAAACAATTATACGGTCCGTTACGACGAGAACGGCGTCATGTACACAGCCAACGAACATTCCAGGCTGGTCGCCGAAGCCGGCGGAGAAAAATTCCGCGAGGTCATGAACGAGGAGAATGCGGCAGAACGCAGAGAAGAAGACAAATCCCTTCTCCGGGCACACGCTTATGATCTCATGACATCACTTGAAGAAAACTATATCAAGCGGGTCGTGGGAAGAAAGGGAGGCGTCAAGACACAGAGAACAGCTGAATGGGAAGCCAAGGCAAGAAAAGAACTGGCGAATTTTGCCGAGGAGAGTGAGATCACATCTTTTATCCATGACATCGAGGGAAGGTCTTATTACAAGAGTTCCGACGGAACATATTCGACTCTTTACGGTGAAGGATATGAAGATGACTCTGACGATGAAGACAATGAAGACGAAGACGAAGACGAAGACTATTACGATGAGGACTATTAAGAATAAAAACGGCTGATCCCGTTTTAAAGGCAGTTCGTCGGGAAAGGACACTTTTCCGG
>CACZFV010000205.1 GCA_902780465.1 uncultured Lachnospiraceae bacterium
GCTTCATCAGTGCAAAGCGGCAAATGCAGCACATACGATATTTGCGGTATACGCGGTTCGTGCGCTTCGTACAATATATGCAATCTTTTTGCAGTATAATGCATTTTTAGCTCTTATCATGTCTTCTTCTCCATTTTTTGACAGTAAAATCCATTTCCCGTCGTCCTTATAAGTGCAGGGGTTCCACCGGGAGACAACAGTCCGGAGCACCCCGGAGGAGGTGCACATACATGAAGGACACGAACCGTCTCTACGAGGACCTGCGCGGAAAACTGGCGCTGGAGCTCTCAAATCTGCGCCACGTCAGCGACGAAGCGCTCTATGAAATGATCGACCGCGAGATCGCTCTGGCGGAGCGCGGGGCCACCCTGACTGTCCGGGAAAAACTCACACTGCGCTCTTCTCTTTTCAATGCCTTTCGAAGGCTGGACATTCTGCAGGAGCTCGTGGACACGAAAGAGATCACGGAGATCATGGTCAACGGAAAGGATCATATCTTTGTGGAGAAGAACGGGCGCGTTGTCCGCTGGGACCGTTCTTTCAGAAGCAACGAGCAGTTGGAAGACATGATCCAGCAGATCGTGAGCCGCGTGAACCGGGTCGTCAATGTATCCTCCCCCATCGCGGACGCGCGCCTGGAGGACGGAAGCCGGGTCCACGTCGTGCTTCCGCCTGTCTCTCTGGGCGGGCCGGTCGTTACGATCCGGAAATTCCCCGACCCCATCACGATGGAAAAACTCATCGGCTACGGCTCCGTCACCCCGGAAGCAGCCGCGTTTCTTAAGAAGCTGGTGAAGGCCGGCTACAACATCTTTATCAGCGGAGGGACCAATTCCGGTAAGACCACATTTCTGAATGCCCTTTCTTCTTTTATCCCTGACGAAGAACGCGTCATCACCATCGAGGATTCCGCGGAGCTGCAGCTCACCCACATCCGGAATCTGGTGCGGCTGGAAACGCGCAGCGCCAACACGGAGGGTGAAGGCGCAGTTACCATTTCGGACCTGATCCGGGCCAGTCTCCGCATGAATCCGGACCGGATCGTCGTGGGCGAGGTGCGCGGCGGAGAGGCGCTGGACATGCTCCAGGCGATGAACACCGGGCACGACGGTTCTCTTTCCACCGGACACGCCAACAGTCCGCGGGACATGCTCTCCCGTCTCGAAACGATGGTCCTGTGCGCGGCGGAGCTCCCGCTGGCCGCGATCCGGAGTCAGATCGCGGGGGCCCTGGACCTGATGATCCATCTGGGGCGTCTCAGGGACCACAGCCGACACGTCCTTTCCATCACAGAAGTAGGAGACTGCATCAATGGGGAAATTCAGCTTAACGAGCTTTTCAGTTTTCAGGAGCAGAAAGCCTCCGGACGGAGAGGCCGGGTCGAAGGGTCCCTCGTCCGGACGGGCGAGCTCAAAAACAAAGCCAAGCTCCTCGCCGCAGGCATTGATCTATGACGAGTACCGCCTCACACCGAAGGAATATCTGCTGCATGCCATGAAAGCCCTGGCGGCAGACGCCCTCTTCTCTTATGTCTTTTACCGCAGTCTTCCTGTCTTTCTTGCCTTTCTTCCGGCAGTTCTTTTCTACCCTCTTTATATAAAGAAAGATCTCATCCCCCTCAGAAAACGGAAGCTTCTTCTTCAGTTCCGGGAAGGCCTCTCAGTCCTCTCCGGTTCCCTGAGTGCGGGCTATTCCCTTGAGAACGCCTTTGCGGAAAGTCTCAGGGAGCTCCAGCTTCTGTTCGGAAGCGACGCCCTCATCGTCCGTGAATTTGACCAGATCGCCAGCCTGATCTCGATGAACGTCCCGGTGGAGCGGGCTATGGACGATTTCGCTGAACGCTCCGGCGTGGAGGAGATCCGGAATTTTGCCCGTATTCTGCGCATTGCAAAGCGGAGCGGAGGCGCCCTGGTATCGATCATGCGTCACAGCTGCGACACCATCGGGGACAAGATCCAGGTGAAGGAAGAGATCCTCACCATGACCGCTTCCCGGCGCTTTGAGCAGAACATCATGAACATTGCCCCCCTTCTGGTGGTGGTGTACATCGACTTTACGAACCCTGGTTTTTTCACCGTCATGTACACCACTGCCGTCGGCAGGATCGTCATGACAGTCTGTCTGGCGGCATATCTGTTTTCCGTCCGGCTGTCCATGAAGATCCTGTCCATAGAGCTCTGAAAGGTCACTTCCCATGATCTCCTCTCTTTTGAAGCGCGCAGAAAAATGGCGCGCCCAGATCCTCTGCCTTCTCGGAAGCATCCTCCTTTTTCTTGCTGCGACCTTCCTGGCTGCCCCGAAGACTGACTTGGCTCAGGGCCGGGTCCTTCCCCGGGACAGCTACGGAGGGCGCACGGAAACGTACAGCATTATTGTCGACGGACTGTCGGAACAGCCGGTCACCCTGGATATTCCCGTGATGCCGCGCACCTACCGCGAGGACGAGATCGATAATGTTTTTGAAGCCTGCATAGAGGTGCTGTCGTCCACGATCCCGGGAGAGAATTCTTCTCCCGCGGAGATCCTTACCGATCTTGATCTCCCCTCCTCTCTTCCTCAGTACGGTGTCCGGGTCACCTGGCTTTCTTCCGATCCGACTCTTTTGTCTCCATATGGGGAGGTCAGCAATGAAGACCTGCTGTCGCCGGAAGACGTACAGCTTTCCGCCCATCTGACAGACGCGGAAGGTCTTCATTCCGCGGACTATGTGATCCCTCTCACGATCCTCCCCGCCCAGTTCAGCGAGGAAGAGCAGCTGAGACGCTCCTTTCTCCGTTTTCTCTCCGGGGAGGACAAGACCCAGGCCTCGGACGAAAGCTTCTCTCTTCCGCAGGAATACCGCGGAAGGCGGCTGAATTACAGACAGAAGCCGAGAGAAAACTATTATATCCTCCTTTTTCTCGGTCCCCTTCTGGCTGCACTCTTCTACCTCCGCGACCGGCAGAACGCCGGCAGCGAGGCGAAAGACCGCAGGAACCAGATGCTTCTGGACTACCCCGAGATCATCTCGAAGCTGATGGTCTTTATCGGCGCCGGCATGACCATCCGTCTCGCCTGGGGCGCCATCGTCAACGATTATGAATCCGGCGGCGGGCCGAAGCGCTGGGCCTACGAGGAAATGACGCAGGCGTACCACCAGCTGCGCACCGGAGCGAACGAAGGCAAGGTATACAGGGATTTCGGCCGCGCCTGCGGACTCCGTCAGTACATGAAGCTCGCCGGCCTCCTGGAACAGAACCGGAAGACCGGGCTTGCCGGGATCCGGACCATTCTTTCCGCCGAGATGACCGTCGCCTGGGAGGACAGGAAAAACACCGCCAGGCGCCTGGGTGAAGAAGCCGGGACCAAACTGCTGGGTCCGCTCTTCATCATGCTGGTCATCGTCATGGTAATGATCATTGTCCCGGCCCTGCTCTCTTTCTGAGACCAGGGTACGCGTACCGGGTGATGATTTGATGTAAGGGTTCAAAGGGCAAAGGCGGTCATACTCGTATGAACCGCCGTATGACCTTGGAACCCGCCGGACATGAGGAAGGAGCGATTTGCCTGCCTTTCAGGCAAATCAGCGGATTCCGAATGTCCGCAGGATCGCGGGAGCTGCGGAGCAGCGAAGCGATCCGTAACATCACCATATAAA
>CACZFV010000206.1 GCA_902780465.1 uncultured Lachnospiraceae bacterium
TGACTTTAGTGCTATCGAAGCCCGGGTAATTGCATGGATAGCCGGTGAGTCTTGGCGTCAGGAGGTCTTCGCAAGTGGCGGTGATATTTACTGCGCCAGCGCCAGCCAGATGTTCAAAGTGCCAGTCGAGAAGCACGGCATCAATGGCCACCTGCGTCAGAAAGGCAAGATCGCCGAACTCGCCCTCGGCTACGGCGGCTCAGTCGGAGCCCTGAAAGCAATGGGCGCTCTTGAGATGGGCTTGACCGAGGATGAGCTTTATCCCCTTGTTGAGGCTTGGCGGCAGACCAATCCGAACATCGTCTCCTTCTGGTGGGACGTCGACCGGGCTGCAATGGAGGCTGTGAAGTTCAGGCACGAGGCGGACACCCACGGCATCCACTTCGAATATAAAAGCGGCATGCTCTTTATCACCCTTCCTTCTGGCCGGAAGCTCGCCTACGTAAAACCCAAGATTGGAACTAACAAGTTCGGCGGCCAGTGTATCACCTACGAAGGCGTCGGCGGCACCAAGAAATGGGAACGCCTCGAGACCTATGGCGCTCGCCTTGTCGAGAACATCGTGCAGGCCACCTCCCGGGATATCCTGTGCTACGCCATGCGGACGCTCCGCTGCTGCAGTATCACGATGCACATCCATGATGAGCTTGTCATCGAAGCCGATCTCCGGATGTCGCTAAAGGCAGTCTGTGAACAGATGGGAAGAACACCACCGTGGGCAGAAGGCCTGCAGCTGAACGCAGACGGATACGAAACAACTTTTTATAAGAAAGACTGATCTTCTTTCGTCAAATCAGGGCTGTCACCTCCAGTGGAAAGTGTAAACCGGCGGTGGCAGCCTTTGCTTTTACCGCCTTCACTATCTCAATAGAACAGGAGGAAGATCTATGTTCGAAATTAAAGAAAACAGACGTATCCTGCCTGACGGCACCCAGATCACTACCTACAGCCGGGACGTGGTCAGCTGCAATATCCTCGAGGTCGAAGCCGGTACCACGGGATACATGGGCGGTGATACCGGACACGGCGGACGCACTTACTTCCGCATTGAAGACACCGGTGGAACAGATATCCAGATTCATCCTCTCGGGCGCTACGCCGATGAAGGCTTCGAAGTATTCCTCGGCGGTGACTGCGAGCTCGAAACCATCATCCGGGCACTGAAGTTCATCACAAAGGTGTTGGAGGAAGAATCCAAGGAGGTGTACGACTGATGTTTACCCTCTACAGCGCAGATATCATAGGCAGTCCAAGTAACTGCTCCTACCCTCACAAGCACGACGTGACAGATCAGGCCTCTCTCAGGGAGGCCGTCTGCCACGATTACGTATGTGCAGAATACCAGAACAGCTATCGCAATAATGATAACTTCATCGGAAGCGACTGCCTGCCGGTCGACTGCGACAACGACCACAGTGAAAACCCGGATGAATGGGTAAGCCCGGCTGACGTGGCTGCCGCTTTTCCGGGCGTCGCCTTTGCTGTCCACTACTCAAGGCATCATGAGAAGACCAAGAATGGTAAAGCACCGAGGCCGAAGTTCCATGTGTTCTTCCCGATCGAAAGGATCACCGACGCAACGGAATACAGCAACCTGAAAAGGCTGGTGAGTGCCATCTTTCCGTACTTCGATACGCAGGCGCTGGATGCTGCCCGGTTCTTTTATGGGACAGCTGATCCGCAGGTCGAGGTCTTTGATGCACCCATGAACCTGACCTCATTTCTGGACGATGAGTTTGATGAGAACATGGACGGCGGCACCTACGGCAGCATCACCATACCGGAAGGCTCCCGGAACGCTACCATGTCCCACTACGCCGGAAGAATCCTGAAACGCTACGGCAACACCGATGAAGCCCACGATCGCTTTATCGAATTCTCGAAAAACTGCGATCCGCCTCTGGATGCCCACGAGCTGGATACCATCTGGCGCAGCGCACTCCGCTTTTACGGGAAGGTGTCGTCTCAGGACGATTACATCCCTCCGGAAAAATATAATCAGGAGCTCCTCCTGCAGCCCGGCGATTACTCAGATGTCGGGCAGGCCTTGATCCTGTCCCGGGAATACATCGACCGGCTCCGCTACTCCCCATCGACAGACTACCTCGTGTACAACGGCAGCTTCTGGGAGGAATCGAAACCAAAGTCACAGGCCGTAGCGCAGGAACTCACTGCCCGTCAACTGGAAGAAGCAGAGAACGAGATCAAGAAGACGCTCGATGAAATGATGAAATGCGGCGCATGGGAGCTTGTGGCCACGATGGGTAATAAGAAGGCCGCCGCTGCCATGAACCGGGAGCAGGCACGTATCTTCCAGAAATATGAGAATGCCATCAGTTACCGGAACTACGCTATCAAGCGCCGGGATTCCAAATACATCTCCTCTGCCCTGAAGGAAGCAAGACCAATGCTGGAGATCGACCAGAGGGATCTGGACGCGGATGAATTCCTGCTGAACACGCCGTCAGCCACCTACGACCTGAGCAAAGGCCTGATCGCGCTTCACGACCACACGCCGGGAGACTTCATAACAAAACAGACCTCGGTCGATCCGGATGACCTGAATATGGACATCTGGCAGGCTGCGCTGGACACCTTCTTCGTAGGCGACACGGAGCTCATGAACTATGTGCAGGAGATCGCCGGGCTGTCCGCTATCGGCAAGGTCTGCCTTGAGGCTCTGATCATCGCGTATGGCGAAGGCCGCAACGGTAAGTCGACCTTCTGGAATGCCATCTCACGTGTGCTCGGAAGCTACTCCGGGAACATGTCCGCCGACACCCTGACCGTGGGCTGCAAGCGGAACGTCAAACCGGAACTTGCTGAGGCCAAGGGCAAGCGCCTGCTGATCGCATCCGAGCTTGAGGAAGGCATGCGCCTTTCCACTTCCAACGTGAAGCAGCTCTGCTCCACCGACGAGATCTATGCGGAGAAAAAATACAAAGACCCCTTCTCCTATGTTCCGACGCACACGCTGGTGCTCTATACCAATCACCTGCCGAAGGTGGGAGCGCTGGATGCCGGTACGTGGAGAAGGCTGATCGTGATCCCGTTCAATGCCGTCATTGAAGGAAACAGCGACATCAAGAATTACGCCGACTACCTGTATAAGAAATGCGGCGGCTCGATCCTCTCTTGGATCATTGAAGGTGCCAAGCGCGTGATCGCCAAGGACTACAAAATCGAGAAGCCGAAGGTTGTGGTCGACGCCATCAATCGTTACAAGGAAAACAACGACTGGCTCTCACAGTTTCTGGATGAGCGCTGCGAGCTGGATCAGAGCTATACGACCAAGTCCGGCGAGTTTTATAACGAATACCGCAGCTACTGCATGCAGGTCGGTGAGTATATCCGCAGCACGACGGATTTCTATACGGCACTGGATCAGGCTGGCTTTGAGAAAAAGCGTACCAAGACCGGAGTCATGGTCTTCGGAATCCGCTTAAAGTCTGATTTTATGAAGGCGTAGGACTAATGGTGTAGGTCGATGAAGCTCTTTTCTATAACTACTCTTAAGGGCTTAAAAAATGAGGCCTATATAAAAAGTTATGGATATAACCTTCGTAGACCGTCACCCTTGGCAATATTCACTGATGAAAGGAAGCAAAATGCGAGAAAAGACAATAGAGAAAAAACT
>CACZFV010000207.1 GCA_902780465.1 uncultured Lachnospiraceae bacterium
TCCACCCTGCTGCGCTCTCATAATAGCGCAGCTCAAAATGGACCGGACCGGCCTGCTCTGCGGTAACTTCCAGTGCGATAGCCGGCAGCTTCTGCCGCTGCTCCATGTCCTGTTTTTTCTGCTCCAGGTCCCGGACCTCCTTTCGGAGATTCCGGATCTCCTCCCGGATCTTCCGGATACGCTCCGGCAGCTTTCCGATATACGCTTCGATCTCTGCCGCGGGCCCCAAGGTGCGGGACGAGAAGTCCCCGTTGGTCTTCCAAAGCTCCTCCTGAAGCTCCCTTACTTCGATCTCCTTCTGCAGTTCAGCGATCCGCTCCTCTGTGTCCGTCTGTTCCTCATTGCCGGAACTCTCCCCGGCCATGGAAGTGATCCGCATCTCCGAGCAGGTCACCCCGCTGCCGCAGAGAAGGCGCGCCGTGTCCTGATTTGCTGTCTCCGTCAGTCCGAACACAAGGATCTGCTGTGTACCTTCTTCCAGTTCCGCCGTGCCGCGGCGGGTGATCTCCGCGCCCTTCCGGAAGATATCCGCTTTGACTGCCTCTGTAAAAATATTCAGCATAATTCCTCCTTTTCTCAGGGATCCTGTTCTCCGGGATCCTGTTCAGAACCTTTCCGGAAAACCAGTATCTGTTCAGCACCCCAGACTCGGATCGCTTCGCGATCCTCGTTGTCGGTGGTCAGGGGTCTACGTTCCACTTCGGTCGGCGCTAAACGGACGTCCACTGGACGTCCAGCGCCGCTTCGCGCCTTGGCCACCTGGAAAAAATGAGTAAAACCTGCCCGGTGAGCAAGCTCCCCGTTCATATTTTACTCATTTTTTCCGGGGTGCTGATTACAGGTGTACTCCCGGAGGTTGTACATCCTGTTGTCCCCGTCCAGGGAATCCATGACGCCGTACACCAGCCATATCTTCTCCCCGTCAGCACTGCCTTCCGGGAATTCGCAGTCCAGACTGATAAAGCTTCTCGGGAGATCATTCCTCCAGTGCATAGTGTCGTCGTGGGGCAGCGGCCCGAAGGTCTTGACGCTTCTCTCCGGGTAGCCCTGGGTAAACCAGTGTTCCGGGGTGAGCTTCACGCCGTACTTTCCCGCGCCGAACTCCGCCCTGCAGAGTCCGATGGCGCAGATGACGGTCCCCGGCGGCTTCTCTTCCCCGGAAGAACAGAACATCTGCAGCTGCGTGAAAAAATAGTCGCCCGCGTAGTACCGCGGCTCGAAATCCTCGTCCGGGATGGTGACGGTAAAGCTCTCCCCCTCCCTCTCAAAGGTATAGCTCATGTCCTGACGGTCCACGCCGGACCTGCGGGTGATGACTCTGGTCCCGCTCTCACTTCCGGTCTCCAGGTCCCCGCCGATGAAGCTGATGCCGGTCAGATCCCAGTGCCCGGGAAATTCCGACCTGATCCAGTCCGGACTGTTTTCAGAATGCGTCTCTTCTTCCTGCGCTTCTTCCGGGACGCCCGCGGGCCCCTCCGGATCCGCCCGGAAGACATATTTCCAGACGTTTCTCCTTCCCGGGTCGTCTCCGGTCCCGTCCGACACATCAGCCACCAGGCAGATCTCATCCCCTTCCGACGGGACCCGCGGGAACCGGCAGAAGACGGTGTAATAAAACTCCTTCATTCCCGTCCTGTCCTGGTTGCTGCCGAATCTCCCCTGTTCTTTTCCCGTGCCGTAATTATGCATCTCAAAGGGCGGGTAGGTGGTGTTTCTCTCCTTATGTAAATATTCCCGGACCGTCACCTGCTGCCCGAAGGCATCGTCCCCTTCTTTCACATCTGCGAGATAAATGGATCCTGTGATGGTATCCGATACATCCTTCTTTCCCGCTGGACAGACGATCGTGACAGAAAGCCGGCAGTTCCCGCCCGCCGGGTACCGGTCCTCAATGTCTCCGTAATGGATCTGAAAGTTCCCGTCCTGCTGCTCCGTGGAGGGAAATGAAAGTTCCTCCGTCTTCTCCCAGTATCCGGCAGGAATACTCTTACTTCCGGCCGCTGCCGTCTCCGCCGCTGCCGGGCTTGCAGACAGAATCATCAGTAATGCCGTCAGGACCGCTGCTGCAGATCTCATGGATAGTTCCTCCTTTTTCCTTGTCTTCCAGTGTGACAGTACCTGTTCTTCTGCACTCATCATAAATAAAAAAAGAACGGCAAAACAGCGTGCCGTTCTTTTTGTCATTGATAATTCCTGTCACCGTATTCTGCTGTGTCAAGGCGTCACTTTTTCCACCACCGCCCCGAAAGGAGCCAGGGCCGTTCTAATACTTCAGATTCCTCTGCAGTATAAAAACAGCTTCCGGCACAGAAACGTCACACCGCCGGAAGAAAAAGGACCGCCATTCCGGCAGCGTACATCAGGACCGACGTCCTCTGCATCAGGATCACGGCGCGGGTGATGTCTTCCGCCCCTGGATCCCTCCCGCCGTCGCCGATCTCCTGCTTATGGTGGAGTTTTCCGAAATACCAGGTATCCCCCAGAAGCCTGAGGTGCAGCGCCCCGGCGCACACCGATTCCGTCTGGGCGGAATTGGGGCTGGGACTTTTTCTCCGGTCCCGGCTCCAGACACGGTACGCGGCCCGGGCGTCGGGAAGGCGGGCGTTCCGGCCCTGCCCCCCCGTTTCTTCTTCCGTTTTTCCTTCCGCTTTTCCGGAAAAAGGAAAGAGACACGCCGCGATCATGAACAGTGCAGTCAGTCTGGACGGAACATAATTCAGGAGATCGTCGAGGCGGGCGGCCGCAGTCCCGAAATACCGGTAACGATCGTTCCGGTAGCCCACCATGGAGTCCATCGTATTCACCGCCTTATAGAAGATGCCTCCCACCGCGCCGGCGAGGAACATATAGAACATTGGCGCTGTCACGCCGTCTGAAGTGTTCTCCGCCACTGTCTCTACCGCGGCTCTGATGATGCCCTGATCGTCCAGCCGGTCCGTATCTCTGCCGACGATCATGGACACAGCTCTTCTCGCCCCTTCCGTGTCCCCTCTCCGCAGAGGGTCCCGGACAGACACCGCTGCCTCTCCAAGGCTCTTCATCGCCAGGAGCCGGCCGCAGAGGACCCCTTCCGAAAGGATCCTGAGTATGGAAGATCCGCTTCCCATCCGCACGTCCAGATGCCCGGCGAGCCGGAGCATAATACATACAGCCCCGGTGCTCACCAGCAGGACCAGGAGGACCAGCGCCCCTCCGGCCATTCGCTCGCGGCCGGGATCTCTTCTGTCTCCTGGAAAGGGAACGCGGAAAAGACGCCGGAGACCATTCTCTCCGGTGCTGATCAGTGCCCCGATGCCCTGCACCGGGTGCCACAGCCACTGCGGGTCTCCGATCAGAAGATCCGCCGCCGCTGCGACAAGAAGCACCAGTATTCTGTTCCGCGCGATCATCGCCGCTGCTGTCATCCTTTTCCTTTCCGGCTCTCCCTGCATTTCTCCACGAAGGCAGCGGCAAACGCCGGGTCAGAGCGATACCACAGATGGGGAAATCCCGCCATGATGTTTCCTTCTGCCTTCATGCAGTCCCACCGGGTCGACTTTCCCGGTTTCGAAGCCTCGCAGGCATCGCCGTTGTCCGTAGAGTCGTAATAATGGAATTCATGCCCCCGGATCCGGTGCCCTGCCGGAAGATACCCCGCGTCCGGCGTCTTCCCTGTCAGCTCCAGGTATCCGAAGCGCACCAGGTGATCCGTTTTTCTGCAGCCCCCGGGCAGGACGCCGCACATGCGGAACGTACCTCCGGGGACCTCCAGATACTCCTGCAGGTACATAAAGCCGCCGCACTCCGCGAGGACCGGCATTCCTTCCGCCGCCCGGGCCCGGATCTGCTCCCTCATCGCGGTATTGGCCTCCAGTTCCGCCGCGTGGAGCTCTGGATAGCCTCCCCCGAGGAGAAGCCCGTCCGCATCCGGAAGCTCTCTGTCATTCAGCGGGGAGAAGAATACGATCCTGGCGCCGCACTCCCGGAGCACTTCCAGGTTTTCCTCATAATAGAAGCTGAAGGCTTCGTCCCGCGCGACCGCGATGACAGGACCTTCTTTTTCTGCGGCAGCGATGACCGTGCCGTCCTCTTCCGGTGCCTTTTTTTCAGAAGTCTGCTCTTCCTGCACTCCCCGGCCGTCCGCTCCGGCGATGGAAAGCAGTACCTCTGCGTCGATGGTCTCCTCCATCAGGTCCGCGAGGCGGTCCAGCTGTGCGTCCAGTTCCTTCAGCTCCTCCGGCTGCAGGAGCCCCAGGTGGCGGCTGTCCCAGGAGAGCGCGCTGTCCTGCGGAAGATACCCTGCCACCCGCAGATCCGTCTCCTCTTCGATCCACTGCTTCATCCTGGCCGCGGTGCTCTTTGAGACACTGTTCAGGATCACCCCCCGGATCATTCCGCCGGGA
>CACZFV010000208.1 GCA_902780465.1 uncultured Lachnospiraceae bacterium
GTAAGCGTAGTCGATGATGTTGTCCGGCGTCGACATGAAGACGAGGATCCTCCGGGTCATCAGCGCCGCCAGCGCGGTCAGGAGGACCGCAATGACAGCGGTCAGCCAGATCAGGCTGCCGATAAATTTCCGCATGTCCTTATAATCGCCCGCGCCAAAACGCTGGGAAACCGGAACAGAGAACCCGGAACAGGTGCCGATCACGAAGCCGTTCACCATGAAGTTCACTGCCGCCGTGGAACCGACACCCGCCAGGGCATCCACTCCGAGAAATCGCCCCACGATGATGGTGTCCGCCATGCTGTAAAACTGCTGAAACAACGTCCCGAAAAGCATCGGGATGGCAAATCCGAGGATCAGGGTCACCGGGTCGCCGGTGGTCATGTTCCTGGTTCTTCCTTTTCTTTCTTGTACTGCTTCCATTTCTTTATTTTTTACTCCTTTATGCAGAACGGACGAGTCTGCTGAGAGATGCAGTGGAAAAAGCGATAGCCGCCGACTGAGAGTTCAGGACATTCCCTGCCGACGACGCGCGCGGACTTCCGGCAGCGGATCCCGGCATCCAATGGATGCACATCCGGTCAGAGATACATAAGCCAACGGGCGCGCGGAGGAGCGCAAACGGAACTGTCCTGAACGAACACAAAGGCGGCGTGTCTTTTCCCGCTGCATCTCTCCAGACTCTCCGATGCAAAATGAAAGAAGTGCCTGTGTCGATCTCAGGCACTTCCAGGTTATTTCAATCCGGCACTATAGCACATTCGTCCGGTTTTGTGAAGTTTTTTTCTTCCGCCTTTCTCAGAAGGGGAACAGGAACAGGGAGCCGTCCATGCCGCTCATGCTGAGGCCATAATACCGCTCTTTTCCGTTCTCGTCCGTAAAGGAAACGGCATACTCCGGCATATCCCCGTGGAACACCAGTGTCACCACCAGCGGACGGTCCGGGGAAAGCTCCTCCTGATGATACTTCTCGATCGTGAGCCAGGTCACCTCGCCCGCATCATTGATATCCTTCGCGTGCAGGGTGTGGAACTTGAAGTTCTTCAGGGGCCTCTCCGCTGTGAACAGGGCACGGACAGGAGGATCGCCCGCGTCGGCAGTGAACTCGTCATATGCGGCATAGGCTGCCAGGCCGTTCTCCGCGTAATCCACCTTTACCGGGACCGCTGCCTTTTCCTCCGCGCTGTTCTCTGCCCCGCTGTTCTCCGCCTCGCCGTCCAGCGCGCTGCCGAAGTACTGCTTCGCGGTCTCAGGTCTCAGGTAAAGTCCCAGGCTCAGATATTTCATCTCCTGAAGCTCCGTGACCTCGCCCTTTTCATTCGTGGTCACCCGGACAAATACGGGGATGAATGCCCGCACATCCGGCAGACTGCCTTCGCCGGAACGCTTCTGCTTCAGTTCCGCGGACAGATCATACCGCACCGTGGTCATGGCGTGGCCGTTGGCCGGATACTGGCAGGAGATCATCGGAATCATGTCGCCGTACCAGTCCACATTTTCCTCCAGGGCATCCATTTCCTGCAGGAAGCAGGATCCTTCGAACTGGTATCAGCAGTATGCGTAGAAGGTCTCCCCGCAGAGCCGCATGGCGGCGTTCTGTTCCTCTGTCGGCCGGAAATTCTCCGCCTCCCGGGCGTAATCCATCCGCTCAAAGATCCAGAAGTCGTCGCCGGACTGCCAGTCATAGCCCAGGCCCTGGTATCCCAGCTCCGAGTCTCCGTTTCCGATCTCCCGGAGCGCCAGGATCTCCTCCCCCATCACATTCGCGGTAAGGACCTGAAGATCCACATCATACCCGGTGGTAAATTCGCTTCCTCCGGAGAAGCCCGCGGAAGCCTCCTTCGGCGTCAGGCGGATCAGGGTGCCGAACTGCCTTCCTTCCGCATTCAGCCGGTCAAGAGCGAAATCCGCCTCCACATAGTGGGTGCCGTGGTCCTTGGAAAACAGAGCTCTTTTTTCCTCCGGGAAGAAAGAAATGCTCTTTTCCGGCCGGTCCTCCAGACCGTAGATGTTCCCGTTGTTCAGGAAGCACCATGTCCCGTTCAGGTAAGAGAGAACGTCCGCTTCCGCGTTCAGTCCATCCGGGTACGCCTCCTGCCAGGAAGCGGCTGCGGCGTTCTTCTTCGCGGCCAGGTACTTCCCCGGCCCCTTGACAGCGCCTGCGGCAGCCCCTGCGCCGCAGACCCCGATTGCAGCTGCCAGAAGGAACAGCACGACCCTGTTGCCTTTTTTCATCATGATCTTCTCCCTTCCCCGGCGCCCGGCCGGAACAGCGAAACACCCTTTGTCTGAAAAAACAGTATAACTTCCGCTACGGTCACACGAGTCAGAAATCTGTCGTGTTCCGTTTTACGATCCTGCAGGATACAGAGAAATGTTTCTCCGGAACAGTCTCTCCGCGCAGTGTGCGCATGAAAAGATCCACAGTCTCCCTGCAGATCTCTTCCGTCCGGTTGTCGATGCTGGTCAGCTCCGGCTCGCAGGCCACTGCCAGTGAGGAATTGTTGTAGCCTACAATGTTCAGATCCTCAGGAATGCTGAGGCCCCGCGCCGCGGCATATTTCACCGCGCCTACTGCCATTCCGTCGTCTGTTGCCACGACGGCGTCGAAATCCAGATTCCGGTACTGCAGCAGGAGATCCCGTGTCGCGTGAATGCGGTTCCTGAGTTTCAGCTTCAGTTCTCCCAGGACCGGGCGTCCGGCCTCGGTCAGCGCCTCCTCATATCCCGCCATCTTTTCCCGGGCGCTGTAGGACTCGGAATCCGTAAGGAACAGGATCCTCTTCCGCCCGCGCCTGAGCAGGGCTCTGGTCACCTCACGCATGGCCTCGCGGTCCCCGCAGACCGCGGAGAAAACATTTTCTCCCTGCACGGCGCCGTTGATGACGAATACCGGCACCTGGGCAGCCGCCTCCCGGATATAATCCGTTTCTCTTTCGCTGGCACCGTTCCCCGCGTAGGCAGACCCCACCAGGATCAGGCCGTCGATCTTCTTTGAGAGAAGCATCTGCACATGCTGGGCCATGGATTCCTGCCGGAAGCCGCTGCAGCCCAGGATGCAGTTGTATCCGTGATTCCTCAGTCCTTCTTCCAGAAAAGAGATCGCGGAAGACATATAGAGATCGGAAATATCCGGCACCAGGATACCCGCTGTGTGCATGGTGTTCAGTCCCAGTCCCTGGGCAAACACGTTCGGTGTGTATCCTTCTTTTTCTATTACTTCCATGACCCGGCGTTTTGTCTTTTCGCTGACCTTGTCGCTTCCGTTCACCACCCGGGAGACTGTGGCGATCGAAACACCGGCCATCTTCGCAATGTCGTAGATATTCATAGATCAGGCACCTCTCCGCCCCGTTTCTTCTGTATCAAAACACTTCTCTGTGTTATGTAAGTGCTTACAATCGATTTACATCATCATACTCCTTCTTTTTCTCTGTGTAAAGCCCCTTTCTGCCGGCGGATCATCGTTCACGCAGCTGCAGGCAGAAACGATCATGCAGACAATCCCTGTGACCTTCCACCAGCCTGTGATCCCTCTGAAAGCCGAACGGCCCGGCCGGAAGCTATCCGACCGGGCCGGGCTGACATAACTATCATACCACACTCTTCAGTTTCAGGTAAC
>CACZFV010000209.1 GCA_902780465.1 uncultured Lachnospiraceae bacterium
AAAAAGGGAACAAATTTTTCAAAAATCCTTGAAAGCGCCCGAAATGTCTCTCCAGGAGTTCCAATCTTAGCGGAAATCGCAGCTTCAAGGGGTACAAGATTCAAAAAAACGTCCGAAAACGCCCAACCAGAGGAAGGACCAGATACCAGATTTCTTCGTCCAAAATAAACAGCCCTTCTGTCAATGCTGCACTGCAGCTTTGACAAAAAGGCTGGACTGTAACAGATATTCTGTTCAGTGGAATTAATATCCGGACACTTATTTTTCAGGAAAGCATTTCACACTTCCTCGTAAAGGCGCTGCAGATACTCCCGGGAGCTTACGGCGTTCTCGTTGAAGGTGTTTTCCAGGGTCGCCTGGATATAAGGCTTCCGCGCTTTCAGGAAGCGGAGGATCTCCCGGTAGTCCATCTCGCCAGTGCCGGCGGCGATGCTCTTCAGGTCCCCGTTCTCCGGAACGAAATCCTTCAGATGCACCATGGCGATGTGGTCGCAGAGACGTTCCATGGCGTCCCCGATGATGCGCTCCCTGTCGCCGGCATTTTCCGCGCAGAGAAGGTTCACCGGGTCGAAAATGATGCGGAGGTTCGGGCTCTGAATGCTCTTCAGCACTTCCAGCGCCCTGTCGGTGTTATACACGATATGCTTCCACACCGGCTCGATCGACATGGTGACGCCCCAGTGCTCCGCGCATTCCACTACGGGCTCCAGGCCTCTTAAGAAACTCTGGAGCGCCTCCTCGGAATGGGTGTTGGCATCATATTTATACGCTGTATTCGGCGCCCCTGTCTCCGTTCCCACCATGCCGCAGCCCGCCAGGGCGGCGACCCTTAAGTGGGCGAAGTACTTGCTCTGGATCTCTTTCAGCTTCTCCGGGTCCGGATTGGCGAGATTCAGGTAGCATCCCAGCACCGCCACATCCAGTCCCTGTTCTCCGAACACCCGGCGGATATGCGCCGATACACCCTCCGTCAGCGCGGCCGCGTCCCAGGTCACTCCTTTTACTACCTTCGAAAGGGCAAGATGCACGCAGCAGAAGCCCTCTTCCTTCGCCTTCGCGGCCCTCGCTTCCATGGTCTGCAGCTCCGCAGGCTCTTTTCCATTGACATCGTGCAGACGTATTCCGATCTGTAACATCCGGCTCTCCTCCTTTTCCGGCACAGCAGTCTGTTTCTTACAGCTGTCTGTTCTTAATATGTGTTTTTGTTTGTGCTTGTGTTTGCGCTTTCTGTTCGTGCTTTTTGTTTGCGCTTTTTGTTTGTGTTTATATTTGTGTTTCTATCTATAAAATATCAGAAGAGAACGGCTCCTTGAATTGTCCGGAACGCTGAGTATATGCACAGAACAGATTTCCATGCTATAATCGCTTCTATGAAAAATCTTATTTTTGATTACGACGGGACGCTGCATGAGACGATGCGGATCTACGGTCCCGCTTTCCGGAAAAACTATGAAAACCTGGTCTCCCGCGGTCTTGCCCCCGCGAGAGAATTTTCTGATGCCGAGATCAGCGGATGGCTGGGCTTTACCGCCGCCGACATGTGGAACCGCTTTGCCCCGCAGCTCTCCGATGAGGAAAAAGCCGCCTGCAGCCGGCGGATCCAGGACGAAATGGCGCGTCTCATCGAAAACGGGACGGCAGAGCTCTACCCCGGCGTCCCGGAGCTCATGGACCGGTTCCGGGAGGAAGGATATACCATCCTTCTGCTCAGCAACTGCAAGACCGGGTACCTGGAGCGGCACAGGAAGCGGTTCGACCTCGACCGGTGGTTCCACGGGTACTACTGGTCCGAGGGATACGGCTGGAAAACGAAGACGGAGATCCTGAAGCTTCTTATTAAAGAGCATCCGGGTCTTTCCGTGATGATCGGGGACAGGATCCTGGACATGAAGTGCGCCGCGGACTGCGGCATCCCTTCTGTGGGGTGCGCTTACGGCTACGCGGCATCTCCGGAGGAATTCGCATCCGCGGCCTGCATCGCGAAGTCCCCGGAGGACCTGCCCGGCATCATCCGCAGGATATTGCCGCCGGATATGGAGCAGGGATTATTATTGTAAGTATTCAGCGCCCTGACTACCTGTAAAAACAAGCGGAATATGCCCGGTGAGTAAACTCCCCGTTCATATTTCATTCATTTTCCGGGGTTCTGAGATTATATATATCGAAAAAACGCGGCCTTTCACAGGGCCGCGTGTTTTTTTATTCATGAATTTCTGTATTTTTTATGCATTTACTGAGTAATTATGCATTTTATGCTTAACAAATCAAAAAACCTATGCTATGATTGTCCTCAACGTAACGTAATATCACTACAAGAATTGGAGGAACCGTTCATGAGCATCAAAAATGCCTATCTGGAAGAGTTAATGAACAGGGTCATTGCCCGCGATCCTTACGAGCCGGAATTTCACCAGGCCGTCCGCGAAGTGCTGACTTCCCTGTCTCCGGTCTGCGATAAGCGCCCCGAGCTGATCACCGAGGGAGTTATGGACGCCCTGGTAGAGCCGGAAAGAACCATCAAGTTCCGCGTGCCGTGGGAGGATGATCAGGGCAACGTCCGCATCAACCGCGGATACCGCATCCAGTTCAACAGCGCCATCGGACCGTACAAGGGCGGACTTCGTTTCCATCCTTCCGTCAATGAGAGCATCATCAAGTTCCTCGGTTTTGAGCAGACTTTCAAGAACTCCCTGACCGGCCTTCCCATCGGCGGCGGCAAGGGCGGTTCCGACTTTGATCCTCACGGCAAGTCTGACGCTGAGGTCATGCGTTTCTGCCAGAGCTTCATGTGCGAGCTGTTCCGCCACATCGGACCGGACACCGACGTCCCGGCGGGTGATATCGGCGTCGGCGCCCGCGAGATCGGCTACATGTTCGGTCAGTACAAGAGACTGCGCAACGAGTTCACCGGCACTCTGACCGGCAAGGGCTTAAGCTACGGCGGATCCCTGGCTCGTAAGGAAGCTACGGGCTACGGTCTGTGCTACTTCACCGACTGCATGCTGAAGGACCACGGCGACAGCTTCGAAGGCAAGATCGCTGTTGTCTCCGGTTCCGGAAACGTCGCGATCTACTGCTGCCAGAAGGCGACCGAGCTGGGCGCGAAGGTCGTCGCAATGTCCGACTCCAACGGATACATCTATGACAAGGACGGCATCGACCTCGACATGATCAAGCAGATCAAGGAGGTGGAGCGCGCAAGGATCAAGGTCTACGCTGAGAGAAAGCCCTCCGCAGAGTATCACGAGGGATGCAGAGGCATCTGGACCGTCAAGTGCGACCTCGCATTCCCGTGCGCGACCCAGAACGAGATCAACCTTGAGTCCGCGAAGGCCCTGATCGCCAACGGCTGCAAGGCTGTCTGCGAAGGCTCCAACATGCCCACCACTCCGGACGCGATCGATGCGATCATGGAAGCCGGCCTTCTGTACACGCCCTCCAAGGCATCCAACGCCGGCGGCGTGGCAGTCTCCGCTCTGGAGATGAGCCAGAACTCCATGCGTTTCTACTGGACCTTCGAAGAGGTCGACGAGAAGCTGAAGGGCATCATGAGCGACCTTTACAAGAACGTTTCCGCCGCGGCAGCCGAGTACGGCGCCCCGGGCAATCTGATGGCA
>CACZFV010000210.1 GCA_902780465.1 uncultured Lachnospiraceae bacterium
GGAGAATGAGGACGGCCGGATCTACTGCAGAGCGGACAACGCGGGGATCCGTATCAGTTTGAAGGATGACAGGGAAAAGGACACCGGAATTGTGTCCTATTGCATTTTAATGGCGGACTCGGCGGGCAAGGAGATCAGACTTGAAAAAGCCTTGGACAGTGCGGCCAAACAGGAGATGGTGATCGAAGTCAGCGCGGAGAAAACGGCAGAACTCTCAGACGGGCTTATCCGGGTGATGGCGGAAGCCGCTGATGAAGAAGGAAACAGAGGAGATAGTGAATTCAGCTTCATATTGGATACTGTCAGCCCGGTGCTGGAAGCTGATTTCAGCGCGCCGCTCGAAAATCCTGCGGGGATCGATGAGAGCAGCGGGATTGTCTATTTTGGCAGCGATCCGAAGCAATATGCGGGAGGAGTGCCGGTGATCACGGCGTCTATGCGCGTGACCGATCAAAACATAGATCCCGCCGCACTGGAACTGCGGAGCGCTTATGCGTCTGTTCCTGAGGGACAATGCTGTGAACAGGTGTGGCCGGTCTGGGAGAGCGCTTATAAAGAGGAGTGCCGGACTGAAGTCGTGGAAAGCGGAGAAGGGGAGCCCGGCTCGGTTTTGCTGCAACTGGAGCGAACTCCCGGGAGCGAGGAAACGCCGGACGGGGTGTACCGGTTTGGGATCACAGGCAGAGACAAAGCAGGAAATCCGATCGTTCTTAAAAGTGCGGAGAGCGGACTGACCTGTGAAGACGCGGAAAAAGGCACATATGTTACAGGAAGAATCGTGGTCGACACGAAGGCTCCGGAAGGGGAACTCCTCATTGAAAATGAGGACGGCGGGACATATTGCCGGATGACCGCCAACGGTAAGGCTTGGACAATGGACCGCGACAGTTTCCGGCCATATAGAAATGAGGAAAACGCTGTCATTGAGTACAGCGCGGCTGATACTTCGCCTGTGAGCGTAACCTTCAGCCTTTTGTCAACAGCGGGGGAGGAAAACGACACGCTGCCGGACGGACAGACTTATCAATCTGCCTGTGGAGGAAGGATCATGGTCCGGGGAGGACAGGTTTTCAGGGTCGAGGGTCTGCGGCTGCGGGATCGGGCCGGCAATGAAACTGCCGTATTGCAAAGGACTGCCGATATTTATCTCGATATTTCGGACCCAACGGTGGACTCGGAGGCGCCGGGCGCTGTGGTGAGAGCCGTACCGCAGATCACAGCGAAGATGGCCGACGGAAGACCTCTCTATGACGGCCCGGTGACACTGGAGATCTTCGCGGAAGATCCGGACCGGGAACACGGCGGATCGGGGCTGGCGGAAGTACGCTGCGAGGTGACAAGAGACGAGGAGATCGTTATGGAGAAGGTGCTCTTTCGCGGGGAAGATGGAACTGTGTGGGAGGAAACTGCCGATGAGTCAGAGCAGACTGTCGCCGGGACTGAGCAGACTCCCGTTTACAGATTTCACGGCGAAATTTCGATACCTTCCGGCGGGGAGTGGGACAGCAATGACATTGAAGTTAAGGCTGTCGCGTACGACAACGCGGGGAATTCCTCGGATTACGGTGACAGCGGAATCCGAAGATTCGGAATTGACACAGCAGGTCCTGAAGTGAATGTGAGTTTTGACAACAATGAGGTGAGGAACGGACGATATTTTGACCGGGCGAGGACTGCTGTGGTGTCTGTGCGCGAGCGGAACTTCGATACTGAAAAGCTGACGGTGCGGGCGCCGGGAGCTGTGCCCGGGGAGTGGAAGCGGGGGCCGTCGGGCGACCCGGAGACATGGACCATGGAACTGCAGTTTCCCATGGACGGCGCATACACATTGGATGTGACCGGGACAGACGCACTGGGGAACACGGCGTCGGTAAGCTATACCGGCGAGGCGCCGCAGGCCTTCACGATCGATCGGACGCCGCCGCTGATCGAGGTGACTTGGGACAACACGGATGCGCGAAACGGGAGATACTACAACGCGGCCAGACTCGCGACAGTCCGGGTAGCAGACCTGTCCTTCGACGACAGCTATGTCAAAATACTGCCCTTCGCAAGGTCCTTCCGCAAAGTATCTGAAATCCGGGATGACAGGACTGCAGGGCTGATCCCGGTCTACGAGGCGGAGATTCCTTTTACGGAAGACGGAGAGTGGGCTTTGGGCTGTCTGTGCATGGATCTGGCGGGGAACACGGCAGTCCCTCTATTCGAAGAATCGTTTATTATTGATCGAACTGCGCCGAAACTGTATTTTGACGGGAGTACAGTGCAGGAGATGGGGGCTTACGGAGCAGAAATATCGCCGGCAATCTGCTGTGAAGAGGTGAATATGGCTCCGGGCTCGCTCTGCGCAAGGTGGAACAACCGGACGGCGGGCGGCAGGACCATGGAGTTCAGGGGCGGCGGACTTTCAGCTCGGATCGTGCTGCCGGATCTGCCGAAAGAGAGAGCCGCGGACGGGATCTGCGTGCTCACAGGGACAGCCTGCGATCTCGCGGGAAACCGTTCGATCATCAGGAGGAACCTGTGCGTCAACAGATTCGGCTCCCTCTACGACATCTCTGAGGATGAGAAGACACGGGAGATGATAGGAGCTGTGTATACGGAGGCAGAGAATCCGCTGGTCATTGCCGAGTACAACATCTCGCCCCTGACTAAGAGGCAGATTACGCTTTTCCGGAACGGAAACGCTGAGATCCTGGAGGAAGGAAAAGACTACTCTGTCGATGAGGAAACGGGAACTGCGGGCATGAAATATGTCTACAGTATCGACCCGGCTGCAATCAGCAGGGAGGGAAGATACAGCATTCTTCTGGAGTCCGAGGACGAGACCGGTAATTACAACAGCAGCGCGGGACGGTTTACGTCCGGAACCGGGTACAGTCCTTCCTGGGCGGTGGACAGGACGCCGCCTTCAGTGCGGATCACGGGAGTGGATACGCGGCAGGGCAAGTTTATTGCAGACGCTGTGCCTCTGCGCCTGATACCTTCTGACAATATGGAACTGAGCGGGCTGGAGATTGAGATCACGGACGATCAGGGTATTCTTCTCGAGACTTATAAATATAATGAGGAGGAACTTACGAGGATCATGGATGAAAACGGAGGGGAGATTCCCTTCGAGATCCGTGCCCGGGGCGAGTGGCAGACGATGAGAGCAACGGCTGCAGATGGAGCGGGCAATCGGAGCAGCGAGGCCGCTTATCGCATCCTTGTCAGTTCAAATCTGATGGTCCATCTCTACAGCAGCGGGGCCCTTCCGGCGGTCGCTTTTTTGGGGCTGATTTTGGCAATTTGGTTCTCGTACGGTGTTTACAAACATACTTTAGCGTGATAATATACTACAGTATTCGGCACTTTAATTCGTTATCTCGCTGATATGTTCAAGTGCCGGCCGCAGGTCAGGGACTTCCCGCCGCGGAAACAATATTCTACAGTCTGGGAGGATTTTGAAATGATCAAGAAGTTTGCAGCTATGCTTCTTACAGGCGTGATGGCCATCTCACTCGCGGCATGCGGAGGTTCATCCGGAGCATCTACAAGCAGTAATGATGCGGCAGCAGCGCCCGCAGCAGAAGAGACTGCTGCAGCTGAGGCA
>CACZFV010000211.1 GCA_902780465.1 uncultured Lachnospiraceae bacterium
ATTCGCAGCCGGAGGGAATCAGGTCCTCATGGTAGCGCCTGCACCGGTCAGCACCCCTGTCAGGGAACCGGGAAGGCCCAGCGGGTACATTCTTTCCGAGAATGACCGGCCGGACGGCACCCGCTGCACGATCAGCGAAAGTATGGCAGCAGACATTGCCATGGATCATATCGGTGTGAACTGCACCAGCGCTTCTGATGTGAAGAGCGTCCTGGTGATCGACAGAAACGGCGTCCCGTCCTACGAAGTCAGCTTCCGTACCAGAGACGGCGCATACAGGATCAAGGTCAACGCCGAGAGCGGCAGGATCAAAGATATTATCTTCGCATAAACAAAGGCAGAAAGGAGACAGGGGACGGTTCTCTGTCTCCTTGTGCCGCTTATTTCTCTCCAAGAACAATAAAGCATTCCTCCGGACCGGGGTCCAGCGTCTCTTCCAGCGGGATGTTGAATCTGCTCTCCTTCTCCGCGTTGAGATATCCAAGGAAAATGTATCCGCGCCGCAGCAGGATCCGCCGGAGCTCCCGGACGGTGCGGTGGCCGGTGAGGCGGGCATCTTCCGCGTTTTTCAGATACAGCTCGTTTCCGGTATTGGAGAGGATCTCCCGGAACACACCGATCAGCTCAGGGCTCTCCGCCAGCTGGGCAAGGAACAGGGAGGACATGCTGGAGGAGACCAGGAAGTCCGTGTGATCCCCCCGGCCCACCAGGTTCTGGTTGTGCTCCTTCCGCATCTCGATGGTGATATTGAACTTCAGACCGTACCTGTCCCGGAGATCCCGGAGGTTCAGGATGAGGAAGATGTTATCCATATCCGCCGCCTCATCGTCCTTCCCGTGGTCGTTCAGAATGACGATGTGTTCCGTCTTCTGCGCCATCGAAAGGAGATCTTTTTCAGAGCGCGGATTGCAGACGCAGTACTCCAGTTCGATGTCCCGCTCGGAAGCGATCCGCTCCAGTTCTTTCTTTTCGTCCCTGTTCATCTTCTGCCCCGCCATGTATACGCGGGACACGTTCTCCGGAAGATCCCGCAGGACCACCGGAAGGGTCTCGTTGTATCCAAAGATGACCGTCTCTGTTATCTCTTCCTCCAGCGTTCCGTCTTCTCCCGGATCTTCCGGAAGTCCGACGTCCGGCAGGTCTTCCAGAACTGCGGTGTCATTTTCCTCGGCAAACACCAGGAAACGGTCCCCTTCCTCCAGCAGGAAGTCCGCAGGAGGATTCAGTTTTACTCTGTCTTCCCTCAGAACACCCGCAGGCACGCCGTGATTCAGGCGGAGCGTCAGCTCCTCAAAGCTGCACCCTGCCAGTCCGGGAAGGTCGATCAGGTAGAACTCTGATCCTTCAAAGTTGAAGGTCTCCCGGAAGGTATCGGACAGACCTGTCTGTGTACAGGAGTGGGCGATCATTTTCGCCAGGATATCATTTGTCTGCAGCGTCGCGATATTATGCGCCTCCGCGAGGGAAGGCGGGAAGCGGTACTCGTTTTTCGATATGATAGCGTTGATCCGGATCCCCTCCGCATTCTTTTCCTGGAGGAGCGCGGAGACAGCCAGTACGGCTTTGATGGTCCGGGAATCCTCCGTGGGGCTGATGATCACGGTCCTGCAGGTCTCCACGGAGCACTTCTCAATGGAAGCCGGATCGGTGATATCCACCGTGCGGCAGACGATCCGGAAATTCTTCGGGACATCCACGTTGTTTTTGATCTCCTGCTCCATCTCCTGCCGCTCCATATCTTCCGCCACGACGATGCAGAAGGGGTCGCCGGCAGCCGCCAGGATCAGCTGCTCGATCAGGGTGTATTCTCCGGGGTAAAAACCCAGGACCACAATGTGCCCCGATTCCAGGACCAGGGAGTTTCCCCGTTTCAGATCGGTGATCTTTTCCTCAATGGCGCTGGTGACAATGCCGATGAGCACGCTGGTAAACAGCACGCCCGCCACCGCGATGAGCGTCATAAAGGCGAGATAACCCGGGCTGCCGTCCTCAAAGGAGGGCATCCAGGCATTGATGACAGTGGCGATGCCGTTCCAGACGACAGACGCTCCCTCGCCCTCCTCGCTGAAGCCCAGCAGGATGATGAGTCCTGACATCAGTATGGCAAACACCAGCGACGCTATAATAAGCGCGCGGATCAGTCCCAGCGACCCCTTTGCCATGCGGTTGTCAAACCAGTACTCAAACCGCGCCCGCAGGGGGAACTTTTTTCTTACTGCTTCCCGGTTGTCTTTTTCATTGTTCATAAGATCACGTCCGCCTTTTCATCCTGTTGATACTGCACATTCTCTGTTTAATACGGATCCACACAGACGCCGCCTTCATTGAACGTGTAGTCCCTTCCGCCGATGTGAAGTGTCTCCCCGGCGGCCATCATTCCGGTATCCTTCAGGTAGTACCAGAGGCCCTCGTCCTCAATCCACTTCTCCCTGAGGGCGGACCCGTCTGCACTCTTGTACCACCACTCATTTCCCTGCCGGATCCATCCTTCGTCCTCAAAGGCGCAGAGAATGATCTCCTTCACTTTTTCCGGAAAGAGATACTGCGCTTTTGCTGTCCTTTGCCATCCGGAGAGCGGCTCCACGACCTTTACGTTGGAGGTGATGCAGAGGGGGACCTCCGTGCGCAGCAGACGATACCCGAGATTGTCCGTCCCTTCCATATGATCCTTCAGGCGCTCCGCGAGAGCTGCTCTCGTTCCGCCTCTGACCGTCAGGCTTCCGCCGAGGATCCTTGCCTCTCCGCTGTAAAGCTCCGTGTGGATCCCGCATCCGGAAGCGTTAACGTAGACCTCTCCGCCATTGACTTCAAAGGCACCGGTAAGGCCGTCTCCTTCACTCTCCACGTTCAGGCAGCCGCCGTACATGCGGAAATCATCTGCCGCACCGTTTAAATTGACCTCACCGTCATAAAGGACGAACCCGCTGAGGGAAGGAGCGTTGACGATGCCGCCTCCCAGGATCATCGTCACAGGCGGACGCACCGCTTCGCTGCCAAGCAGCGTCAGTGTCCTGCTCCCTGTGATAGTCAGGCTGCACTCCGATCCGCCGAGGCAGGCGATATCTTTCACAATAAGATCTTTGTCCATCTCCAGCACGGTGTCGCCGGAGAGGTAGAGCGTTGCATCCGGCGATATGTTTTCAAGACTGCCCGCGCTTCTGTTTCCCTCGATGCATTCGGTGTTGAAATACAGGTCCAGCGTCACTCTTCCGTCTGCGGTGTCGCTGCTCACGTCGATCCGGTAGGAACCGGCGGGCAGCTCCGCTTTGAAGACCCGGTCTCCCTTTCCGATGTTTTCCATGTTCCAGACGACATCATTGTTTTCAGTACAGATTCTGATGCTGCTGCTTTCATTCTCATTTCCCGTGAAATAATTTGACCAGTAGTCGATCGTCAGGATCCCGTCCGACGGAAGTTCCAGCGGATAGGTCCTCTCGTTTCCTTTCTCCCTGTTGAGATCCACAAAGACCCGCTCTCCCGAGATACTGACGCTCTCCGCCTTTGCGGATAAAGGAAAAATACACAGGGCGGCCGCAAGAACTGCCGCAAACATCACTGCTCTTTTCATAGTCGCCTCCTTT
>CACZFV010000212.1 GCA_902780465.1 uncultured Lachnospiraceae bacterium
ACGCGGTTAATATACTGGGACAGGGAACGGTCATCCTCCTCCGCCTTCACTTTCAGTATCTCGATCAGGTCCGGATCGATGGTGATGCTGATCCTCTGTTTTGAACTCTTTCCCAGCGAAGGTCTTCCTCTCATCCGTTCTGCCTCCTTTATATTAAATGTTTATTTATATGATAATATCATTTTCTAGTAGTTTTGTCCACAAAACAGCACATTAATATTATCTCAAAATATATTATCATACGCTCTCACTTGTTTTGAACACTCCGCCGCTATAGAAAAGGGGGTATTCTCGCCAGAAATGATAAAAACAGCGGACACATTGCTGTGCCCGCTGTTTCCCGCGTCTGATCTGTTCTATTTGATAAACATCGCATCCCCGAAGCTGAAAAACCGGTAACGCTCCTTTACCGCTTCCTGATATGCAGCCAGCACATGCTCCCGCCCCGCCAGCGCGCTGACCAGCATGATGAGCGTGGATTCCGGCAGATGGAAGTTGGTAATGAGGCAGTCCAGCACTTTGAATTTATAGCCGGGATAAATAAAGATGCTGGTCCAGTCGCTCTTTGCATGGACTATGCCTTCTTCGTCGGCAGCACTTTCGATGGTACGGCAGCTGGTGGTGCCCACGCAGATCACCCGGTTCCCGGCTGCCTTCGCCGCGTTGATGCGGTCCGCGGCGTCCTCGGTCACGATATAGAATTCCGAGTGCATGTGGTGCTTCAGCACGTCCTTTTCCTTCACCGGCCGGAAGGTCCCCAGGCCGACGTGCAGAGTGACGTGGACAATATCCACCCCCATCTCTCGGATCTCCTGCAGCAGCTCCTTCGTGAAATGAAGTCCTGCCGTGGGAGCGGCGGCGCTGCCGTCATGTTCCGCGTAGACCGTCTGGTACCGGTTCCGGTCCTTCAGCTTGTGGGTGATGTAGGGCGGAAGGGGCATCTGGCCCAGCTGGTCCAGGATCTCCTCAAAGATGCCGTCAAAAGTAAACTGCACAAAGCGGTTCCCTTCTTCCGTCTGTCCGATGACCGTTCCCTTCAGGAGCCCGTCCCCGAATTCAATGACTGTGCCGGTGCGGCACTTCTTTCCTGGTTTCACCAGGGTCTCCCAGACGTTGTTCTCTTTTCTCGTGAGGAGCAGGACCTCGATTTTCGCGCCTGTCCCTTCCTTCACCCCGATGAGCCGCGCCGGGATCACCTTGGTGTCGTTGATCACCAGGCAGTCCCCGCGTCTCAGATACTGTTTGATGTCCCGGAAGGTCTTGTGTTCCGTTTTCCCAGTCTCCCGGTCCAGGACCATCAGCCTCGAGGAAGCCCTGTCTTCCAGGGGATCCTGCGCGATGAGTTCCTGCGGGAGTTCGTAATTAAAATCAGATAATTCCATGTCTGTTCCTGTCTGTTCCTGTCTGTTCCTGTCTTTGTCTTATGTCGCTGACGCTGTGGTTTCCGCAGCCGTCGATGCTGTGTCTGCCGCGGTCTCTGTTGCTGCTGTTTCCGTTTCTGCCGCTGTGGTCCCTGCCGCTGCCGCTTCTGCGGCTGCGCTTTCTGACTCTGCCGCTTCTGCGGCTGCGCTTTCTGACTCTGCTGCGCTTCCGCTCTCCGCTGTGCTTTCTGCCTCCGCTGCGCCTTCCGTCTCTGCGCCGCCAGCATGGACTTCGACCACTGCTTCCGCTACAGTCTCAGTCTCACCCTGTTCCGCGCCGGATTCCGTTTCTGTCAGGACCTCAGTGCTTTCCTCTGCCCCGGCGATCCCGACATTGCTGCCGGCATTGCCCGCGGCGCTTCCGCTTCCGGAAGCATCGGCGCCTGCGCCTTCTCTAAGCCGCTCATAAAGAGAGCCGAGCTTTCCGTCCTGGACAATGGCTTTTGCAAGCTCCGTGCGGTATTCCGTGTTCATCTTCCGCACAGTCTCAGAAGCATCCGCCGCGGCGACCGCTGCCTTTTCCTCCTCGGTGAGAAGAGAATCTTCCTTAATATAGTAGCTTCCGTCGCTGCCGCGCTCCACATAGGCGCGCATCAGGATGGGCGCGGAGGCTGTGATCTTTTTGAACCAGCCATTGGTCCTGATGTAGACGATCCAGGAATCTTCACTGATCCCGGGGATCACGAAATTTTCTGTGCCGCTGAAGGAATCGTACAGGCGCTTTTCCTCCGTCATCTGCGCACGGAGCTCCTCCAGCCCGGTATCGTCCGTCCTGCCGAAGATGCGGTACATGGCATCCGCGTCTCCGTTCACCTTCGCGTTCAGGAAGGAATCGATGAAGTCGTTCAGCTCGGTGTTCCCGCTGGAGGCCGGCACCGCGTTGGCGTAGTCGACGGGCTCGCGGGTGGTCTCCGCAGCCGCGCCTTCCCCGCTGCCGCTGTTCTCCGCCTGGGTGACCGCTGCCGGCTCCGATTCCTTGTTCTTCCTGAGCCGCTTCGGCATGTCCGAGATCAGGATGATCAGGACCAGAAGCCCCGCGATCAGAGGAAGCGCGTATTTCTTCAGGAACTTTATAATAAGATATTCGTCGATTCCGAAGATCTTTCTGTCTTTTTCGTATTTCATGTATAACCTCCGGTCAGATCTGCTCCGGTGCTTAAGTTTAAGTACTTGTCGTCCCCGATGGGGGCCCGGCGCATTTTGTATTGTAGCAAAGCGGCCCCTAAAAAGCAATGCGGCACTGTATTGACAGTGTTATCCGAAGGTTTTAGAATGTAACTGAAATATAGTACCAGAAGGGGTCATTCAATGCCTTCAAAAGACAAACTGTTAGCAAAGTTGTTTCAGAAGAAGCTCCCACGAAATTTTACAAAACAGGAGCTTAACGCACTTATGTCCCAGTGCGGATGCTTCAAGGGTCAGGGAGGCAGAGGGTCAGGAATCCGCTTCTATCATGAAGCGACAGGACGGATCCTGGCCTTTGATGAGCCTCATCCTGAAAATGAGCTTTACCCTTATCAGGTAAAACTCACAAGGCAGTTCTTAAAAGATATCGGAGAATATAAGGAAGGTTGAGACCATGATGGAATATAAAGGCTATCACGCTGATGTAAAATATTCAGATGAAGATAAACTGTTTATCGGAGAAGTGATCGGGCTGAATGACACGCTTGCATTTCACGGCTCCTCTGTCTCAGAACTGGAAGCAATGTTCCGGCAGTCTGTAGACAACTATCTTGATATGTGCCGGGAATTCGGAAAGAAACCGGAGAAGGAATACAGAGGACAGTTTAATGTCCGCATCCCTTCCAGACTTCACAGAACAGCTGTGATCTGCGCAAGGAAAAGAAATATTTCTTTAAATGAATTTGTTACCGCCGCCATCGAAGAAGAATGCGCCAAAACAGCGGAAGAGCTTTGAACTCTGCTCCTGCCGCCTGAAAATCTGCCAGAAAACGTGACTTGTCAAAGTAAATTCCGTATGCCAGATTAAATTCTATCCCCCTCTTAAAAGTTAAGGATATTTAAAAGTTTTTCGAGCTTCAACGGCTGTTGCATGGTAAAATCATCTTGAATTTATGAGAAACTTTCGTTTTCCGGGTATACTGAACAGACCTCTGGAAAAACGGTGTGCCAAACTAACTTCCACAGGC
>CACZFV010000213.1 GCA_902780465.1 uncultured Lachnospiraceae bacterium
GCTTTATTAAGGTTACCCTTTTATGCCATCGATAGCAGAAGGAAATTTCCGGTAAAAATCGCTTCAATCTATACTTGACTTTTCATAGCTGGTCTCCTTATTGACAGGTCTGCCGGATGTAATAATCTTATTCCGTTTATTATTATAATACCTGTATTCGGAATTTGTCAGACGAAATGATGACCCTCAGGATCTTAAAATGTTAAAAAAAAGCGCATCAATACCCGGAGAAGCGGCTCAAAAGCTGTTCTGTTGCTTTCAAAGTCGCTGTATGCATCATATAATATAGGGATGGGATTATTATATCTGAAGTGTCTGCTCAGCGCTATTCGCCCTGGGCCTGAGAACAGAATATAAGTACTGAATTCAGAAGGAGGCAGAACATGAAAGCAGATATGATTATCAAAAACGCTAAGATCTTCACGGCGGACAAAGACTGTCCGCAGGCATCCGCTCTTGTGGTGAAGGACGGAAAATTCGTCTATGTGGGCAGTGAGGCGGGACTTAAGGATTATGAGGGCGAGGTCACGGATCTCGGCGGGAAGTTCATCATGCCGGGTATTATTGACAGCCATGTTCATGTGACGACGGGCATCGGTTTTACCTACATGGATATGGGAGAATATGTTGTGTGCTCCAGCCGGCAGGAAGCGCTGGATTTTATGGACCGGTATGTGAAAAGCAATCCCGGGAAAGAGCGTTACAGATTTGTTCTGGAGCGGAAAAACCTGAAGGGGGAGATCCTCACAAAGGAAGATCTGGATGTCATCTGTCCGGACAGAGAGCTGCTGATTCTGGAGGGAGAAGGGCACAGTGTCTGGGTGAACTCCCGGGTACTTGCAAAGCACGGGATTACGGATGAAACGGAGGATCCGGTGCCGGAGCTCAGTTATTATGTGCGTAAGGACGGCCATGTGACAGGCAATGTCTTCGAGTCCGCGGGATGGCATCTTCTTTTTGACGGCTTATCCTCCATGACGGACGAGCAGATCGACGCGGCGCTTCAGAGCTGGATTGATTTCTCCGTCAAAGCCGGCGTGAGCGCAGTCTTTGACGCAGGCTGGCCGGAGGGCGAGGAGCTTCATGAGCGGGTCTATGAGCACCTGCGCGATATGGACGAAAAGGGAAAGCTGCCCGTCTATATCGACGGAAGCTATGCCCTCACCCATCCGAAGAAAATGATGGAGGTTGTGGAGCAGGTGAAGCGGTTTAACCGCAAGTTTCATACGGAGCACCTGAAGGTCCATACCTTTAAGGTATTTATGGACGGGACCCTGCGGATCGAAACAGCCGCGCAGATAACGCCCTATGAAGATACCCATAAAAAGGGCGCTACTACCTTCAATGCGGAGCAGGTGGCCGAAGTCCTGAAGATCCTCAATGAGGAAGGCCTGGATTTTCATGCGCATACCGTCGGGGAGCAGGCGTCACGCACCGTGCTGGATGGCGTTGAACTGGCCAGGAAGGAGCTTGGGGACCGCTTCCGTGTCAGGGTAACCTGCGCGCATCTGGAGATCCAGGATGACGCGGATATGAACCGCTTTGCAGAGCTCGGAGTGAATGCCAATTACACAGCGTGGTGGCACGCCGGATGCATCGGCGGCAATCCCTATGAGATATGGTGCGGAATCCTTGGTGAGAAACGCGCGAATAAGATGTACCGCTGCAAAACCCTCTGGGACACCGGCGCGAATGTGGCCTGGTCCAGTGATAACATCGCCTACGGTGATTTTTCCAGCTGGAACCCGTACCTCGGCATGGAGATCGGAATGACGCGCTGGATCAACGATAAGTCTCTTGCTCCGGAAATCTCAAGAACCGTCGGGAAATTTCCGGCGCCGGATCAGGCAATGAGCATCGAAGAGATGCTCCTGGGCTATACGATCAACGGGGCAAGACAGCTTGGCATTGAGGGCTCCAAGGGGTCCGTCGAAGCCGGCAAGGATGCGGATTTCCTGGTATTTGACGAGGATCTGCTTACGGCAGAGCATGAGGGCTTCAGCCACCACATGCCGCGGGACGTGTATTTCTGCGGAAAAAAAGTGAACTGACAGAACGGACATAAACAGCTGTGATCATGAAAGGAACAATGTACGATGAACGAAATGGACGAGGCGAGGAAGCAGCTGAGAGCGCTGTACGGCGAGAACAAAAGGATCACGGACGGCCATTACGATCCATCTCTTGCGGTGAAGTGCATCAACGGCATCTTTGTCGGCAGGAGAGAAGAGAATGTCATCTCATACAAGGGCATTCCGTTTGTCGGTGAGCAGCCTGTCGGAAAGTACCGCTGGAAGGCGCCGGTGTACTGCCGGCCGGACGATGGGGTGTACGAGGCGTATTATAACGCGAAAAGTTCCTGCCAGAACGAGGCATACAGACAAAAGGCTTCCCTCTACTTTCAGGGGGAAGACTGCCTGTACCTGAATATCTGGAAGGCAGAGGGGGAATCCGCAGGCAAAAAGCCTGTCATGGTGTGGATTCACGGCGGAGCCTTCGAAAACGGCGGGACGGCTGACCCGCTGTACGAGTGCAGCAATTTCGTGAGGGAGAATCCGGACGTTGTGGCCGTTTCCATTGCGTACCGGATCAGTGTTTTCGGTTTTTTCCATCTGTCCCATCTGCCGGACGGAAAAGAATATCCGGACGCCCAGAATTTAGGCCTTATGGACCAGATGATGGCTCTCCGGTGGATTCACGAGAACATTGCCGGTTTTGGCGGTGATCCTGACAATGTGACAGTCTTCGGACAATCCGCCGGCGCCGCAAGTGCGCTTTTGCTTCCGCTGATCAAAGGTTCGCACACGTATATCCGTCGGGTCATTGCCGAGAGCGGCAGCCCTGTCTTCACGAGATCTGTTGAGCAGTCGATCCAGTGTACAAATGAAATGATGGATAAATTCGGCTGCAAAACCGTGGCGGACCTTCAGAAGGTCGACACTGCGAGACTTGTGGCGGAATCGGCCTCGCTGGGATTCCGCATCTGGGCGGAAAGAGACGGGAACTATCTGCCTGAGAATCCGTATCAGGCCTATGCGGACGGCGCCGCAAAGGAAATCGATATCCTTCATGGCTGCAACAAGGACGAGGTGAACTATTTCGTGTTTTTCAAGGGCGTGGAGTCCTACAATGCGTGGGGTGCTGCCCAGAAGGCGAAGAAGCTTGCCCAGATGACGGCGGAAGAGAGAACCCGGACGGAGAGCTTCTGTGCAGATATCAGGGGAGAAAGCTACGAATCCACCAGCCGTCTGTTTGACCAGATCTGGTTTATCGCACCGCTTTTCAGAATGTCGGAGAACCAGACCGGGGCCGGCGGGAAATCCTTCACCTATTTCTTCACGCCGGAATCCTCTCTGCCGCTGATGAAATGCGCGCACTCGACAGAGATCGCGGTTGTGCTGAATCGTCCGGAGGAAACCATCTATACGGGAAGGGCCTATGACGAGACCTTCGCGAGGACCATGCGGAAAATGTGGGTCCGGTTCGCGAAGACCGGAAATCCTTC
>CACZFV010000214.1 GCA_902780465.1 uncultured Lachnospiraceae bacterium
ATTCCCGGATTTGATAAAGGAGATTTCCGAGCGAAATATCCGGGACTTTCCGCAGAGGAAGAGAATAAGGTCTGGACCGAGTACATCGGCCAGATCGTAATGGGACTTAAAGCGGAATGCCGACCGGATTTCCTGCATCTGCTCAGTGCCCATTACACGGTTCCGGGAGCGAATACCGAGAGCGGACAGAGCACCTTCTTCAGTAACTTCGAACCGATTATACCGGCCGAAGCGCTGAATGCCGCGAAGTTCGACGGCGTGATGCTCGGGCACATCCACCGGCCGCAGGAGGTCGAAGGACTGAAGAACACCTGGTACTGCGGAGCAGTCAACCAGATGAACTTCAATGACGAAGGCCAGCACAGAGGCTTCTACTTCCACAGCTATTACATCCCGGATGAATACGGACTTGCCGAACACGTGCAATCTACTTACGTAGATACACCGTACAGGCAGTTCCAGACAATCAGGATGTCTTCCGATGATGTGGCCGAATACTTAAGAAACCGCGTTGATTACGCGGAAGGCCATCAGCTGACCGATCTGGTAAAGGACAGGATCGTCCGGGTGATGTACAGCTGCACACCGGAACAGGAGGAAGCGCTGAACCGGCCGGTTCTCCAACAGGATCTTTACGGACTCGGAGCTTTCTATGTGGCCGATATCCAGGCGGAGAACATGATCGAAACCACGAACCATGATCTCCTGTCAGAGGAAAGCGACCCGCTGGTCAACCTGAGGAAGTGGCTTGAGGAAAAGAAGTTCCCGGATCCCGATGCCATCACGGAACTGGGAGAGCCGATCATCCGGGAAGCTCAGAGATCCATCACGACAGCTTCCTATCACGGCGTATTCCGCCCGGTGTCAATCGAGGTGCACAACTACCGAACCTACAAGGATGAGCACTTTGATTTCCAGGACATCACCTATTGCTGCATCAACGGTAAAAACGGTGCGGGAAAATCCTCCCTGTTCTTCGATGCCATCCTCGATGCTCTTTATGAGGAACCGCGCGACGGAGACATCAAGGGATGGATCCGGGCGACCGATGACGCGAGAAGCGGTTCGATCGAGTTCATATTCGACATCGGAGCTGACCGGTTTCGGGTTGTAAGAACCAGAGTCAAGTCCGGCAAGGGAACACTGAACCTTTCCAAGAAGCAGGATGACGGTTGGCTGAATATCTCGAAAGAGAAGATGGCCGACACGCAGGCAGAGATCATTGATGTGATCGGAATGGACAGCCTGACGTTCCGAAGCTGTGCGCTGATCATGCAGGATCAGTACGGATTATTCCTCCAGGCTTCGAAAGAGGACCGGGTGACGATCCTTGGAAACCTGTTAGGCCTTGGCGTTTACAACGTCATGTATCAGATGACGCGGGAACAGCTTGGCGACGTCAAGCGACGGCTGGCGGCCGCTAAGGAACAGATCAAGGTCAAGACAGAGATCAGGGACTCGAAAGGAGATCCTGACAAGGAGCTTGAAACGATCGAGGCGGAGCTTACGAAGCTGAAAGCCGAAGAGGAAGTTCTGAGGCAGAAAGAGCAGGCCGCGAAGAATGCCGCCGATAAGTACCAGGCGAAAGTCGCCGAGTACAAGAAAGCTTCCTCCGATGTGCAATCAGCAAAGGAAGCCTTCGAGAAAGCACAGGATGACGCCAATCAGGCCAAGGAAATGGTCGAGGTAATCAATGAGCGGCTGCTCGGGGCTGATGTCATCCGAGACCAGGCGGAGAAATACCGTAAGGCGAAGGCCAGAGCTGAAGAGCTCTACCCGAAGAAGGTCGAGTATGAGAACACCATGCAGAGCATTCGCGAGCTGGATAAAGCAATCGAGGATCTGACGCAGATCCGGGATAAGGACAAAACCAACGCGGAAACAACAAGAGCTCAGCTTACGAATATCGAAGCGAGCTTTGCCGGATATCCGGATGACATCGATGAAAAACTCGAAGATCTTCGCAAGGCAAGGGAACAGCTTGACGAGATCCGCAAGAAGATGGATGAGCAGAACAATCTGGCCCGCACCACCACGGCGGATAAGGCGGCAGTCGATCAGAAGATCATCGTCCGCCAGAAGGATCTCGACAGCCTGAATGAAATGCTGGCCGCACGGCAGAAGCAACAGGAGTTCCTCAATAACTCCGGGTGCATCGATATCGGCAGAGCATCCTGCCGGTTCCTCGCACAGGCTAAGGAGGATGTATCGGAGATCTCTTCCATCCAGGAAAGGATCAAGGCGGAGGAGGATACCATAAACGATCTGAAAGCCGTCCGGCAGAAACGATCTGACGAAGCAAGGGAGCATATCGATCTGCTTGCTTCTCTGACCGACGAGAGCCTGGAGGTTAAGAAGAAGATCTCCGAGCTGGCTCCGCTGGAACAGCTCAAGAGCCAGCATGCCGCCGCTGAAGCGCGCAAGGCCAGTGTTGAGGCCACCATCGCCATGAACGTGAAAATCATCGCTGACGATGAGCAGCGCCTTGCTGAGGCGCTGAGCAAGCGGACAGCGCTAAACGAACCCGTTACCCGACTCTTCGCTGCCGCTACTGAATACTCCGGGTGCGTCAACACGGCGAAGAACCTTGAGGTCTTTGCCGACAAGGAGAAACAGATCCCGGTAGACGAGGAACGGAAACGGAACTGGACGGAGAAGTATAACGACGCGATGAACGCCGTTGTAGCCGCTCAGAAGCGTCTCCTGGACGCACAGGCGGCACATGGAACCATCATCGATGAAATGATGAAGATGGATCCTGACGCCGGAGACTCGCTCCATGAGCTCACTGAAAAGCTGAACCTCAATTCAGCCAGACAGGCGGATCTCAATATCAGCAAGGGAACGCTCCTGCAGAAGATCGATGACATCGAGCAGATGGACGAGGAGCTTTCAAAGCTGAAGAAGGACGTTGAGGCGATGGCCGTAACCGCTTCACGGTACGATGCCTTAAAGATGGCGTTTAGCCAGGACGGAGTACCGCACCAGATAATCCGGAATATTGTTCCGCACATTACCAACACGGCCAACAACATTCTGGGATCCATGACAGGCGGCACGATGGGCGTCGAGTTCGTCATGGAGAAGACCGTCAAAGGCAAGGACGGAGGCGAGAGAGCAACCCTCGATATCCTGATCGACGAGTTCGGGAAGACGAAGCTTCCATACGCCGCGAAGAGCGGAGGCGAGAAGGTGAAGTCATCCCTGGCCGTTATCCTGGCATTGTCCGAGATCAAGGCCAGCGCCGCAGGGATCCAGCTCGGGATGCTGTTCATAGATGAACCTCCCTTCCTCGATGAGGACGGCACACAGGCCTATGTGGACGCGCTGGAAGCCATCCGCAAGAGATACCCGGATGTCAAGATCATGGCCATCACCCATGATGAGGCGATGAAGGCACGGTTTACACAGTCCG
>CACZFV010000215.1 GCA_902780465.1 uncultured Lachnospiraceae bacterium
CGGCAGATGCACGGTCACATCCTCCGGGACGCCCGCAAAGGCTTCCTTGCTGTAGGTGTCTTTCTCCGCGTCAAACAGGACCTGCATGTTGAACCAGATATCCTTCAGCTCCGGATTGTCCTTCAGGATCCGGGCACCGGTCCCGTCCCCGAGGTTGCCGCCGAAGAAGGCAGATACAAAGTCCTTGCCTGCAAAAGCTTCGTCCGCGATGCTGTACACATTGGAGGTGTACCAGAAGGTGCCGTCGGTCTGCATCACATAATTCGGGATGCAGAGCTTTCTGCTGTCTCCGTGGTAACCTGTGATCTGGTTCCCCTTGCTGTCGAAATCATAGGTGCTGTCCGGGAGGAAGTCCGCGGAGGCGCCTGCGATCCAGGCGAGCTCGTCATACCCGATGGAAGCGAGATAGCTGTCCAGCGCGTCGCTCTCGGTCTCGATGGCATCCATGGGCAGATAGAACTGGCTGGAGATGCTGGTGGAGTTGTACAGATCTCCCTTGATGTCATTCGTGTCATAGATCCCGTCGAGATACAGCCGGCTTCCGCGCAGCACATTCTCTGCATTCTCCGGGAACACGAAATTCTTCGCGTTTTTGATCACGATATAGTCACCGTCGATCCCGGCGGTCTCGATCTCCACCTCCGGATTCTGGATCACGACGATGTTCGCGTCAAAGACCGCATACTGGCAGATCTTCTTCACGCTCTCCGGGATCACGATGACGTCCGTGGTGGTGCTGGCGGTCATGTTCTCCGGAAGCTCCTCAATGCCCTCCGGCAGGTTCAGTCTCATGAGGCCGCGCATGTTGAGGAACGCGCCCTTTCCGATCGATCTGACTGTATCCGGAAGGAAGATCTCGTGGATGTTCTGGGTGTTCGCGAAAGCGTGCTCGCCCAGCACTTCAAGGTCTGCGGGCAGTTCCACGGAAGATGCTGTCGTCTCATAGAACATGTTGTCCGCGGAAATATCGGATCCTGCCGGCAGGCTGATGGACTCAAAGGTGCTCTCAGCGAAGCAGCGTCTGTCATAGACCGCCGGACTTCCCTTGAAGCTTCCCTTGCCGGATTCCGCGAAGGCCGCGGTGCCGATAGCTGTGCATCCGTCCGGGATCACCACATCGGTGAGATTCGGGCAGCCCCGGAAAGCATTCTGTCCGATCTCCAGGAGCGTGTCAGGGAGGACGACCTTTTCAAGGTTCGTGCAGCCCATGAACGCATTGCCTTGGATCCATGTCACGCCTTCGGGGATCACAACGGACTTCAGCGTGGTGTTGTCCTTGAACGCACCGCTTCCGATGTAGACTGTGCTGTACTCTCCGATCTCTGCCGGGATCTCCAGGTCGGCGTCCGTTCCGGTGTAGCCGTTGATGGCGCCGCGGTCGGTGGTGATGCCGTTCACGGAAGCTTTGCCGGGCTCCTGGTACCCACTGGGATCCAGTTCCACGGAGTTCATGACAGAGGCGAACTGTTCATTGTCCAGGAACTTCTTAAAATCCTCCGGCTTGTAGCCGCGGAGGCTGATGCCGGTCTGGAAGCAGCGCTTCTCATCGAAGCCGGTATACAGCTTCATGTAATAGCTCGTGACCTCATCTTCCCCGCTGCCGGTCTTGTTCTCTTCGATGACGCCGTAATAGTCGTGTCCGTTATAGGTCTTCTGGAAGTGTTCGCCCTCCCAGGCGTTCGCGAGCTTCTCCGGGTCCGCGCCGAGAGCGATGTTGAAGGTCGCCCCGCCGAACAGCTCCTCCGAATGTAAGCTGGCGACGATGCTGTTCGTGCCGTCCTTCACGTCCCAGCGGGCCGGGAAGGTGGCTGTGATGCCGCCGGAAGTATGCTTCACGCCTTCCGCGGTGGTGATGACCTCAAAGTTGTTCAGCACCGCACGCACATGGCGGAGATACAGAAGATCATAGATGTTGGTGTCTTTCACCGGCTCCTGGGCCTCCAGCCTGATGTAAAGGCCGTACCAGCTTCCGGCGAGAGTCTCACCGTAATCGAGGACGATATCCACCGCGGGGGTATCTGTTTCGTTGCTGGGATGCAGCCAGCCCTCCCGGATATTGTTGGCCCAGATTCTTGCCTGGAATCCTGCCAGGTCCTGCTTCACGTCCTTGGACCAGTCCGTCTTGATCTCATTGCCCGCGTACTTGATGGTGGAGGTCACATTGTTGACGATGGTGTTGTACGCGCCGACCTCACGGTAAGGTCTGAACCGGATCTTCCACGCCCCGTCGTCGCTCTTCACAACGATCTTGCCATAGCCCCTCGTGGGTTCCTCGCGCTCCACCGTCACGCCTTCCGGCAGCTTCAGGATCAGGTTCTCATCTTCAAACTTCTGTTCCGTGAGCTTCAGTGTTCCCGTGTCCGCGGGGATCGGTTTCGCGGGATCCAGCGCGTTCTGCGCCGGCTGCTCCTCGACGTAGGGCTGCTCTGCCTCGGCCGCCTCTGTCGGCGCTGCGAATGTCGGTGCAGCTGTTGTTCCCGCAGGTTCTTTCTTTCCGCAGGCTGCGAGATTCAGTACCACAGCTCCTGCAAGCAGGACCGGTAACCAACGTTTTTTCATATTACTGCTCCCTTCTTTGCTGTAATGATCTGCCATGACTTACAGTCATACTTGCAGTCATCCGTGATCCGCCCTTCTCCCTGCCTCTGAACAGCCGCTGCGCTGTTTTTCCATATTGTTCTTACAATGTGCCTTGTGTTATGCTTTTTCTGCAGCACAATATTTTCAGCGGCGGCACGCCGCAGCCAGGCTTAAAGGAGACTCGGTATGAATCACTTTACATATTATACACCAACAAAGGTCGTTTTTGGCAGTGAAACGGAACTGCAGACCGGGAAGCTCGTGAAGGAATGCGGCGGCACCCGGGTCCTGATCCATTACGGCGGCGGCAGCGCAGTGAGATCCGGCCTGCTGTCCAGAGTCTGCGCTTCCCTGGACAAGGAAGGCATCTTCCACACGGAGCTTGGCGGCGTAGTGCCGAATCCCCGGATCTCCAAAGTCCGGGAAGGCATCGCCATCGGACTGGAGCAGAAGCTGGACTTCATCCTGGCTGTGGGCGGCGGCTCCGTGATCGATTCCTGCAAAGCCATCGCCTACGGTCTTGCCGAGCCGGAGAAGGACGTATGGGAGCTGTATGACCATAAAAGGAATGCGTCCGGATGCCTCCCCGTCGGCGCGGTCGTCACCATCGCCGCTGCCGGCAGCGAGATGAGCAACAGCTCTGTCATCACGGATGAAGCGACCGGGGAAAAGCGCAGCTACAATGACGACATCGCCCGCCCGAAGTTCGCGGTCATGAACCCGGAGCTCACCGCCACACTGCCGCCCTATCAGACAGCAGCAGGCTGCGCCGATATCATGATGCACACCATGGAGCGCTATTTTGTTCCGGGGGA
>CACZFV010000216.1 GCA_902780465.1 uncultured Lachnospiraceae bacterium
GGATACCAGAGCAGCTCCGCGCCTGCCATGGCAAGAAAGATGTGAAGATCGATCCGCAGTGAACGGAGATCCTGTACGACACAGGCTGCCGTGAAAACAAGAAAGATGAGGCAGCCCGGAAGAGTGGAAATCATCATGGAAGTGATCCCTTCAGCCGGAGCGGCGGGCGGTCAGTGGCAGCAGTAGCTGCAGGGACCGAGGTGCACGGCTTCGGACTTTGGAACGGCCCGGGCGTAAGACCGGATCGCGCTGCAGCTTTCAGAGGTATGGAACGAGGTACCGGAGGGCATAATGTAGACCGTGCCGCCTGTGACGCCCTTCGCGCAGCGGGAGCAGGGATGATATTTCTTCCCTCCGCTGTTCCGCTCTCCGGCAAGGGACGCATAGGATACGGCCGTAAGATCATTGGAGAGATAGTGGCAGGAGGCGGAGCTGTGATAGCGAGTGCTGTTTTTCCCGACATAGACCATCACTTCCTCCTGCGCGCCTCCGCTGCCGGAGGAAGTGAGGCCGCCTTCTGTCCGCCCTGTCCAGGCCCGCCGCGACGCAGTGACGCTCTGGCGGATGCTGCCGAGACCGAAGACAGAAAAGGGCAGACGATAGTCGTAATCCAAGGTGACGCGGACTGTTTCCCCATCGCCCAGGACGCTGCTGCGGAGGGACCGAAGGTGGACCACATAGCCGTCTCCTGCCTGCCTTCCTGCCATGGCAGCAGCTGCCATGCCCACGGCGTTTCCGGTCAGGGCTCCGTTTATACGGCTGCCGCGGCTTTCTTTTTCTTTACCGGTGTCCGCGTCGGTCTCCATCTCCGGTACCCCATTGTCTCCGCGGGAATCTTTCCGGGTGAGACTCTTCAGGTAGAGAGCCTGGACCGTATCCTGGCAGACAGATTCGCAGACCTGCTGCATTTCCCGGGCAGTGTCCATCATGCGGAGCGGCAGGATCAGAAGATACATGGCGAAGAGAAACAAGGGGAGCACCAGGGCCGCCTCCACGGTCAGACTGGCATTGAATCGGCGGGTAGCCGGCACCGTCCTCCGGACTTCAGACTGGAAACGGGTCAGCCGGAATGGTGCCTGGAGAGCCGTTTTCGGTTTGTTTTTCTGTTTTCTGAGGGGGATCATCAACATGGAACTGCAGATCTGCATATCCCGTCTCCTTTGTCATGTCCGGAGGACGCGGCCGGATATCCGCCGTGCCTTCCTCCCCGGTACGGCGGGGGCCCGGGTCTCAGTAGGCTTTGACCGCTGTTTCTGTGATCGTGAACTGCGGGGAGACTTCTCCCGTGCGGGAGATCCCGAGCAGCGTGAATATATGCCGTGAGCTGCACTCCACTTCTGCGTGGAGACCGTAGAGGCAGTCCTTCATCAGGAAAGAGCCGTCGTCCTGCCGGATGTTCAGCTGGAGGACGTCCATGATCCGGTAGTCCCGTTCCGCCGGAGTTTTTACGAAGAGAAGCATCTGGAGATATGATTCATAAGTAATTCCCGTACTGGCTTCCTTCAGATGGCTGTCTGACGCCTCGCGGTCCCCGACGAAGGAGAAGATGTCGAGTACGTTATTCAGCATCCAGTCCTCCTTTGTTTTGAACAGGGCGGCCTTTTTCCCCTGCAGGAGAAGACGGAGATCCAGAATGGACTCCAGCAGCGCCCAGACAGATACCACGAGACACTGGACCAGCACCGTAAGAGCGGGTGTGGCCCCGCCCGCGGTGATCGCGAGGGCCAGGTCCCTGGAGGCTCTGTACTTTTCGGCGTCAGTCATGATAAACATGAAGTTCAGTGCTTCCCGGATGACAAGGATCTCCCGGAGAGCGGCGGACAGGTTCTCTTTGTCTGAAACCTTTCCGGCAACTGCATACTCCAGTTCATAGAGCAGTGGTCTCTGCTCCGCCTTGTCAGTAAAGCTGGTGAGATACTTTCCGGCGTAGGCGTCTACCGCTGCGGCACACATCAGGTCCCGGAGGACAGCGCTGTCCCGTTCCGTGACCGAAGTCCTGGAAGGAAGAAGCGCTGTATCCGCGCTCTGTTCAGAGACTTCCCGGTCTTCCGGGACCACCAGGCCGAGAAAACCGCTGTCCACGATATCGAGCAGAGATTCCAGCTTTTTCTCGGTCTTCTCGTCCGCAATGCCCGTGTGCTCATCCGACCGCGGGACCGCCACACGGTCCCAGGAGTTTGCCACCGCTTTCCAGAGAGCGGCCTCGTCCAGGTCTTCATCGTCCGGGTCTTTATTATCGTTGTAATCGTCGATGTATTCCTGAGTCTCGTTTGCCAGCTTCCGGACAGAACTGATCGTTGAGAGTTCGCCGGCATTGTTGTCATCCAGGGCGTCGATCTTAAGGCGCCGTATGCCGTTTGCGTCGGTGTACTGCCGGTATTCACTGATCTGATTTTCGATGATCTCCCGGTTCTCCGGTTTCAGTGTCTCCATGCCGGCGGCATGCTTTTCTTCCAGCTCCGTCATCCGCACTGCAAACCGGTCCGCCTTTCGGTCAAAGTTCTCGATCAGGCCTGGCAGAGCCCTGACTTTCACCTCCATCCCGGACGCTTTGCCCTGGAACTCCGTGTTTTTCCCGTTCAGGAGCAGCTGCCGGGCCTCTTTTTTTGTCTGATTCTGTTCCTTCAGGTTCCCTTCGATCTGAGACAGGGCTTTTTCCATGGCGGCGGCCTCCCGGCTTTCGCCGCCATAGTCCTTCAGGATGCTGTTCATGGTCTGCGCTTCTTTCAGTTCCTTCCAGAGCTTTTCCGCTGTCTCGGGCGTGAACTTGACGTCGATCCATCCGTATTTCATGTAATCCAGGATCTCCTGTTCGAACCACACGCCTCCTCCGTCGGTGAGGAAGGTCGTTTCAACGGGAGTGACCTCCGGCGCAGATACGGCGTACCATCCGCAGTCCTCCACATAGGGCTTCATAAAATTTTCCATTTCCTGCGCGCAGGTCTCATCGCTTCTGTACGCGTACGCCAGAAGCCGGTAGCACTCCCAGAGTTGGGGATGATACTCAGAGAAAAGAGAGTCGATCGCGGAATCCGCCATGGTGCGTACGTAAAACCGCGCGCCGGCGGTGCGGGCGCTCTCCGTGAGTGCGCAGATCAGGGCACTGGAACAGGTAATAACAAGTGCGAGGAAGACTGTGACGGACCCGGATCGCTTCATTTCTTATAAACTTCTCCTGCCTGGGAATTGATCTGACTGAAGATCGTGTTCAGAAGACTTGTGATGGAAGATTTGAAGATCAGAACAAGGCTGATCAGGACGACAAGGATGAGGACGAGCTCGATCGTGCTGATACCGCTTTCGTCCGCAAAAAAATCTGTGCAGGGTGCATTTCCGTTCATTGGGTCACCTCCTTTCATTATTAGTTGATTTATATGGTGATGTTACGGATCGC
>CACZFV010000217.1 GCA_902780465.1 uncultured Lachnospiraceae bacterium
AATATTGGAAGCCCTCCACAAAGAGATCGGAGATACGATCACCATCGATACCAGAGAATCTTTCGACGCCGTGCTGGGGGAGGATCCGCTGGCGCAGCAGGCCGGAAGCTCAGGGGAGGGAAGCTCCGGGGCGGGCGTCCCGCATTCCACAAAGCACACGTACAAAATCGTCGGAATTGCCCGCAGTCCCCTTTACATTTCGCGCACCAGGAGCGGATCGAGCGTAGGCACGGGCAGTGTCACCGGATTTGTGATCCTTCCGTCTGAGTGCTTCACGCAGGATGTCTACTCCACTATTTATCTCGAACTGGAAGGACTGGACCGCTATAACTGCTATACGGATGACGCCTACAAGGAGCGGGTGGATGACTTCATAGAAAGCATTAAGCCGCTCGCTAAAGAGAGAGCCCGGATCCGGGAAAAGCAGGTGACGGAAGAAGTCACATTCGCGGACATGGCTGCAGCGCTGATCGCAGGGATCGCGGAGTCCGGAAGCGGCGGCAGCGGTGCTTTGTCGGGCCTGGATACCTCGAGCGGGGAGTGGTACATACTGGATCGGGAGACGATCCGGAGCTATGTGGAGTTCTCCTCCGACTCAGAGCGCATGGGAAATCTCCATCGCACGGAGATCGGCACGATGAAAGCGCTCGGCTTTTCCACGGCGTCTATATCCATCAAATACATAGGCTATGCGCTGGCAGCCAGCCTTGTGGGAGGCGGAGCAGGACTCGCGATCGGATGCACCGCGCTGCCTTCGCTTATCTATTATGAATGGGGGATCCTCTATCTTTTGCCGAAGCTGGAGATGAGCATCTCGCCGGTGGTGGTTCTCTATTCACTGGGAGCAGCGGTCCTGGCGACTGCGGGAGCTGCCTTTGCGGCCTGCTATGCGACACTGCTGGCCAGACCCGCGGAGCTTTTACGGCCCCGCGCGCCCAAACCCGGCAAGCGCATATTCCTCGAATATATCGGACCGGTCTGGGAGCGGCTGTCTTTTATCCAGAAGGTCAGCGCGCGCAACCTGTTCCGCTACAAAAAGCGTTTCTGGATGACTATCATCGGAATTGCGGGATGCACAGCGCTGCTGGCGACGGGCTTTGGATTGCGGGATTCCATTTTTGATGTGCTGACATGGCAGTTCGACGATCTGATGCCCTACAACGCGACGATCTCCATAGACGCGGGTCTCAATCCATCGGACCGCGCGGAGATGATGGAGGCGCTGGAAGCGGATCCCGGCATTACATCCTTTATGGGATGCTATGACAGGGTGGTCAGCGTGCGGACTGACGAGGGAACCATCGAAGGCGTCGCGCTCAGATCATCATCGGGATGGACGACTTATACTGACACACAGAACTCTCACCCCGTCGCGGAGGATTATATATGCCTCTACCCGAGGGCGGACGGACTTCGCCGATACGGCAAAGTGGGAGAATTGCCGAGGCTGGCTCCGACGGACGACGCGGTTGTCATAGACGAGAAACTGGCGGACAACCTCGGGATCAAAGAGGGTGATACGATAGCCCTCCTCGACAGCGATGAGAAAGAATACCCGGTGACAGTGGGAGGAATCTGCGAGAATTATGTCGGCCACTACGTCCATATGACAGCTTCCTGTTATAAAAAGGTATTCGGGGAGAGACCGCGTGACAACGTACTGCTTGTGAAGGCGGCAGAAAACCCTGCTGACAGGGTTATGAAGATTAAAGGCGTCATCACCTATAACAGCATCGATGAGACTCGGGATCACTTCCACGAGAGCATGAAGAGCCTGGACGTCGTGGTCTGGATCATTATCGGCGCGGCGGCAGCGCTTGCTTTTCTGGTACTCTTCAACCTTACCAACATCAACGTTACGGAGCGCGTGCGGGAACTGGCGACTCTTAAGGTCCTCGGATTCTATGACGGAGAGACGGCGTCCTACGTCTACCGCGAGAACATTATTCTCACCATGATGGGATCCGCCCTGGGGCTTCTCGGCGGGAAATGGCTCCACCGCTGGCTGATCGGAACCATCGAGATGGAGTATATGATCTTCGGTCACGGCCTGCACGGGCGCAGCTACCTTTATGCGGTCATCCTGACAGTGGTCTTCTCGCTGTCGGTGAATTTCTTCTCCTATTTTTACATCCGGAAGATCGACATGGTGGAGTCGCTCAAATCAGTGGAGTAAGGTAACGTGATAAAGCACTAAAATATAACCCCCCCGGGGGCTTGTGCCGTATTTTCGAGGCGTTATAAACTTGAAACAGGAATATATAACGCTTTGGAGGTGTTTTATCATGCATATGGCTGACGCTCTTCTTTCTCCCGCCGTAGCGGCTACGATGTACGTCGCGTCCGGTACAACAGTGGGACTGTCTGTAAAAAAACTGACAGAGGATGAGAACACTCAGAAACTCCCCACCATGGCGGTGGCCTCCGCCCTGGTCTTCGCGGGACAGATGATCAACTATACGATTCCGGGCACCGGATCTTCGGGACATATGTGCGGAGGAATGCTCCTGTCCGCGCTCCTGGGGCCTCAGGCGGGCTTTTTGTCGATGGCTGTGGTGCTGACGATCCAGTGTCTCTTTTTTGCCGACGGAGGGCTTATGGCGCTTGGCGCCAACATATGGAACATGGCGTTCTACGGGTGTTTCGTGGGGTACTACCTGATCTGGCGGCCGATCATGAGAAGCAGACTGTTTGAGAATCTCGGCGCAGAGGCGGCTCAGAGAGCCAGGATCATCGCCGCGTCGATCATCGGCTGCATCGTGACCCTGCAGATGGGCGCATTCTCAGTGGTCCTTGAGACAACACTTTCCGGGATCACGGAACTTCCCTTCAGCGCGTTTTGCGGCCTGATGCTTCCCATTCACCTGGCCATCGGCCTTGTGGAAGGCCTGATCACAGCTGCGGTGCTGACTTATGTGTACGCTGTCAGACCGGAACTGCTGCGCGATGTGGAGGTCTCAGAGGAAGTGCGCAGCGGATCTTCCAAATCCCTCAGGACTGTTATCATCACACTGGCAGTGGCAGTAGTAGTCGTCGGCGGAATCTTTTCCCATTTCGCAAGTTCCAACCCGGACGGGCTTGAATGGGCGCTCTTCGGAAACGAGGAGGCGGGCTACAGCGCCAACATGGGCCTTGATGAGGAGAATTTCGGCACGAGCAGCGCTGTATCGGAGACGGCAGCAGGCATTCAGGAGAAGACCTCCTTCCTGCCGGACTACGCTTTCGCCGGAAGCGACAACCCCATGGGTACGACGGTCTCAGGAATTGTGGGCAGCGCGATGGTAGCGGGAGCAGCACTCTTGATCTGTTATGCCGGACATTTCTTCAGAAAGAAGAACGCTTGACGGCGGCGGAGAAACTGACGTTTAATAAACGAGACAGAATGTAAGAGGATGGAGCATCTGTGGATGCTCCGTCTTACGTTTAGAGGATATGGCGGAGAGTATGAGCCAAAACATTGAGCGTTCGATCCGCGACCTCAGGGAAATGGACACCTTAGCATCGGGAGATTCCCCACTGCATAGAGTCAGTGCGGGCGCGAAACTCCTGGTGACGGTGGTCTATATCCTGGTCGTGGTATCTTTTGACAAATTTAATATGAGCGGACTGATGTTCATGTTGCTGTACCCGGCGCTGCTCTTTGCGGTCAGCGGGATCCCGGTCTCCACGTGCTTCTACAAGCTGCGGTTCGTGCTGCCGCTCGTATGCGCGGTGGGGATCTTTAACCCGATCCTCGACAGGACGCCGGCCTTTCCGCTAGGTTCCTTTGTGGTGACTACGGGGATGATCTCCATGATCACGCTGCTAATGAAAGGCATTTTC
>CACZFV010000218.1 GCA_902780465.1 uncultured Lachnospiraceae bacterium
CGCGCGGATCTTCTGGAAATCAACATTTCCTGCCCGAACGTGAAGGAGGGCGGGATCTCGTTCGGAACGAATCCCCGGGCGGTCGAGCAGATCACAGCGGCGGTGAAAAAGGCGGCCCGGCAGCCGGTGATCATGAAGCTGAGCCCGAACGTGACCGATATCCGGGAGATTGCGAAGGCGGCGGAGGCGGGCGGCGCGGACGCGCTGTCGATGATCAACACCATCACCGGTATGAAGATCGATGTGAGAAGAAGAACCTTTGCGCTGGCGAACCGGACCGGCGGGCTGAGCGGGCCGGCGATTCACCCGGTGGCAGTCCGGATGGTCTGGGAGTGCGCGCAGAGTGTGAAGATCCCGATCATCGGGATGGGCGGCATCGCTGACGCAGAAGGTGCCCTGGAGATGATCATGGCAGGCGCCAGTGCTGTTTCGGTTGGAACAGCGAATTTCCGGGATCAGACAACGGTGATCCGCGTCATCGACGGGATCAGGGCTTATCTGGAGGAAAACAGGATCGGATCGGTCAGAGATCTGATCGGCTGCGTAAGGTGACGAAGGAAAGGAACAAGGAAAACGGCCGGCGCGGCAGCCGGGATGGTGGAAGAATGCCAGGAGAAACGACTGGCGCGGAAGCCGGGACGGCGGATTGCCGGGCGGGGCGGCAGTGAGGAGAGGTTATGGAGAAGTACAAGGAATCTTTTATTGAATTCATGGTAGACTGTGAGGTCCTGAAGTTCGGGGACTTTGTCACAAAGAGCGGGCGCAGGACGCCGTTTTTTGTCAATACGGGGTTTTACCGGACGGGCGGCCAGCTGAAGAAGCTTGGAGAGTACTATGCAAAGGCGATCGAGGATGCCTTCGGGACGGACTTTGATGTCCTGTTCGGACCTGCCTACAAGGGGATTCCGCTTTCGGTGGCGGCGACGATTGCGCTTTCCGAGGACTGCGGGAAGGAGATCCGGTATTGCTCCAACCGCAAGGAGATCAAGGATCATGGTGACAAGGGCATCCTGCTCGGCGGCCCGATCAAGGACGGTGACAAGGTTGTGATCATCGAGGATGTCACGACAGCCGGCACCTCGATCCGGGAGACCCTTCCGATCATCCGGGACACGGCGGATGCGCAGGTCTGCGGGCTTGTTGTCTCCGTCGACCGCTGCGAACGCGGAACCGGAACAAAAAGCGCGCTGGAGGAGATCCAGGAGACATACGGGCTGAAGACGACGGCGATTGTCACCATGAAGGAAGTCGTCTCCTATCTCTACAACAGAGAGGTCGGCGGCAGAGTCCTGATCGATGACGATGTCAAGGCGAGAATTGACGCTTACTATCAGGAGTACGGTGTATGACACCACGGAGGAAGAAGCACATTCAGAGCGTGTCGGGTGTGCTTTTTTTTCTTTACCTTGCGGTCCTCATCTACTTTCTGTTCTTTGCAGATGAATATGGCAGGACTCCCAGCCTGGAAATGCGCTACAATCTGGTCCCCCTGGTGGAGATCAGGCGGTTCCTTGTCTACCGGAAAATCCTCGGGTTTCGGGCTGTCTTCCTGAATGTATACGGAAACATCATCGGGTTTCTTCCATTTGGCTTCTTTCTGCCGGCGATGCACCGGTATTTCAGGCGTGCGTACCGAACCGTATCAGTGAGCTTTCTGTTTTCCTGCGGCGTCGAGCTGACGCAGCTGGTGACAAGGAGAGGGAGTTGTGATGTCGACGACGTGATCCTTAATACGCTGGGCGGACTGCTGGGGTACCTTCTGTTTGCCCTGAGCAGAAGACTGGCGCGGCGGACTGCGTCGGGAAAGCAGGACAACGGAACGGGCTGATCGTCAGAGCGTGGCTGATATTCAGAGATTGGAAGGCTGGCGCGGGGAACTGCGCCGGGACAGCAGGACAACGGAACGGGCTGATCGTCAGAGCGTGACTATAATTCAGAGATTGGAAGGCTGGCGCGGGGAACTGAACCGGCACGGGGGAGAGATTCAGATGGCAAAGACATATACGTATAAGGTCCACCCGAGGGCAGGAAGGAAGGGTGTTGTGAGCGTGGTGCTCTCAGGCATCACAATCATCCTGTTCCTGGGACTTCTGACAGCCTGTACGGTGTTGAAGGGGCAGGCGGGCCTGTGGGCAGGAGCGGTCGGTTTTTCAGGCATGATGGCAGCCCTTTCCGGTGTGATTATTGGACTTAGGAGCTTTCGTGACAGACAGCCGTCCTATGGGTTCAGCAAGACGGGGACGATCATCAATGGAATTATGGTGGCCGTCTGGTTTATCCTGTTCTGCCGGGGGCTTGCCGCCTGAGAGGGCGACGGCAGGATCCCTCAGGCAGCAGACTGGTTCAGCTGACGGCAGGACATTTCAGCCGGCAGACCGATTCGTCTGGCGGCAGGATGCATCCGGCAGCGGACTGGTTCAGCCTGCGGGATATTCCGGCTGACGGCAGTACATGAAGATGAGGAAAGAGATATGGGAAATATCTGGGCAGATTATGACGCGATCGACCTCTGCGAGGAGCGGTACGGGCTGGCGGAGGGCCGGATCCGGGAAATTGCAGCGGAGCTGGGGGCTGCAGAGACGAATTCTACAGCCGGAGAAGGGAAAGAGACCGGTATGCCGGGAGCGGATCCGAATGCCGCCCATCCGCTGCCGGAGGCATTCAAGGCTTTTTTCAGAGACACCGCGTCCTTTATCGCGGAGCTGTGCGGGATCAGAGCCAGCCTGAAGAGTGGGGAATATGACAGCCATCCGGAGAAGTGGCCGGAAATGAACAGGCGGATGTATGAGGATATCCTCCCGGACCATTATGAGCAGAGCTTTGCAAATCCCGCCTGTGCAGAACGCATGCTTGGTGCTGATTTCGGTTCTCTTCTGTGCTTTCTGTACACGCAGGAGCGCGGACTGATCGCCTATGTGTTCGAAGACAAGGTGGAGGAGCTGGCCGCGCACATGGAGCTCTTCATTCAGGTGTACGGGCTGTTTGCGGAAGGACTGCCGAAGCCGGAGGATGTCCGGGAGACGCTGTACTGGTTTGAGAGCGACAACACGGATGTGATTCTCAGAAACCGCATCCGGGGGCAGATTGATCCGGCCTGTGACGATGCTGTTTATACATTGATGACACTCGATACCAACGATCCGTCATCCCTTTACAGGAGCGGAGAGTATATTACGGAAAACGAGCTGAGAACGTTCCGGTATCTGGCATCGCTCCCGGAAGCGGAAATCCAGCGGATGGCAGATACATTCACAGAAGGATACCGGGAAGGCTTCATTCTTGGTGAGAA
>CACZFV010000219.1 GCA_902780465.1 uncultured Lachnospiraceae bacterium
AATCAGAGTAAACGTATTTTTGACAAGGGAACCAAAACTTGGTTCGAAGTAACACCGGAACAGTACGCGGAGTTTGACCGCTTCCGTACAAACAAGAGAAAACGCGAGCAGTATCACGGGCGCTGCATGTGCCCTCGCAGCAAGTGGTGGCTCTGCGACGGGATGTGTGACGACTGCGAATATCACGCTCCCGGAGACACCCTGTCACTTGATAAACCCGTCTCTGACAGCGAAGGCGATGAGGTTACCCTCGCTGACACGCTGGTTGATCCGTCACCGTCACCTGCAGACATCATCTGCGACATGGATGAGCTGGAGCACCTGTTTAAGGATCTGGAGGAACTGATGCCTGAAGCGTTCCAGATCGGAAGGCTCAGAGAAGATGGAAAGACGGACGGAGAGATCGCCGAAATCATCAAGATCAAGAGGACGACCTTCCGCAGCCAGATCGACAAGGCCGCTAAGATCCTCGCAAAGAAATATCCCGACCACTTTAATATCTAATGTAGTTATCCGGCTGCCATCACAGTGGCCGGATTTCTTTTTGTCTATATTAGCAGCAATTTATATATTTTGCTGCTAATCAAAACTTTTCAATTTTCCTTCGTCAATCCCTACCCCTCACCTCCAGTGGGAAGTGTAAGGAGCACAAAACGAGACGCTCCGGATTGGAGGTGAACCCCATGTACAGAACACGAAGCCCTGCTGACGAAGAAGTGATCGACGTTCTGATCGCAATCAGTCAGGTATCCGCAAGGCTGGCAAGAAAGCTCAAAGTCTTATCAGCCCAGAGTCAATCCGAGGAAGGAGGAAAATCACATGAGCAAAATGAGCGAAATGGATCTGACCATCAAAGAGCTCCGCGATGCTGCTGCCGCTATTAACAGCGCCGCCGACTGGCTGGCCGGGCAGTTCTCCGGCACGCAGGATCAGGAGGTACCTAAGAAGGAACCGGAACTGAAGCTCGAAGATGTCCGCGCTGTTCTGGCAGATATGTCAAGGAAAGGACACACGGCTGAAATCCGCGACCTGCTCAAGAAGTATGGTGCCGAGAAGCTCTCCGGTGTCGATAAGGCAAACTACAAGGCGCTGCTTAAGGATGTGGAGGAACTGGACGATGGCAACTAAACACGCACTACTCTCTGCATCATCATCAGACCGCTGGATTCACTGTCCACCGTCAGCAAGGCTCTCCGAGACCTACGAGGATAAAGGCAGTGACTACGCCGCTGAGGGCACCGACGCGCACAGCCTGTGCGAATACAAGCTGAAGACGGCGTTGGGCATGGAGGCCGATGATCCGACAGAGAACCTCAGCTGGTTCAATCAGGAGATGGACGACTGTGCATCCGGGTACGCCGCCTACGTTCTGGAACAGGTCGAGGCCGCCAAGGAAACCTGCAGCGATCCGGTCGTCCTGATCGAGCAGCGAGTCGACTTCTCCCGATGGGTAGAGGAAGGTTTCGGAACCGCCGACTGCATCATCATCGCAGACGGCACCCTGCAAGTCATTGACTTCAAATACGGACTCGGCGTGTTGGTCAGCGCTACGGAGAATCCACAGATGATGTGCTACGCGCTCGGAGCCTTGGAGCTCTTTGACGGCATCTACGACATCGACACTGTCCGGATGACGATCTACCAGCCGCGCCGGGATAACCTGAGCACCTATGAACTGTCAAAGGACGACCTGCATACGTGGGCGGACGACGTACTGAAGCCTGCTGCCGAGCTCGCCTTTGCAGGTGACGGCAACTTCCTCTGTGGTGAATGGTGCGGATTCTGCAAGGCCAAGAACGCCTGCCGTGCCCGTGCCGACGCCAATCTGGAACTGGCCAAGTACGACTTCAAGCTGCCGCCGCTCCTCACCGATGAGGACGTAGAGGACATCCTTGGCAAGATCGATGACCTTGTATCGTGGGCATCCGACATCAAGGAATATGCCCTCGCGCAGGCGATAAGCGGCAAACAGTGGTCGGGCTTCAAGCTCGTTGAAGGTCGCTCCAACAGGCGCTACGTCAATGATGCTGCCGTCGCCGCAGCCGTCACAGAAGCTGGCTTTGATCCGTATGAGCAGAAACTGCTCGGAATCACGGCCATGCAGAAGATGCTCGGCAAGGCTCGCTTTGACGAAGTCCTGTCCGGGCTCATCGAGAAGCCACAAGGCAAACCAACGCTCGTGCCGGAGAGCGATAAACGACCGGCAATGAATACAGCTATAACCGATTTCAAAGGCAATGGAGGTAAATAACATGTCTAACAAAGTAAAGAATCCTATGAAAGTTATCACCGGCGAAGACACCAGATGGAGCTATGCCAACGTCTGGGAGCCGAAGTCAATCAACGGCGGCACTCCGAAGTACAGTGTCAGCCTGATCATCCCGAAGTCGGATACCAAGACCATCGCCAAGATCAAGGCGGCGATTGAGGCTGCCTACGTCGAGGGTGAGGCCAAGCTCAAGGGTAACAGCAAGTCTGTGCCGCCTCTCAAGTCCATCAAGACCCCTCTGAGGGACGGCGACGCCGAGAGACCGGACGATCCGGCATACGCCAATGCTTACTTCATCAACGCGAACTCCGCCACTGCTCCGGGCATCGTGGACGCAGATCTGAATCCGATCCTCACCCGTTCGCAGGTCTATTCCGGAGTATATGGCAGAGCCAGCATCAACCTGTACGCCTTCAACTCCAACGGTAACCGTGGCATCGCCTGCGGCCTGAACAACCTGCAGCTGATCCGTGCCGGTGAGCCTCTGGGCGGCAAGGCAAGTGCTGAGGCCGACTTCGCAACCGATGACGATGATGAAGATTTCCTGAACTAATGGAGGTACACGACAATGGATAACACAGTATTTATTTCATCGATTCTCTGTAACATTCTGATCGGATGCTTTTGCGTCGTAGTCCTGTCATGGGCTGTGGTCGCCATTCAGAACGTCATCAATGACTTCAAGGAAGAGAAGCGCAAGGAAGCCGCTGACCTCCGAGACAAGGAGTATCACGAAAAGCGTATGGAAGCATACAAGTAAAGCATGTGGGCTGGTGGCAGGTATTGCTGCCAGCCCTTTTTCAAGGATGGTATATATGAAAACACTCAGTATAGATATCGAAACCTACTCAAGCGTCAGCCTGCAGAAGTCTGGCGTCTACCGTTACGTGGAGGCTCCGGATTTTGAGATCCTGCTCTTTGGCTACAGCATAGACGGCGCACCCGTCAATGTGATCGATCTGACCAGTGGCGAGAAGATCCCGGAGGACATACTGGATGCCCTGACGGAT
>CACZFV010000220.1 GCA_902780465.1 uncultured Lachnospiraceae bacterium
ATACAGCATGCCCGCGGTGGTATGATATAGCTGCGGAACAGGGCAGGCAGCGTCGGTTGACGGTTATTTCCTGAAAATATTATAATTGATCATAATAAACAGACAGAGAAGGGAGAACAGTATGGCAGTCCGTCTGGTTATGGGAGATGTTGATGAACGTTACCTTGCGCAGATGCAGGGATTCCTTGAAAAGAACTATCCTTCTGAAGCAGAGATACATTCCTTCACGAATGCTGATTCTCTGGAAGATTTCGTGAAGAGAGAGGGGGCCGATGTGGTCCTGATCAACCCCAGACTCGGGATCGGGGTAAAGAGACTGTACCGCGCCGGCGCGGTCGCTGTCGCGTATCTTGACGAGAAGGACGGAGCTCCGGACGTGACGGGCGAGCGGATCGTCGGAAAATATAAAAGACCGGATGTTTTCCTCGGGATCGTAAAAGAGATCGCGGATGAAGGCGCAGCCCGCGCCAGAGTGAACGCGAGACTGGAGGCGGACCGCGCGCGGCAGGCTGCGGAAGAAGAAGCCCGCAGAGCGGCGGAGGAAGAAGCCGCCAGAGCCGCGGCGAAAAGAGACCGCAGAGAAGAGGAGGAAACAGCAAAACAGTTTCAGGCCGGAGCAGAAACTTCCGCGGGAGGATGGGACGCGCCTTCACCCATTCCGGTCTTCGGCATTCCGTCCGAAGATGACCCGCTGGACGATCAGAAAACGATCGCGTTTACATCAGGGACAGATTTTAAAGGCCCCGCCGCGAAGATCATAGAAGTCACTTCCTTCTCCGGAGGCACCGGGGCGACGACGATCTCGGCGGCACTTGCCAAGAATCTCGCGGCCAGAGGGCTGAAAGTGATGTATTTGAATCTGGAGACAGCATGCAGCTGCGGGTCCCTTTTCCAGAGCGACGACCCGGGTTCTTTCAGCAATGTACTGAAAGCAGCTGTTTCCAATGAGGAACTGACGGCGGAGATACTGATGGACAATCTCTGCCTCAGCAGCGACGGTGTCTGGTTCTACAGGCCCTGCGACGACCCGGAACTCATGCTTACCTTATCTTCCGATCATATTCTGGAACTCCTCGGAGGGCTGAGGTACGCAGGGATGTTTTCCCATATTATCGTTGATTTCAACTTTATCGCTTCCGAGCAGGATCTCCGGATCCTGGGCAGTGCCGACAGGATCCTGATCCTGAACGACGGTTCTGTCACGGCAAACGCGAAATATCTTAAGAGCTTCCGGCTTGTGCAGTACCTGGAGAAGCTGACCGGGATCAGTGTGACGGACAGGATGGAGCTGATCTACAACCGCTTCAGCAGCAGCAAATCCAGCACCACCATCCCGGATCCGGGGATCAGTGTCATCGGGAGGATTCCGCCCATCAAGCACGCGACGACAGAAGAGATCGTGGAATACATCAAAACGAATATGAATGTCCTGAAGAGGATCAGCTGATCCGGGAACTGGTTCAGCAGGACAGCAGAGAAAAGAGCGACAGCATATGGCAGAATTTGCGATAGAAAAACTGGACAACAACGAAGCGTACTTTACATGCGGGCTGCAGGGAGACGAACAGCCGGACCGTTTCGCCATCGGGATGCTGAGCAACAATACGATCAGCCGGATCATTACACCCGAACTGGAGGAATCAGAGGAGCAGATCAGTCTGCGCTGCCGTGTGGACGGTCTTGTTCCCATGGAAGAGTACTTTAAAGACGGCATCAGCCGCAGCCGGACCTTCAAGGTACTGCGCACATGCGCGGAAGCGATCCTTTCAGGAAAAGATTATATGCTGGAAGAAGACCATTTCCTTCTTCAGCCGAAAATGATGTTCGCAGACCCGGAAACGGGAGAGGCGGAACTGATCTACCTCGCTGTCGATGGATTCAGGAACAAACTTTCCTTCCGAAGGTGCATCCAGAAACTGATCGTCAACGCAGTCTACGAGGAGAGCGAGGATCTTTCCTATGTTGCGAAGCTGATCAACGGGATCAGCCGCTGCAGGGACCTGAACGCAGGAACACTGCTCGGGATCCTGTCGGAACTCGAAAAGGAAAAAGTACAGACGTCTCTTCCGGAAGAAGAAACAGCACCTCCCGTGATGGTACCGCCGCAGAATGAGGAGCCTGAAACAGGGAGAGAGACAGCACCTGCAGCAGTAGAGGACCCGGACGACGACAAGACCTGGATCGATCCTGATTCCCTGACCTGGGGAACGTCCCAGGGCGGAGCTTCCGGAGAGATCGGCTGGGACGCCGCGCCGCAGCAGGGCTGGGGCAGCCAGGGAGCCGCACCGCAGCAGGGCTGGGGCAGCCAGGGGGCCGCACCGCAGCAGGGCTGGGGCAGCCAGGGGGCCGCGCCGCAGAGACCTGCTCCGGCACAGTGGAAGCCAGCGGCTTCTCACGAGATCTACATGGATGTGAATCAGGAGACAGGCCGCCTTGAGCCGTCGAAAAAGAAGAAAAAGGGTCTTTTCGGCAAATTCAGAAAGTCCTGACGGAAGGGGACAAACGGATGGGATATCATTTTGCATACCATACGGATATCGGCATGAGAGAATCGAATCAGGACTCTCTCGTGATCAAAAGTTACAGTAAAAACGGGAAAAAAGCCTTCCTCGCCGCGGTCTGCGACGGACTCGGCGGCCTCTCCAGGGGAGAAGTAAACAGCCGGAAAGCAGCGCAGATCCTTTCGAACTGGTTTGAAGGAGTGTTCGTCCCTGTCGCGGACGGGACTGACCAGCCGGAATATATAGAAGAGCAGATGGAAATGCTCCTCCGGACCATCAACCGTTCTCTTTTCAATGATAACAGGGCGGCCGGGAGTCCCGGAGGAACAACAATGAGCGCACTTCTTCTCTGGAACGGGGAGAGGTTCATTGCCCATATCGGAGATTCCAGGATCTATGAGATCCGGAACGGAGAGGTCCGGCAGCTGACACGGGATCACTCCTATGTCGCGAGGGAAGTGGAACTGGGGCATATGACAGAGGCGGAGGCGAAGGTCTCCAAAAAGAGGAACGTTCTGCTTCAGTGCCTTGGCGCGAAGCCCTTTCTGGACGAGCCCCAGGTAGGGGAGGACGGAGAAGAAGCTCCTGCAGTGTATCTTCTCGGCACGGACGGGTTCTGGCATTATATGGAACAGGATTACGTGCTGGAATGTCTGTCTCCGGAAAAGGTAAGACCGGAAGAAATGAAACAGTGTCTTGTCAACATCGTGA
>CACZFV010000221.1 GCA_902780465.1 uncultured Lachnospiraceae bacterium
TTGATGGTCTGCTCCTCAGTCGTGGTAGCAGCCTCTTTCTCCTTGTCGTACTGGTAGGTGCTGGCGTAGGTGTAGCAGGTGAAATAATCCGTCCAGGCATTTTTGTGGTTGCCGTACTTGTCGACCACCACTTCGTTTTTCTGGACGGTCAGGCGTTCATTGAACCGGGCGATCTTTCTCTCCATCTCAGAACACCCCTTCCCGCACAGAGGACAGAAGGTTCCGCAGGGTCATCACAAGGTCGTGGTGATCCGCTTCCTCCCGGTGCTCATACAGATAACCGAGGGAATACAGCATGGCGGTACGAAGGAGAGATCGGAGCTGGAGAAGCGAGGCGTTGGAAAGCTCCTCGCCCCGGATCGCCACAGTCTCCGTCTCATCGTCCCAGAGGGTATTCCACTCTTCTGCCGTGATCCGGCCAACATCCGCCGTCAGCTTCTCTGCGCTTTGGAGGAGGCTTTCAATCAGGCCATCCTCCATGGAGCTGTCCACACGCAGGTAGGCTTTTGCTTCATCAAGTGTTATCAGGCTCATCCTGTCAGCCTCCTCTCAAGAGTTAAGGAGCAGAGGAACTTCCCCTGCTCCCGTTTAGGTCATCAGCCGCCGGGCTGTTCGTCCGGATCGGTCGTCGGGTCGGTGGTAGGCGTAGTGGTGGCCTTGGTACCGGCCATCTTCAGTACCTTCACGGACTCGGGCAGGATCAGGCGGCCATCCACACGCTGGGTGGTCAGGAAACCGACCTGGTCGGTGCGGGCATACAGCTCGTTCAGACGACGGAAGGTGCGGTTCTGACGGTCTGCGACCCAGTAGTTCTTGAGATCGCCGAACAGCAGGACCTTCTCACCGGCCGCGATGCCGGGCATGAAGGAGCTGGTGCGGATCGGGCGGCCCAGAATAGTATCGGGCTTGGCCACATCCAGAGAGGGCTTCCAGATGTAGTTGTCGTTCTTGTCCTTCAGCTTCATCAGCTGCAGGAGCAGGGTCTCGTTGCAGACGAACTGCGCAGAGCGGCGGTACGGGGACTTGAGGCTGTAGTAGAGGTCGAAGATCTCATCGAAGGTCACCAGATCCTCCGCTTCAGCCGTCACACCCAGCTCAGCGCCGCCGACATCCGCAAGGATGCCCAGGGGCTTCTTATCGCCGTCGCCGGTGAAGAAGGCACGCTCCTCGGCATTGCCCATGCACACACCGAAACGGGCCGCGATATAGGAAGCCAGGTCGAAAGCAGAGTCGTGAAGCAGCTCGTTGCTGATCTTGATCATCGTGCCCAGCTTGTAGGCGGAGAGGGTCGTCTGACCGAACTTGGTGTTGGTCTCAGGGATCTCTTCACCCTCATCGATCCACTGCGCTTCCATGGTGTCGTTGGCGATGGGGATCTTGCGGGTGCCGGAGTTCGTGCGGATGACGGTCGCCAGCTGACGGAAGATGTTGTTCTCCTCCAGCGCCTGGATGAGCTTGCGCTCAAATTCGTCCGGCACGGTATAGCCGCCCTCGGTGTCCTCACCCACAGACAGAGCATTGCGGACCGCGAACTGGTCGCCCTGGTTGCGGATCATATTCCAGAAGGCACCGGCATACTCGTCGGTCGCGGTCGGAGCCACATTCTCCGCCTTACGGCTCATGGGCTTGTTGGTGACAGGATGGGTGGTCGGCTGGGAGAGCTGTGCGTCAAAGGCAGCCTGATCCTCCAGACGGGCGATCTCATCACCCAGGGCCTTAACCTCACCGGCCATCTTGTTGTACTGCTCGACAGCGGAGGCCTCGACCAGACCGTTCTCACTGCGATGCTCCTCCAGGTAGGATTTTGTCTTCTCCCAGAGGTCATTGCGCTTGGTGCGCAGTTCCATAATCTTATTCATGCGATACCTCTTTCTCCGGAGAAACGCTCCGGTCGTCATAATGATTTGGGGCAAAAGAAAAGCCGGGGCGGATCATTTCATCCACTCCAGCCTGTCTTTCAGGATTTCATACGGCACACTGCCGTCTTCGGTTTTACCGTCCATGCCGATCACAGGCACCTTAGGCTTATCGTCTTCCACAGGAGAATCAGTTACCCCTGTCTTGGCAGATTCCTGTGCCGGAGCGCCGGTTTCGGGCACTGCGGCTTCATCGGACACACCGAGACGGTTGAGGATGGTCTGTCCCATGACCTTTGTGGAGTACTGCCAAATGGCATCCGTTTCTTTGAGTTTGAAGGGCTTTTTCTGCTCTTCCTCTTCATCTCCGCCTTCCTCCTTGTCAGGCTCATCCGGATCGGAATCCGGCTTTTCTTCGGGTTCGTCCTCCTTCGGCTTGTCCGCGAACAGAATCTCATCGGCAAAGCCCAGTTCCAGCGCCTTCTTGGCGTTCAGCCAGGTCTCGTCGCTCATAAGCTTGCTGATGCGGTTGCGGGAAAGGCCCGTCTTCGCGGCATAGGCGTTAATGATGCTCTCCTTGACCTCATTGAGGGTCGTGATCGCCTTCTCCATATCCTTGGCATTGCCCATGGCAATGGTAGAAGGGTCGTGGATCATGAGGAGCGCCGTCGGCGACATCTGCACCAGATTGCCCGCCATGGCCACCACAGACGCAGCGGATGCCGCGATGCTTGCGATCCGGACCGTCACGCTGCCGGGATAGTCACGGATCATGGTGTAAATCTCAGCCGCAGCGAACACGTTGCCGCCAGGCGAGTTGATCCAGAGGGTAATGTCACCCTCTTCCGCATAGAGTTCATCACGGAACATCTGCGGCGTGATCTCGTCACCCCAGAAGGATTCCGAATCAATCGGCCCTTCCAGGCGGAGCACTCTGCCGCCGCTGTCGTCATGAACCCAGTTCCAGAATTTCTGCACGATTCTTACCTCTCTTTCCGGGGCTGCTGACCCCTTCGCTGTGCCTTGCGCTGCGCATGACGCTTGGCGTGGTTTTTGCTGCCATCCTGTTCCTCCTTCTCTTCATCTGGCTGTTCTTCAGGCGGAGCGTCCTCTTCCGGTTCGTCGGATTCCTTTGCAGCTTGCTTCTCCTGCTCCGCCACCTGGTTTGCGCCATAGGCGGACCCGGCGTCTTTCAGCTTGGTGTACGAGCCGTTCAGGTAGTAGTCGTCCCCGCCCTCCTCTGCCGGGATCAGATCCATGTTCTCCAATCGGCGGATGTCGTTCGGAGACAGGAAACCATTGGAAAAGCCCACCGCGTAACCGTCCATACGG
>CACZFV010000222.1 GCA_902780465.1 uncultured Lachnospiraceae bacterium
CCGGCAGAGGGCTGATGGATCATGATCTCCGCATTGGGAAGAGCCATCCGCTTACCCTTGGTTCCCGCGGAAAGCAGGAACGCACCCATGGAAGCAGCCATACCGATGCAGATCGTGGACACATCGCACTTGATATACTGCATCGTGTCGTAGATTGCCATGCCGTCCGTGACCGAGCCGCCGGGGCTGTTGATATAGAAGCTGATATCCTTCTCCGGATCCTGCCCCTCCAGATACAGGAGCTGGGCCACGATCAGGCTGGCCGTCGTGGAGTTGACCTCCTCGGACAGCATGATGATCCGGTCGTTGAGCAGCCGGGAGAAAATATCATAGGAACGTTCTCCGCGGCTGGTTTGTTCTACTACATAAGGTACTAAACTCATGGAAAAATCTCCTTATACATGCGGGGTAACAGGATTATACCCGCACCCGTTGGAAAGTATTCCCTTAAAATGCGATTACTCCGCAGCAGACTCCTCAGCCTTCTCGGCAGGCGCAACCGCGACAGCGCTGTCGGTGATGACCTCCATGGCCTTCTGGAACTTCTGATCGCGAACGATCTCCTCGGCAGGGACATACTCCTTGACCTTCTCCAGCTCCATCTGATACTGGTCGGCCATCTGCTGATAGGCCTCTTCCACCTGCTCGTCGCTGATCTCAATGCCTTCGACCTCAGCGACCTTCTCCAGCAGAAGCGTGTTCTTGATCTGGCCAAGAGCGCTGGCGCGCTGGCTCTCCCGAACGCCCTGAACATTGGTGCCCATCATCTGTGCATACTGCTCAATGGAGAATCCGGACTGCTTCATGCTCATGGACCACTGCTGCATGATGTCGTCCAGCTGGGCCTCCACCATGGCGTTGGGGATCTCGGCGGTCATGTTGTCGATGGCCTTCTGCATGACGGCGTTTTTGAAGTCATTGTCGGCATTATCGGTCTTTTCCTTCAGCAGCTTTTCCTTCTGCTCATTCCGCAGATCCTCCAGGGTATCGGCAGTCTCGGAAACGTCCTTGGCGAACTCGTCATCCAGCTCAGGCGTATTGGTAGCCTTAACTTCCTTCACCTTGACCTTGAACACCACGGGCTGTCCGGCAAGCTCTTCCGCGCCGTAGTCCTCGGGGAAGGTCAGATCCAGATCCTTCTCGTCACCGGCGGACAGGCCGATCAGCTGCTCCTCAAAGCCGGGAACGAAGGAGCCGGAACCGATCTTCAGGCTGTAGTCCTCTCCCTTGCCGCCTTCGAAGGCAACGCCGTTTTTGAAGCCCTCAAAGTCGATGACGGCCGTATCGCCGTCAGCGACAGGACGCTCCACCGTCTCAACCGTGGAGTTGCGGTCAGCGAGCTTCTTGATCTCCGCATCGATTTCCTCTTCCGTGACTTCCACAGCGGCTTTCTCCGCCTCAATGCCCTTATACTGGCCGAGAGTGACCTCAGGATACAGGCCGGCATCCACAGTCAGGGTGAGGTTGCCGTTCTCCTCGACATTCAGATCCGCGATGCTGGGGTTGCCCACCACATTCAGCTCAGACTCCTTCAGCGCGTCGGGCCAGATCTCGGGGAAAAGCACGTTGATGGCGTCCTCATAGAAGACTTCTTTGCCGTACATTCCCTCCACGATTTTCCGGGGCGCCTTACCCTTCCGGAAGCCGGGGATATAGATGCTGTTCTTCACCTGACGATATGCCTTATCCAAAGCAGCCTGGAACTGTGCCTTTTCCACTTCCAGAACAAGTTTCGCGGTGCTGTTCTCGAGTTTTTCTACGCTTTTGACGTTCATGGTGTTTTCCTCCTGTATTCACGGCTTGAAGCCACTTTTTTATGAATCTATACGGTCCCCGGCCAAAAGAGGCCATTTATCGCAGGACAGCTTATAGATTATATCAGATTTTTTCCTGTTTTCCAAGTATAAATCGCACGAAATTTATCATTCAATCCAGTTCTTTTTTGGATTTCCCTGCAAATCCTCTGTCCCCATAAAAAACCAGCCGTTTCACGTACCATGAAACGGCTGATTTTTCTCAGATCAGTTGACCTTGGATGCCTTGTATTTCCGAATGGCTTCCGTGAGCTTGGGAAGGATCGCGTTCACATCGCCGATCACACCAAGATCCGCAACATCGAAGATCGGGGCGGACTCTTCCTTATTGATGGCAATGATATAATCGGAGCCCTCCATACCGGCCACATGCTGAATAGCACCGGAGATTCCGCAGGCCACATATAGCTCGGGGCGGACGGTTTTTCCCGTCTGGCCGACCTGCTTATCCTTGGGCAGCCAGCCGGCGTCCACCACGGCGCGGGATCCGGAGACATCGCCCTCAAGCGCATCCGCCAGATCCTCCACCAGATGCAGCTTTTCGGGAGAGCCGATGCCGCGTCCGGCGGATACAAGAATCTTTGCTTCAATGATATCCTTGCTGGCCTTGGTCGACTTCACGGTCTCCAGAACTTCGAGATTGTTGGTGGGTTCCACGTCCAGCATCACGACATCGCCGGTACGGCTGTCGTCGGCGTCCAGCGCCTGCATGACGCCGGGGCGTACAGTGGCCATCTGGGGCCGGTGCTGGAGGCAGGCAATCGTAGCAATGATATTACCGCCAAAGGCCGGGCGAGTCATTCGCAGCTGCTTGTGGTACGTGTAGACCACATTGACGATCTCGATCTCCTTGCCGTCTTTCCCGGTCATGACTTTGGACTTGTCCTCCACCGTCACGTCCTGTCCCAGCTCCGCAATCTTCGCATCCGCGAGGGCTTTATCTGCGGCGTTGTTCACATTCTTCACCACGTCGGAGATGGCCAGGCCGGTGCAGTCCGCAGTCAGTCCGGTGTGGACCGTTGCAGAAACGCTGGGGGCCAGATCCCGTCCAATGGAGCTTGCGCCGAAGAGGAACACCTCAGGCGTATATTCGGCAATGACCTTCGCCATCACATCCGTCGCCGCCTGTGGCGTGATCAGAGGCCTTCCGCTATAAAGAGACTCACCTTCAGTAAGCCGCAGTCGGACTTTCACCTGCTTCAATTCAAATGGCTTATCACCTTCCACTGTGAGCCTCCTTCTCTTCGCTTGGCGAATTCTCTATCTCAAGTGTTATCAAGGCATCCGGATTTTCCTTGATGAATTCTCTGAAAGCATCCATACTCTCGATAATTACTTCCCTGTCTTCATTCTTCTGATTCATTTCATCG
>CACZFV010000223.1 GCA_902780465.1 uncultured Lachnospiraceae bacterium
GAAAAGGTCAAAGCGCTGGCGGAGAGAGTGTGCGTTACGCCAGAAACAGCGGCAGCAGACGCTGCAGCAACTATTTCTGGGGCGAACACCGCAGCAACTATTTCAAGGGCGGACACTGCAACAAATGCCGCAGCAAATGCTGCCAAGTCGGAGGCCGGAAGAACCGGAGGATCCGAAGACGACGGCCCTGCCTGGCCGACCTACTTTGAGTATCTTTACTACATGGCCATGTGCGTCTTTCAGGATGCAGGGGTGGATGTGATCGTTCTGGAGACAGGACTGGGCGGACGTCTGGACGCCACCAATTCCTGCGCCCCGGTGCTGACAGTCATCACCAGCATCAGCCTTGACCACATGCAGTACCTGGGAGACACCACGGAAAAGATCGCCGCCGAGAAGGCAGGCATCATAAAGCGCGGCGTCCCGGTGGTCTTCGATCCGAACGATGAAGCCGCGTCCCGGGTCATACGGGAGACAGCGGAGAAGCTTGGCAGCGCAGCCTATGCTGCGTATCCGGTGCCATATGCGGTGCCTGGCACCCCGGACCCGCGGGAGCGGTTCCCGTTCCTGCAGGTGCCCTACCAGCGGCAGAATGCTGCGACAGCTCTGAAGGCATGGCAGGTCCTGAGCCTCCTTCCTGCATTCCGGAAGGAGACGGACAGTCTGCCGGGATGCACCGGCTGTCTGCTGGGAAACGGGAAAAACAGAAACGGGGAAAATCTGCCGGGAAACGGGGAAATCATTCCGGGAAACAATACTTTTCTGGAAACTGAGGAAGCTTTTATTGAGTCCGTGCGGCGCACCCGCTGGGCCGCACGCATGCAGGAGATCCGTCCGGACGTGTTCCTGGACGGCGCCCACAACGAAGACGGCATCCGCGCATTTATTGAAGCTGCAAAGCTTCTCTGCGAAGCGCGGAACAGGCACCCCGTGCTGCTGACCAGCGCCGTGAGCGACAAGGATCTTCAGCACATCGCGGGGCGCATCGCGAAGGAGCTGCGGCCTGTCCGCATCTACACTGCGCCGCTGCAGAGCTATCGCGCCGCGGACGCGGGGCGCATCGCGGAACTGTACCGGGAGTACGGCATGAAGGATGTCAGGCTCCTGGACAGCATCCCCGAAGCATTCCGTACGGCGGTCTCTGAAAACCAGGAGGATGAGATCCTGTTCTGCGCCGGCTCTCTCTATATGGCAGGGGAGATCCTCGCCGGCATCCGGCAGTGAAAGAGATCCTCGCCGGCATCCGGCATTAAAATTTGACAGGAACGACCTAGTGATCAACTACGATGAGGAGATCCGGAATTTCCGGTCCAGTCTGGATATTTCCGCGGTGGAAGACCAGATCGTCCAGAGCGATCTTACGGATATGAAGGACATCCTGCTGGAGATCCTGAAATCCGAAGTGCAGGAGAAAAAGGATGAACGCGGATAAGCGTTGGGAAAACGCGGCCGAGCGCTGCCGGAAGGCAGCGAACAGCTACTATAACCGCGGCCTTGTCCGGGCGAGGGAGAGAGACCTGTCCGGTGCGGCGCCGCTTCTTAAGCGCGCCCTGGAACTGGACAAGACACATACGGAAGCGCGGAATCTCCTGGGTCTTGTCTTCTATGAGTCAGGGGAGGTCGGGGATGCGCTGGTCCAGTGGGTCATCAGCATGGGCCTGCAGCCGGAGAACAATCCGGCGATCCGCTACCTGGACGATATCCGCAGAAAGAGCGGCCGTATCCGGACCTACGCGAGGCAGATCCAGCGCTACAACGCGGCCCTGGAGCTCGCGAAGCACGGCGTGCACGACACGGCGATCCACCAGCTTTCCGGTGTGCTGTCCCAGCATCCGAACTATGTCCGCGCCGGCCTGCTCCTCTCGCTTCTTCTGATGGAAGCCGAGGACTGGACCAGAGCGCAGCACTACCTGAAGCAGGTCCAGCAGACGGACGTGGGGAACCCCCAGGCGGCGAGATATCTTCTGGAGGTGCAGGAGCACCTGGAAATGCAGCAGGACAGGAAGGACAGCGCCCAGGGAGAGGAGATGCTGAAAAACGCATACTCCCACCGGCAGATGACGGACGACGATGTCATCATCCCCTCCTCCTATCGCGAGAGCACCGGATGGCAGACCGTCATGAACATCGGCATCGGCCTCCTGATCGGCGCCGCGGCCGTGCTGTTCCTCTACATGCCGACCAAAACAGCGGAGCTTTCCAGAGAACACAACCAGGATCTGATCGCTGTCAGCGAGAAGCTCTCGGCCGCCAATCACGAGATTTCGGAACTGAAGAACTCCGACGCTTCTGCCGAAGCGGAACGCGGAAACCTCATCAACCAGCTGAACAGCATCGAGGAAGATTATACCTACAAGCTGTCGCAGTATCAGAAGCTGATCGGCATTCTGGACGACTACCGCAGCAACAACTACTCCCACGCAGCCGATCTCTTCGCTACCATCGACACGGAGCAGCTGACAGACGTGGACGACGAGAGCGATGTCTCGGTCACGGAGGTGTACAATTCCATCGCAGGAAAGATGCGTGCGGAAGGCTATCTCAGCCTGTACGGCCTGGGGGACGCCGCCTACGACAGAGGAGAGTACGAGAGCGCCATCAATTACTATGTGAAGGCTCTGGCCATCAATCCCGACTATGAACCGGCCCTGTTCAAGCAGGCGCTGACTTACAAAGTGATGGGAGATATCCAGAGCGCCAACAACCTGTTCGGAGAAGTGATCCTCCGCTTCCCGGACACCGAACTTGCGCGGAGAGCGCAGCAGGAGAGAGGATACTAGGAGACAGAGAACCGTTCTCTGTCTTTTTTTTGTGCTTGACATTTCCGGAAAATCTGATATATTCATCCTCAGCGTTTTTACCTAAATAATTTTAGATAAAATACTGCAGATAGAATGTCAAGAATATAACGAACGGATATGACCGGGTACAGGAGGAATGGAATATGTATTTCGAAAAAGTGAAAGCGATCATTGCGGATATCCTGAGCTGTGACGAGGAGACTGTGACCATGCAGGCGTCCCTGAAGGACGATCTCGGGATGGACTCCCTGGATGCGATGGAGGTCAGCCTCCAGATCGAAGATGCCTTCGATGTGAAGGTGGAAGAGGAAGCGCTGCAGACCTTTGTGAACCGGGCACGGGGCGCAGGAGATATGCGAGGAAGAGTGTCCGTCCTGTCACGCCCGTTTCCGGGAGGGAACTCTTGCGGAGGCGCTCAGGATCTGCCCGGCCTGCGGGACACGGCTTGCCATGCCGCCCATGGAGCGGATCGGTATGATCGCTGATCCGGGAAGCTTCCGGGAACTGTTTGCCTCCTGCCGGGGCAGAAACCCTCTGCGCTTCCCGGGGTATGAAGAGAAACTGAAGGAGACCCGGAAGAAGACCGGCGAGGAGGATGCTTTCATCTCTGGAAC
>CACZFV010000224.1 GCA_902780465.1 uncultured Lachnospiraceae bacterium
AAATTCACGGAAGAAATGCTCCGGGTGATCAACTGGACCGGTCGTTTAAAGGAGGCGCCGAAATCAGTAAAGGAGGCGCCGCACAGTGTATGAGCTGCAGGTCCCGCATGCGGGACCTGTTTTTTTCTGTATGGTTTTATCTACGGCATTCCGATGATGATCATCGGTATTCTGGGCCTCACCGGTACATCGATCGCATCTCAGGTTCCCGGGTTTTTGTGTTCCCGCATTTTTGGTATAGAAAATGAGCGGGTGGTCAGGAAATTGATGGTTTAAAAAATTGTGGACACTGTTTGAGGGCACAATTAAGAAAAACAGGGCTGAATATGCTCTGATCCAGTGACGGTAAAGGATAGCTGAAAAAGATATTGAACACTATTGGAGTATGTGTACATTAAAATGTCGGGCTCGGCAGGACGATCCTGCAAAACAGGTAAAAAATAGTGTCCACAAAAACAAAAAAGAGAGAAATGTGACCACTCAGCATTGCAGGGCTCCTGCCCTATTTCATGCATTGCAGGGCTCCTGCCCTATTTCATGCATTGCAGGGCTCCCGCCCATTTCAAGCAAATCCGGACCCTGCCCTATTTCAAGCATATCAGGGCAGGGCGCAGGAGGAGGTCTGTGAAGCAGAGACAAGACTGCAGGAAAACCATGTTCCGACAGACAGAATATCTGGTATAGTAAAAGCAGATGCTACAGAAATACGCAGAGAAGGAGTTCAGAATGAGAAAGGGCGGAAGTATTGCGGATGTCCACTGCCCAAAGTGCGGTGCGCCGGCGAAGTATGATATCATCCGAGGGTCTTATCAGTGCGGGTTCTGCGGAAGCCGTGTGGAGCTCAGCGAAGCAATGGCGGAAAAGCAGGGCTTCCGGGAGATGCAGCAGGAGAAGATACGCAGCAGTTCGCAGCGCTACCAGCTGATGCATGCGGCCTGCTCCGGCTGCGGCGCAGAGATCGTTTTTGATGAGAATGAAGCAATGTCAAACTGTGCCTTCTGCGGCCGGGCCCTGGTCCGTAAAAACTATACCAGGTCGAAGGACATGCCGGAAATGATCCTGCCTTTCAGGATCACCAGGGAGGAAGCGGCAGGGTGTCTCAGCGAATGGTGCAGAAAGAATTCCGGAAAAGCGGAGGCAAAGCACCTTTCCGCCGGGATCGAAGGTCTGCAGGGCTTTTACCTTCCCTATGAGCTGATCCGGGGGCCGGTCAGGTCAAGGGTCAGCCGGATGGATTCCAGCCGTGTCTATACCTGCGGCGGCTATGTGGACAAGGTCTTTGTCAACGCTTCCCGTCAGATGGACAACCTGCTTCTGGACGGGATGGAGCCCTTCGAACTGGAGGATCTGATCCCTTTCAATTTTGCCTACGCGGCAGGACAGCGGATCAAGATCCGGGATGCGGACGCAAAAGAACTCAGAACCCGGGTCGATGAAGAGATCTCAAACGACTACACGCCGCTGGTAAGGAAAACGCTGGAGACAAAAGCGGTGGAGGTGTCCACGAATACGGATTCCGTGCTGCGCATGCCGGTGCTTCTGCCGGTCTATTATCTGCAGGCAGGAGAGACTGCTGCTGCGGTGAACGGCCAGACCGGAAAGGTCAGCGTCCTGGCGGAAAAGGAATCCCATTATTATTTCCTGCCCTGGTGGCTCAAGGCACTTGTGGCAGTCCTTGTGTTCAGCGCCGCTGCCTTCGGGGCTTTCCGGTTATTCGGTATGGATCCGGGAACGAGCCTGGTGATCATCGGCTGTCTGGCAGCATTCTTCCTGATCGTTTTCCTCTGCGCTTACAGTGATACGACCCACAACAAGTTCCGGGTGGAAGCCGGGAGAGAGGTCTTTACTTCCTCCGGAGGCGTGCTGCGGCGGCAGGGAAAGGAGCTGGTCAGGGAAGGAAAGGATCTGGAAAAGGATGTGGCAGACCCGGTCTTCTTCGAAACGCTGGACGGGAAGGTGCGGCAGGTGCAGCTGGTCTTCACCTCTCTGCCCCGGACAGTGAAAACAGCGGTCAAGGCGCTGGTGATCCTGTTCCTTCCGGTCATCATCGCCCTCTTCCTGAACGGTTTTGACTTCCAGCGGCTGGAACTGGGCGGTTCGGCAGTATGGTTCTGCATCATGGTGCCGGTCGTCCCGGTCTATCTTCTGAAGTTTTCCGTGATCGAACGCTATGAACGGCCATTGATCTATGTGATCTCGGAAAACGGTTCCAGGAAGCGCTACCGCAAAAAGACGGATCCGAAAGAAATATGGGAGATCGTAAAGATGATCCTGAAGGCGCTTTTCATACCGCCGGCCTGCTTTGCGATATGGTTCGGCATCATCTGTTTCCTGATGTGCTGCTATCTGACGGCAGTCGGGTTTGACTGAACTGTATAACCGGCGGAGCATAGGCTCATACCTCAACAGGTATTGGACGCGGAATGGCTTTGTCCCGTATAATCCAGATAAAAGAAAGAATCGTTTTGAATACACAGGAGGCCGCATATGAATATCAGAGAAAAGTTTGAACTGCTTGGCATCGACAACGCACCGGGACAGGAGAGCCTTCAGAAGAACATGGCGCTGGACCTGAGAGGCGAAAAGCTTCCGGGCGCGAAGGTGGATTTCTCCCACGGCGACGTGGACGCGCACAAGCCGACGCCCGGCAGCCTTGGCGTATTTGTGGAAGGCTTCCTGGAGGGCGGCTCCCAGGCCTACACCCCCTACAGAGGAAAGAAGGATATCCTGGAGCAGGTCGCGGCGGATCTCGCGGCGTTCTCCGGTGCTCCGGTGGACCCGGATTCCGAGCTGATCCTGACCCCGGGGACCCAGGGAGCCCTGTTCCTTGCCATGGGCGCGAACGTGATGCCCGGCGACAAGGTCGCCATTGTGGAGCCGGACTACTTCGCGAACCGGAAGATGGTGGAATTCTTCGGCGGGGAGATGGTCCCGGTACAGATGTATTACAAGAACGTGAGCGTCGGCTCCGGCATCGACCTCGCGGAGCTGGAAAAAGCGTTCCAGGCGGGTGTGAAGGTCTTCCTGTTCTCGAACCCCAACAACCCGGTGGGCTGCGTCTATTCCTTCGATGAGATCGTGAAGATCGCGGCGCTGGCAAAGCAGTATGAC
>CACZFV010000225.1 GCA_902780465.1 uncultured Lachnospiraceae bacterium
GACCACACCGGCTCAGCTGTCTGGAATTGTCTGTTTTCTTGTTTTCCTCTTTCTCATGTCATAGCGCAGCGCTGTCAAAAATAGAACGAATATTCGATTTTTCTTGCAAATACAATTATCATATGCTATGATTCATGTATGGAGAAAGATATCTATTTTATAAATGAAAACAAATTAACGTATGGTAGGGGCTATGTGTATTCTCTTCAGTATCATATCGTCTGGTGTACAAAGTACAGGCGGAAGGTCCTGAGGGGAGGAGCGGATGAGGACTGCAAAAAACTCCTTCAGGAGCTTGCGCAGGAGTACAGCTTCCGGATCCTGGCCATGGAGGTCATGCCGGACCATGTACATGTGCTGGTCGACGCAAAGCCTCAGTTCTTTATCTCCGACATGGTGAAGATCATGAAGGGCGGCATTGCAAGGCGTCTTTTCCAGCTGCATCCGGAGATGAAGGAGAAGCTCTGGGGAGGTCATCTTTGGAACCCTTCCTACTGTGTCGTGACTGTCAGTGACCGGAGCAGGGAACAGGTGGAGAGGTATATCGAGAGCCAGAAGGAAAAGGCCTGGGGTGGAAAGGGAAGGCCGCCCCGGGACCTGGAAAGGCTGCAGAGATACCACCGGGAGGTGCTGGAGGCTGAGCATCCCGGGTGAGCTTTATGCGGAGGGGGGTGTCCGGCGTGAAACAGATGTCCACATATTCTGTCAGGATCAGCCGCTGCGCTGACATCCGGAAGACCCTGTCCGCTACAGCCGGCGCCTACCGGAAGGCAGTGGATTTCTTCATCGATGTCTGCATGGAGGAGTGGGACACTGTTTCCTCCAGTAAGGGACAGACAGGCAGAGTCAATGCCGTGGAAGCCCTCACGATCAGGACGTCAAAAAGGAAAACTGTTCCATACGATTTCGGGAAGGACTTCTATAAGTTCCCTTCCTACCTCAGGCGGGCTGCCATTGCGGAGGCCATCGGTAAAGTCTCCTCCTATCGTTCAAATCTCCGGAACTGGGAGGCTGCAGACCCGAAGACCAGGGGGAAGCATCCCGGATCCCCTTCTGCCGGATATGTATACCCAGCCATGTACAGGGACAACATGTTCGTCCGCACCGGCACCTATACGGCGTCCATCAAGGTCTTCACCAGGAACACATGGGACTGGCTGGAGGTCGGCCTTCGCAAAGGGGATGTGGACTACATCCTCCGCAACTGTAAAAACCGAAAGGAATGCGTCCCGACCCTGCAGAAGCGGGGGAAGCTGTGGTATCTGGACTTCGCCTTTGAGGAAAAGATCGAACTGCCGGATACGGATGCGTCCGCGAGAAGGATCCTGGCTGTGGACCTGGGCATCAACAGCGCCTGTACCTGCTGCGTCATGGGACCGGACGGCACGGTCGCGGGGAGAAAGTTCTTAAAGCTCCCCGCAGAGAACGACCGCCTGGACAGGGCCATCGGCAGGATCAGAAAGGCGCAGGGGCAGGGGGCGCGGCGCATGCCCCGGCTCTGGGCGAGGGCAAAAGGCATCAGCGATGACATCGCCGTGAAGACGGCGGAGTTCATCGTAAGGAACGCTGTCCTCTATGATGTCGATGTCATCGTCATGGAACATCTGGATCTGCGAGGGAAAAAACGCGGCTCCAGAAAGCAGCGCCTGCACCACTGGAAAGCCATTTACGTTCAAAAAATGGTGACGCAGAAGGCGCACCGCGCACGGATCCGGATCTCCACGGTCTGCGCGTGGAACACGAGCCGGCTGGCCTTCGACGGCACAGGCCGTGTGAAACGCGGCAGGGAGTCGGAGAGGACAGCGGACAACTACAGTATCTGCGAGTTCAGCACAGGGAAGATCTACAACTGTGACCTGAACGCGAGCTACAACATCGGCGCCCGGTATTTTATCCGGGAGCTCACAAAGTCTTTGCCGGCAACGTCAAAGCAGCGGCTGGAGGCAAAAGTCCCTTCAGTCAGCAAGAGAAGCACCTGCACCTTATCCACGTTAATTAGCTTCAGTGCGGCGCTCGCTGCTGCGGCAGCGTGATGCTGAGCTTTGGCTGTATGGTGGAGAGGCAGTCCGAACCCCCTAAAGGGGAACCCGCCGAAAGGCGGGGAGTAGGAAGCACGCGACTTAACAGTCGTGTGAGGCTTCACCGGTATCATTTCAATATACCATCTGAAGCATTCTGCTGGATATGGGCGCAGATGTGAATGCGCTGGATTCATATGGCAATTCAGGATCAATTCGTTTTGCGCTGCAGGCAAAGCAGATTTTACCATCGTACAATTATGCAGAACATCGTGAAGGGCTGGACCAACGACAACCGTATGATGATCACCTGCTGTAATGACGGGACCCGCCCGGTTATCTTCAAAATCGAGCGAATCGACATCCCGGAGACTCCGGAGGAGGAAGAATGGCTCTCGAAACAGAACTTTCTCAATAGTGCCGAGGATGCTTACACGGGGGAACAGAAAATGGAGGCAAGGCAATAACCATTGATTCGGGAAGCGCAATAAAAAATGAAAGATGAAAAAATCATAGAACAGGCTGTTGCCTATATTCAGAAATTGTTCCGGACAAATGCCGGTGGACATGACGTTGACCACACGATGAGGGTTTATCCTATCTCCGCAGAAGACTCCCGCCTCTACAGGCGGTGAGATGAATGCGGTTTTTGTCAATATATCTTGAAATGGAGAAAGATTTTCCAGATAATACAAACATGTGTTTGCGAAAATATGTTCTGTATGGTATAATAAAGTGTCCGGTACACAGATAGTACAGGTGGTCTGTACAGTTCCGAAAAGGGAGACACACATATGTACCATGTTGAATGCATTGACATCCATAAAGACGATCCCCTGTTTCCTTATGTCGACAGGGCGTGTCTGTGTGCCAACAACATGTATAACGTCTCGAACTTCTACATCCGGAACCTGATGACCGGCCTGAAGAAGGATGAACGCGGGCGCACTGCAAATGAGGCCTTTGTCATCAAAACTGTTTCCGGTTCCATCCCCGGGATCAACGACAGTCTCCGGGAGAAATATGACCGGAAGGTCAGAAAGATCCGGGATACAGAAGGGCTTTCGGACGAGGAGCGGGCGGA
>CACZFV010000226.1 GCA_902780465.1 uncultured Lachnospiraceae bacterium
GATGGCCTCGTCGTCGCCCTTCCGGATGTCCTCGGAAACACAGCTTTTGATGTGACAGGCCAGCAGCTCCTTGTTGAAGCTGTTCAGCGCGTTCGTCACCGCCGAGACCTGGATCAGAATGTCCGGGCACCAGGCATCATTCTCCACCATCTTTTCGATACCGCGGATCTGCCCCTCCGCCTTTCTTAATCTTGTCAGCAGTACCTTCTGCTCTTCGGCTGTCCTCTTTTTATGCCGCTCCCCGCAGTGGGGACATACGTTTTCTGCCATAATTCCTCCTGTTCCTGTACATAAGACGCAGTTCCTTTTTTGCCGCGAATCCCATGTCCCGTGTCTCTCTGCAATACCCCTCAGGGGTATCAATCACTGTCTGTAGTATATACCCCCTCAGGGTATAATGCAAGTATAAACCATAGAATTGTTTTTCAGTGGTCACATTTTCCGTTTTTCTAAATTTGCAAGCACACCCTGCCGGGGTAAATATTCAAATTAATCAACACATCTTGCTATTGTGTCGTCTGCTTTTCTTATCCGAGTCGCTGGGCCTTTCAATTTCGATCATGATATTCCGCCATTGTTCAAATATGAGCCATTACGTTCAGATTCTGCCCTGTTCAGCCTCAAAAATGTGTCCACATTTTTTAAACCAACTCAGCCTCGCCTCGATCACGACTCAGCCATTAATATTACAGCAGATTGCTATTGTGTTACGTTAGTGATATAATATTGTCAAACCATCAGAAAGGAGTGAAATTATGGCTCTTTCAACAATAACTGCCCGTGTCGATGAAACAGATAAGATCAAGTTTGATGCTTTCTGCACATCCGTCGGTCTCAATACTTCTACCGCCATAAATCTCTTTGTGAAAGCAGTCCTGCGTGAGCGAAGGATCCCTTTTGAGATCAAACAGGACGATCCTTTCTTCAGCCCATCAAACCAGGCTTATATTCTGAAATCCGTCCAGGAGCTCAGATCCGGTAAAGGTACTGCACACGAATTGATCGAGGTCGATGATGAGTGAAAAAATCTGGTCTGATGATGCCTGGAATGATTACCTGTACTGGCAGACCCAGGATAAGAAAACGCTGAAACGTATCAATCAATTGATCAAGGATATCGAACGTAACGGCGTTTCAGAAGGCATCGGTAATCCCGAACCACTAAAAGGAAATCTCCAGGGAGAATTCAGCCGGCGTATCAACGAAGAGGATCGTCTTGTTTACCATATGGAAGAAGGACGCATCTTTATTGTTCACTGCCGCGGACACTACGACGACTAAAAACGCTCCGGGCGGGCAATGTCATTAAGATATTGTCCGCCGGAGCGTTTATTCTGTGTATGATATCATCACAGCGCCGTTCCCTTCCGGGGAACAAAAAGCGCAGACATGTCCGCGTTTTCCAGAGACAGAAGCTTCACTTTCCTGTCGATCCCGCCGGCATAGCCGGTCAGGCTGCCGTCCGCGCCTACAACACGGTGACAGGGAATGATCAGCGAGACAGCGTTGTGTCCCACCGCTCCGCCGACTGCCTGGGCCGACATCCGGGATAAACCGTTCTGCTCTGCGATCCTGGCTGCGATTTCCCCGTAGGTCATGGTCCTGCCGAAGGGAATGGTGAGAAGGATCTCCCAGACCGCCTTGCGGAAGGGTGTGGTCTTCATGTGAATTGGCGGTGTGAAGCCGGGTTCATGCCCGCTGAAATAGATATCAAGCCACCTGTCGGCCTCATCAAATACAGGAAGCGCTTTCTCCTCGGGATCTTTCTCCAGAGTATCGGCAAAATACTTCTGCCCGTCAAACCATAATCCGGTCAGGGCTTTCCCGTCACTGGCGGTCGTGATACCGCCCAGCGGTGAATCATAGTGATGAATGTATTCCATCTTCCGGCCTCCTCCCGTACGGAGTGCACGTTCAGAAGTCCTGCTGATACTATATGCGCTCAGCAGTTCCACTGATATTTCTTCATATCTACGCATCCGTTTTGTCTGAATCCCACGCCTTCGTCCAGCAAGAGCTCCCTCTGTCCCCGGAAATGCGGCGCCGTACGGCCTGCGTGATTCACCACCCGGTGACAAGGGTAATCACCGTAGAATTCGGCCATGCTCAGTACCTTTCCCACCAGGCGGCTGTTCCTGTCCCGCCCGATCAGCCGGGCGATCTGCCCGTAGGAAGCGACTTTTCCCTCCGGTATTTCCTCTACGACAGACAGGATCTCGTAGATCAATAATTCGTCCAGTATCTTTCCCATTTGCAGATCTCCATTGGATCGCTTCTGCTTCCTTCTCTCTGTATCCCGTGAAAGCACCTCTGTGCCTTGCATCATCACTATAACACCATGCACCGGTTTTGTCTCTTCCCACCGGCTCCTTGTCGGTTTTTGATTGTATTCCCTGTCCCTTTTCTGTAAAATGAGACCATGCGCGATATGAAACAACAGGCATCAAGATCCTTTGACTTCACCCGCGGGAGCATCATCCGCGAGCTGATCCTCTTCACGATCCCCATCGTGACCGGGGAACTGCTGCAGAGTCTCTACAACAGCGTGGACGCGCTGATCGTGGGCAACTGGGCAGGAGCGGCGCCGCTGGCGGCGGTGAGTGCCTGCAGCCAGCCGGTCCAGCTGGTGGTGGGTTTTTTCAACGGCATGTCTGTCGGCACCATGGTGGTGATCGGCAGGCATTTCGGCAAAAATGAAGAAGAGGGCCTGACCGCTTCGGTAAAAGTGGCCTATACCCTCTCCGTGTTTCTCGGGCTGTTTCTCTCTGTGGCAGCCTGTCTTGCCGTGCCCCTGATCTCCATGATACAGAACTTCCCCCAGGAAGTCCGTGGTCTGGCGGAGCTGTATCTCCGGCTTTATTTTATCGGCATGGTCTTTATCGTGGTGTACAACAACGGCACCGGGAGCCTCCGGGCTCTGGGAGATGCCAGGACGCCCTTTCGGATCCTGACCGCCACCTGCATTCTGAACGTCTTTCTGGATCTTTTCTTTGTAGCGGTCCTGAAGCTCGGTGTGGCGGGCGTCGCCATCGCCACGACGCTTTCGCAGATGGTATCTGCCCTGCTCCTCACCCGGCACCTGAAAGCGCGCATG
>CACZFV010000227.1 GCA_902780465.1 uncultured Lachnospiraceae bacterium
AGGCTTCCACCTCGCCGGTGTGTGTATCTGGGTAAAGAACAGCCTCGTGCTCGGTCGCTCCGATTATCAGTGGCAGCACGAGCCGGTGCTCTACGGATTTTTGCAAAATGGCAAGCACCCGTGGTATTCCGACAGAAAGCAGACAACCATCTGGAACTACGACAAGCCAAAGAGCAACAAGGATCACCCGACCAGTAAGCCGCTGGATCTTCTGGGCTATCCGATTCAGAACTCTTCTCAGGAGAATTCCGTGGTCATTGATACCTTTGGCGGCTCCGGCTCCACGCTCATGGCCTGCGAACAGTTAAACCGTATCTGCTGCATGATGGAACTTGACCCGAAATACGCATCCGTCATCCTCCGGCGCTATGTGGAGGATACCGGCGATACGCAAAATGTGTATGTAGTAAGAAACGGTGAAAAGCTCTACTACTCCGCTCTGGCAAAAGAGGTCGAAACCTCTCCCACGGCGGGTGTATAGTACACAATTTCTGCCCTGTATATTTGTCGATTATATTCCTTTGAAATATCGAGAAAACGCTTGCTATATAAGGCTTTCAGAGTGATGTATATACATGCCGAAAGGCACAGCCAAAAACCACATTTGAAAAACGGAGGTACACACAATGAAAGCAAACTACAACGTAACCGGAAAAGAAAGAAAAGCACTGGTCGCAGCCATCGCAGAGCTTACAGGCGACAAGGCCATCTACAAGTTCATGCCGACCTGCGCCTTTGAGATCGGCGACATCACGGTCGACAAGGAAGGCGGCGTCACCTGCGAGGACGCGGACAAGCTGGAGCGCCTGATCCACAACCTGATCGCGGACGGTTTCACACCGGCTGAGAACATCGAAAGCACCGACGAGGAAGCCACCGCAGAGGAACCGGAAGCAGATGAAGGCACCGGCCTTACGGTCAGCCTCCCGCTGGAGAAGGCTGCGGTCGGAAACCTCACCAACCTCCTCACCGCCAAGGAAAGCCTCATCAAGAAGGCGCTCGGCATTGACGACCTCGGCATCGAGATCACGGAAGACAAAATCACCTTCCCTTGGTTTTCTGAACTGCCGGAGCCGGAAGCGGTCAAGGCTTACACACACTTCATCGCAGCCCTCTGCAAGATGAGTAAAGACCTGAAGCGGGTAAGCGCCACCGAAAAGGAAGTCGACAATGAGAAATACGCCTTCCGCTGCTTCCTCCTGCGGCTTGGCTTCATCGGAAACGAGTACAAGGCAGAGCGCAAGATTCTCCTTCAGAACCTTTCCGGCAACTCCAGCTGGAAGAACGGCGCACCGGAAAAGGAGGTGGCGGCATGCGAATGATAAAGCAGCACGAACTTGAAGCGCTCCGCCTGCGCTACCCGGCAGGCACCCGCGTGGAGCTCCTTCAGATGGACGATGTGCAGGCTCCACCCATCGGCACCAAGGGAACGGTTACGGGTGTCGATGATACCGGAAGCCTTATGGTGAACTGGGATAACGGCTGCGGCCTGAACGTGATCTACGGCATCGACCTTGTCAGGAAGGTGGTGGAATGAGATGGATGAAAAAGTAAAAGAACAGATTCTCGCCATCCGGGACACCGGCCTCACGAATATGTTTGATGTAACCACTGTCCAGCGGCTGGCCTACGAGAGAGACTTCTACGAGCTGGTTCTTTACCTTGAGGATCACCGGTCAGAATACGCAAAATTCATCCTGACCGGCGAGGCGTAAACTACACAATTACGACCTCGGATATTCCAGCAGGATTGTCACATATATTCTCCGAATTAACTTGCTATTACAGGCGTTCAGAGTGATATATGTACATACCAAAAGGAACACCAAACAAGGAGGAAACCACCATGAAGTACACAATCGAAGCCATTGAGAACGCAAAGCCCGGAATGAAATGGGACGAGATCGGATGCCACTGGACGCTCGGACAGGCCTACCTTTACAGCAAGGAAGCCGGAAACGACCTGCCGAACTTCGCCGAGGTCATTTGGGACGACGACATCGAGGCGATCCTTTCCGACTGCAGGAAGCTGGGAGTGAAGGAATTCACGATAAGCTCCACCTTCTCCAGCCTGATCGAGACCATCGCCCGCTTCGAGGAGCTTGGCTGCACATTGGACGGCATCGTCAGAGTCAAGGAACGCTACACCCACTTCGGAAGCGACGACCGCGCCCTGATCCCGGCTTTCAAGATGACGGTAAAGGAGGCCTAAACCATGTGGAGCGAAGGAACAATCGGAATACCGGATGCCAAGGACAAAGGAAAATACACGGTTTGCCACTACTGGGTAAAGCATTACGAGGAACCCAGCGAGGAATACGGGATAGGCGGCGGCAAGATCAGCAAACTGATGATCAAGATTAACGGAACGGTCACAGCCAACTACGACAGAGGCTGGGACATTGAGCCGGAGGATGAGCCGACGCAGCTCGCCTACATGATCCTCCTGCAAAACTACAACTAAAACCCCTGAGAATGAATATTCCGGGAGACTGAGCCGCAGGGCTCTTTCTCTCGTACTGATACCAAGGATCGCATGCCGAACACGTCGGCTGGCGGTCTTTTATTTTGCCCGGAAGGAGGCGGCTTTCATGCCAATGCGAAAACTGAAAAACTACAAGCCGACCCGCTTCATGGCCGAGTCCTCTCACTACAGCAAGCAGATGGCGGATTTTGCTGTGATGTTCATCGAGCAGCTCTGCCATACCAAAGGCACATGGGCGGGAAAGCCCTTCGAGCTTATCGACTGGCAGGAAAGAATTATCCGCGACCTGTTCGGAACGCTGAAGCCAAACGGGTACCGGCAGTTCAATACGGCCTACATCGAGATACCGAAGAAGATGGGCAAGTCCGAGCTTGCCGCTGCGGTCGCCCTGCTCCTTTGCTGCGGTGACGGCGAGGAACGCGCCGAGGTCTACGGCTGCGCTGCCGACCGCCAGCAAGCCACCATCGTTTTTGACGTGGCTGCCGACATGGTACGGATGTGTCCGGCGCTCAACCGGCGCGTAAAGATACTGGCTTCCCAGAAGCGGATCATCTTTCTTCCCACCAACAGCTTCTACCAGGTGCTGTCGGCGGAGGCCT
>CACZFV010000228.1 GCA_902780465.1 uncultured Lachnospiraceae bacterium
GCCGCAGACTGGAGGCCGACGGCGCGGTTTCCGAGGATCCCTCCGATGCGGCCCCCGGAAGCGCAAAGCAATAATATAAACGTGCGGAATCGCACCCTGATTTCAGATGCAGGTGCGGTTCCGCACATTTTTATTGATCTTTTTTTTCTCATGAATTCATAAATATTTCGCATATTTGCGGTTTCTTTCAGCTTTGCCTCATCCGCAAAAACTGGCATGATGATTGCATGTTAAATAATCAGCAACATACATATCAAAGGAGGTATACACATGTACAAGGTTGATCTGAACAGTGATCTGGGCGAAAGCTTCGGTGCGTACACCATCGGCATGGACGAGGCTGTCATCGCTCACATTTCCTCGGCGAACGTGGCCTGCGGCTATCATGCGGGCGATCCGCTCGTCATGGACAAGACCGTCGCGTCCTGCAAAGCGGCGGGCGTCGCGGTAGGCGCGCATCCCGGCTATCCGGATCTTATCGGCTTCGGCCGCCGGAACATCGCCTGCTCCCCGAAGGACGCCAAGGCTTATGTGAAATACCAGCTCGGCGCGCTGATTGCCTTTACCACCGCCCACGGACTGAAGCTCCAGCACTGCAAGCCCCACGGGGCCCTCTACAACCAGGCAGCCAAGGATCCGGCCCTTGCGCAGGCCATCGCGGAGGCAGTCGCTGAAGTAGATTCCAATATCATCCTTCTTGGTCTGGCCAACAGCCACCTGATCACCGAGGCGAAAAAAGCAGGACTCCGCGCCGCCAGCGAGGTCTTCGCTGACCGCGCCTATCAGGCGGATGGCTCCCTTGTCCCGCGCAGCAAACCCGGTGCCGTGATCCACGACAAGGACGAGGCCATCGCCCGCACCATCCGCATGGTGAAGGAAGGAAAAGTCACCGCCATCACCGGCGAGGAAGTCCCGCTGGCAGCGGATTCCATCTGCGTCCACGGCGACAACCCGTCCGCAGTGGAGTTCGTGAAGAACATCCGCGCGAAGCTCATCGAAGAGGGCGTCACCATTGCCCCGATCTGCGAGATCGTCTGACATCAGTCTTCCGCAGAACAGTTTTTTCAGAACTGAAACTGTAAACGAATTGATTACCGGCAGCCGCGCAACGGCTGCCGCAGAGGGAGAAATCTATGAGTAAAGACAACGGAAAACAGAATATGACTGTCATTCTCGGCGCCGCGTTCCTGATGGCGACCTCCGCGATCGGCCCCGGCTTCCTGACACAGTCCGCTACCTTCACCAGCAGCCTGGGCGCCAGCTTCGGCTTTGTTATCCTCGCTTCCCTGATCATGGCGGCCATCGCCCAGATCAACATCTGGAGAGTGCTCTGCTACACCGGAAAGCGCGGACAGGACGTCGCGAACGAAGTGGTCTACGGTCTGGGCTTTGTCCTGGCAGGTATGATCGCCCTGGGCGGCCTTGCATTCAACATCGGTAACGTCGGCGGCGGCGGCCTGGGCCTCTTCGCCCTGGTCGGCATCCCCACCAAGATCGGCTATGTGATTACTGCCCTCCTGGCCATCGTGATCTTCCTGTCGAAGTCCGCGAAGTCTCTGATCGACCAGGTCGTGAAATACCTGGGCGCCCTGATGATCGTGGTCATCCTCATCGTCATGTTCATCACCAAGCCGCCGGTAGGTGAAGCCATTGCCAACACCTTCGTTCCCTCCTCCGGTATCCCGGCAACGATCCCCGCTATCCTGACCCTGATCGGCGGAACTGTCGGCGGATACATCACCTTCTCCGGCGCGCACCGTCTGATCGACGGCGGCGTCACCGGCCCGGACAAGATGGACCAGGTGACCAGAAGTTCCGTCATGGGTATGTGCATCGCGGCTGTGGTCCGTGTCCTTCTGTTCCTGGCGATCCTCGGCGTCATCACGAAGTTCGCCGGCATCAACCTCGCTGATCCGTCCGCCAACGTTGGCATGGCAGGTGTTCCGGAGTACAACGGTATCTCCAACCCGGCTGCCTACGCTTTCCTGGTGGGTGCAGGAAACCTGGCTTACCGCTTCGCCGGTCTCGTGATCTTCTGCGCCTCCCTGACCTCCGTCATCGGCGCAGCCTACACCTCCGTTTCCTTCCTGAAGACCTTCAGCCCCGCGATCCAGAAGAACGAGAACTACTGGATCATCGGCTTCATCGCCATCTCCTCCCTGATCATGGTCATCCTGGGCGGCGCAGCGAAGCTGCTGGTGCTGGCCGGCGCACTGAACGGTCTCATCCTTCCGATCTCTCTCGGAAGCATCCTGCTTGCCACCCACAACAAGAAGGTGGTCGGCGAAGCTTACAAGCACCCCATCGTTCTCACCATTTTCGGCTGGATCGTTGTTGCCATTACTGCATACCTCGGCATCAAGGCTCTTCCGAACCTGAGAAACCTCTTTGTCTAAAGGAAAGGACTCTCCATGGCTGACGTACGTTTTCTGCTGACAGGCGATACCTCCCTGTGCGCTGAATTCGGAAACGAGATCAGCGAAAAGATCAACACAGAGATCCGCGCCTTTAATATTCTGCTGAACAAGAGCGGCATCCGGGGGATCGTTGAGACGGTCCCCACCTACCGCTCTCTCATGATCCACTATGATCCGGAGATCATCTCCTACCGCACCCTGATGTCCAGACTGAAAGGTCTGACAAAGCAGCTGGACAGCGCGGAGCTTCCGCCCAGCGAGGTGCTGGAGATCCCGGTGCTCTACGGCGGGGAGATGGGGCCTGACCTCGACTTTGTCGCGGAACACGCCGGCATCTCCAAGGAGGAAGTGGTAAAGATCCACACTTCCGTCCCGTATCTCATCTACATGCTGGGATTCACCCCCGGCTTCACCTACCTCGGCGGCATGAGCGACAAGATCGAGACCCCGAGACTGAAGCAGCCCCGCGTGAAGATCCCCGCAGGAAGCGTGGGCATCGCCGGAAAACAGACCGGTGTGTACCCCATCGACTCCCCCGGAGGATGGCAGCTCATCGGCCGCACACCGGTGCGCATGTATGACCCGGACCGGGAGACCCCTATTCTTCCGCAGGCCGGCCAGTATATC
>CACZFV010000229.1 GCA_902780465.1 uncultured Lachnospiraceae bacterium
CTTGGCGTAAATGTGCTCGGCATCGGAGACGTGCCCTACGACACGTTGAACGATCGTCTGAAACAGGTCCTGACGGAATATTTTTACGTGGGTTCACTGGAGGACTATGAACAGGTATACCGCGCAGTCGGATTTTATATCCACAAGTACGGCAGGATCGACTGGCTGGATTCCCTGAATGAATACTGGCTTCCTCAGGACGCCCGCCTTCGTACGGACTTCAATATCACTTCCGGCACCCAGGAGGACGGGATCGGGGATCTGGTCCGGAAATCCGGGATGAAGAGGATCTTCCTGGAGGCAGGGATCCCGACCGCGCGTCAGCATCTTGTCTCGGACCTTGAGTCCGGGAAGGCTTTCGCCGCCAAGGTCGGATACCCGGTCATCGTGAAGCCTGACATCGGCGTCGGTGCCAATGGAGCGCGGAAGCTGAAAACAGAAGAGGAGCTGGTCTCGTTCTACAGCGATCTTCCCTCCGAACCCTATGTGATGGAGGAGTTCCTGTACGGAGATATCTGCACCTATGACGCGGTCATCGACTCCCGCTGCGAGCCGCTGTTTGAGTCCATGTGCACCTACGCGCCGGTCATCGACTCGGTGCAGAACGACGAGAACGTCAGCTTTTACACTTCCCCCGAAGTTCCGGAACGTCTCAGGGAGCTGGGGCGGAAGACGGTCAAGGCTTTCGGCGCGGGACGGCGGTTTGTCCATTTCGAGTTCATCAACATCACGAAGGATTACAAGGGCATTGGAAAAGCCGGCGATTTTGCCGTGATGGAGGTAAATATGCGCCCCGCAGGAGGCCATGACCCCGACATGATGAACTACGCGCTGTCCATCGACGTCTTCCGGATCTACGCTGAGATGGTCACTTCCGACAAGAGGAGCTTCCCGGAATCCGGGGAAAGGTATTTCTGCGCCTACGCCGGGCGGAAGGACGGCCGCGCCTTTGCGCACAGCCATGAGGAAGTCATGGAGCGCTACGGGGGCGATATCGTGATGCAGGAGGAGATGCCTCCTATCGACTGGCCCTCCATGGGACGCTATGTGTACATGGCGAAGTTCAAATCGAAAGAAGAAATGGAGCAGTTTTTTGCTTTTGTTTTGAGCTGAAAACTTCCATCGCATATAGAAGCGGGGCTGACGCATCACCAGTTGGTGACGTGTCAGCCCCGTTCTTATCAGTCATTCAGTAAGCGAGCGTTTCTTAGTAAGTGAGCGTTTCGGGAAGGTCGTCCAGGGTCCTGAAGGTATAGCCCATTTCCTTCCACCGGGTGAGAAGCTGGTCGAGGATCTCCGTATTGGTCTTCGACACTGCGTGCAGGAGGATGATCGCGCCGGGGTGGATCCGGGTGGTGAGATAGTTCATCGCCTTTTCATGGGTCGGCTGCGCCTTGGTGTCCCAGTCTTTATAGGCGACGCTCCAGAAGATGGTCTTGTAGCCCATGGCGTCCGCCATCCGGAGCTGCGCTTCGCTGTAGGCGCCTGCCGGCGGCCTGTAGTAGCGGGGCATGTCTGTTCCGGTGATCGCCTTTACCCGGTCCTCCACTGTAAGAAGCTGACGGCTGAATTCTTCCCAGGTGGCGACCTTCATCATGCTGGGATGGGTCAGAGTGTGGTTTCCGATGATATGCCCTTCATCGGCGATCCGCTTCACCAGGTCCGGGCACTCCTTGATGTAGCTGCCGGTGCAGAAAAAGGCGGCTTTGACGTTGTGCTTCGCCAGCACGTCCAGAATAGCCGGCGTATATCCGTTCTCATATCCTTCGTCGAAGGTCAGGAAAACGACCTTTTCTTCCCCGGGCACCATGGCATAGGCATGGAAGGAGCGGAGGTAAGGTTCCTCTTCGTCGTTCCTGGGGGGAAGGTTGTTCCCCAGGAAGAAGGTCCCCCACTCCGCCTTCGCGGGACCTGCCGGCACGGTCTGCATCACCTGCTGCAGTTCCTCAGCGGTCTTTCGGTGAGGTGCTTCCTTCTTCACCGTGGTCTGGGCCTGTTCCCCGGACTGGGTCTGCCCCGTGGCCTGCGTTTCCTGTGCGGTCTGGGCGATGCCGGTCCCGAGTCCAATGCCGGGGCCTTTTTCTTCTTCCGCGTAGACTGCGGCAGAAAACGCGAGCGTCACGACAAGCCCGGCTGCGAGCACCAAAGCTGTTTTTCTGGTCTTTCTCATGTACTTCCTCCTCGTATGCACCGGCGTCACGCCGGATCTGATTATTACTATACCACATTCCTGCGTTCTGGTGTGCAGCAGTCATATCATATGGCCTGATACGCGGCAGCATACTCAATATGCAGCATCGCTTTTTCTCCGGAAATGGTATGATTAAAGTGGCAGCAGAAAACAAAGTCTGCAGGGTAAAAACGGAGGTACAGACATGGAACCGACTTCTGAAAAAACATGCATGACAACCGAAATGCGAAATCCCGGCACGATGGACCTGGATGCCATGACTCCTCTGGAGATCGTCACGGTCATGAATCTGGAAGACGGATTTATTCCCGGCGCAGTCAGAAAACATCTGAAAGAGATCGCCCGGGCAGCGGAGTGGGGGATCGAGAGCCTCAGGAAGAACGGCAGGATCTTTTACATCGGGGCAGGGACCAGCGGAAGGCTTGGCGTACTGGATGCCTCTGAGTGTCCGCCGACTTTCGGGGTGGCTCCCGGCACGGTGACCGGACTGATCGCAGGAGGAGAGAAAGCCTTCACCACGGCGGTCGAGGGGGCGGAAGACAGCAGGGAGCTGGGCCGGAAGGACCTGAAGGCGCATGACCTTACAGAACGGGACCTGGTGATCGGGCTTGCTGCCAGCGGGCGGACACCCTATGTCCTGGGCGGTCTGGAGTATGCCGGAAAGACCGGCTGTCATACGGTGGCAGTTTCCTGCAACGAAGATTCTGAACTGAGCCGGGCGGCGGAACTGGGGATCGAGATCGTCACCGGCCCGGAGATCCTGACAGGCTCTACCAGGCTGAAGGCAGGGACCGCCCAGAAGATGGTCCTGAACATGATCTCCACTGCTTCGATGATACGTC
>CACZFV010000230.1 GCA_902780465.1 uncultured Lachnospiraceae bacterium
CATGAACATACCGAGGATTGCTTTGACGAATCCGGTAGGCTGATCTGCCCACTGCCGGAGATTCCGTATCATATTCATGACAGCGGCTGCTACCGTATTGAGGAAAAACTGATCTGTGGTAAAGAGGAAAAAAGCGGACACGTTCATACCGGCGCCTGCTATGAAATCCGCCGCATTCTAACCTGCGAACAGAAGGAAACGATACTTCACAGGCACGATGACAACTGCTACTCGACAGATGAAAACGGGAAGAGAATTCTTACCTGTGGCATGCTGGAGCTGGAGGAACATGTTCATAACGACACGTGCTTCCGCCTGGCGGAAGTGCTGGAAGACGGACGCATTCCACTGAGTGCGCCAGAAGAGGAAAACGAGGGAGAAGAACCAGACGTAGAAGAGCCAATGGATAATGAGCCTTCGGAAGCGGAAACTGATGGAGAAGAGTCCGTGGGAGAAGAGACCACGGAAAAAGAGCCTGACGCAGAAGAGCAAGTGGATGATGAACATTCGGAAGAGATAAATGAGGAAGAAGCGTCAGAGAAAGAATCTGCCGCTGAGGGCGAAACGGAGACAACTCCCGAATTCGCGGCAGGAGTGACTCATGATGATGCGGATGCACCGGAAAGCATACCGGCAGACGGAGGTCAGCCGGCGCCCATGCCCGGGCAGGAGAATTCCGCCAGCGGAGAGACGGTGACACAGACGGAATCGGAGACAGTCCAGAACGGAACCCGACCGCAGTCTATTGCCGAAGCTGACACGTCGACAGAGCAGAACAATCCTCCCGAAACGGAACAGGACAACGGATTTGTCTTTCTATTCCCAGAGGAAGAAACGGAAGAGACCCAGACTGTGGAAGGGGAAGAGACAGAAGGGGGAAGCTTTGTTTTCCTCTTTGATGATCCTGAGGAATCTTCCACCCCTGTGGAAGGAGAGGTGACGACCGCGGAACCCGAGTCCGAGCTGGAAGTCGGCGGAGAAGTTGCTGAGGAAACGGAGCTGACGCCCGGAGAAGAGGCGGCGGTCGAAACATCATTAAGCGAAGAGATGGAGAACGAAGCGGAAGATACTGAAGAAACGGACGAAGAGGAGAAGCCGGAAGATACGGAAGTGGTGGAGAACGCAGAGACTCCGGATGCTTCAGAGAACGCCGAAGACGAAAAAACCGAAACAGTGCCGGATGAACAGCAGGAAACGCCGGAAGCGGCAATGGCCTTTGAGGAGACTGTCGGATCCCTGCAAGTTCGGATCCAGGCGCCGGACGGCGCGTTCCCGGAGGGAACCACGGTCCGCGTGACAGCAATTGAGGACGAAGACGTTCTCAGCCTGGTGACCAGGCCGGTGGAGGGGGAAATCCTTCAGGTTATGGCTGTGGACATCAGCTTCTTTGACGCAGAGGGGAACGAGATCGAACCGGCACTGCCGATTCAGGTCGAGATGATTCCGGTTGAAAATCCGGAAAATACCGAACCTACTGCCAGCGCACCGGAGCAGGCCCAGATCCAGACCGTTGTACACCTGGATGGGGAAGGAAACACCACTGTAGTGGAACAGAAAGAGGCCGAGCCGACCGAGACAGGCGCGGCCGATTTCTCCGCGGACAGCTTTTCGGTCTATGCACTGATTTACTCTGTGATAGAAAAAACGGTTCTCGCCTCGGACGGAGGAACCTACCGTATCACGGTGAATTATACGGCAGAGGCGGAGATCCCGCAGGACGCTTATCTGGCAGTGGAAGAAATCCTGGAAGAGGACGAGCGCTATGAAGCGCATGTGCTGGAGACGGCAGAGGCTGTGGGCAGTACGCCGGAGTGGCTTACCCATGTGCGGATGTTTGACATCCAGATTCTGAATTCCGCAGGAGAAAAGGTGGAACCCGCCGTTCCCGTTCAAGTTCATATTACCTATGTGGACCCGGTGAAAATCAACAGCGAGCAGCCGATCCAGGTGGTCCATTTCGGCGAGGAGGGAACGGAAGTTCTCGAGCCGGAGACCAACCGGAGTGAGGATGGCTCGGTGGATGAATTCCGTTTTGAGACGGGATCCTTCTCCATCTATACCATTGTCTCCTTTGGCGCTACGGGGGATCTGGACGGAAAAACCTACGCGCTGGTCAGCTGGCTCGGCGGGAGGGAAATCGGCGCCGGGCTGATCGGCCAGGCGCATGAAAAGCAGGCAGGGAGATTGAAGGCGACGAGTGTCGTTCTGACTACGCTGGTCAATACGTATCTCTCTGCGGACGAAGATCTGACCTTCTGGACATTTACCGAGACCGCACCGGGCAAATATACCCTCCGAGACGAGGAAGGCGGGTATCTGAACATTGATGAAAAGCAGATCTCGGTGTCGGAGAATCCGCAGGAGCTGGTTCTGGAGACCAGGGCCGGGTTCCCCGATCAGATTCACCTGAGCGACGGGAAAAAGCACTCCCTGAACCTGTATAACTGGAAAATCGCGGACGGGTTCGGCGTCTGGCAAGATTACGGGGCAAACGAATGGTTTACGCTGTATGAGCTGGGACAGCTCGACCTCAGCGAGAAAAAGACCGCGGAGAAGATCAGTGTGCAGGACCTGGAGGACGCTGATTCTGTGATCGTCTATCTGCGGAAATGGAACGAAACCACCGAGGAATACGACCTGTACGCCATTGACGGCAATGGAGACCTGGTTTACCTGTTTGAGAAAGGTGACACCTTTACCTGGCGCAGCAGCGTCTCGCTGGACTGGAAGGTAATTATGCACCGCGACGCCGCGACCTATGAGCTGAATGGATACTATGATTTTTATAATGAAGAGACCGGAAAGTTTCTTGCACCCCAGAGTACGGGGATCCTGGCGGACAACCGTCTGGGCGTGACGCTCAGCGGACGCAGCCAGGGGCAGTATTCCAGCCCAATCGAGGGATGGGATGATGGCGCGTATGCCTGGTATGGTTACCAGGTGGCGGATCGGGTACTTCTCCCAGGGATAGGGGAGGAGTCGGCGGCTTTCT
>CACZFV010000231.1 GCA_902780465.1 uncultured Lachnospiraceae bacterium
AGGAACCAGCATTACAACGACAGCCGGTACCACATGCTGAACCTCCATGCGAGCTTCACGAAGGGGACCATTGAATTCCGCCTCTTCCAGTTTTCCGACCCGCACGACGGCAAGCGCGGCGGCATTCACGCAGGTGAGATGAAGGCTTACATCCAGCTTTGCTTGGCCATGAGCGAACTGGCCAAGGAGATCGCCTACGCCAGCCCCAAGCCCCAGCAGACCGAAAACGAGAAATACGCCTTCCGCTGCTGGATGCTCCGCCTCGGCTTCATCGGAGACGAGTTCGAGACGGCCAGGGAGATCCTCCTGAAGAACATGGACGGCAACGCAGCCTGGAGACAGGCCGCCTGCTGAACCGGAAAACAAGAAGCCTTTCGCCGGGGAGCCCCGGCTTAAGGCAGTGAAAGGAGGCGACAGGCCATGAAAGAATACAAGGTTCTGATTACGGAGACCCTGCAGAAAGCCGTGATCGTCGGCGCAGAGTCTGAGCAAGAAGCCCATAGGCGCGTGTCCGATGCCTGGAAGAACGCGGAGTACACCCTAGGTGCCGATGATTTCCAGGGCGTGGAGTTCCATGTGCAGGGCGAAACGGACGGCGATCCGGGTGACAAGGACTTAGGCCGCATCGAGAGCAAAGGCGGTGGCGGCGATGAATGACTTCTGGAAAGGCTTCCAGCTGATCCGACAGGAAGACAACGAGGTCTTCTGCATTGCTTATGGCAGCAACCTGGATGAGGCCAGGATGAAAAAGCGCTGTCCCAGCGCCGAGGTGTTTGGCACTTCAGTCATCGGCGGATACAGGCTGCTGTTCAAGCAGAGCATGACGGGTGCTTATGCGACCATCGAACAGGACGCCAACGGCTGTGTGCCGGTGGTGATCTACCGGATCACGGCGGAGGACGAGCTGAAGCTGGATCGGTTTGAAGGATATCCCAAGTATTACTACAAGCGGGATTTCCTGCTTCCCGTGTGGGGACTGAACGGCAGGAAGAAAAAGCTCCGGCGAAACTGCATCGGCTACATCCTGCATGAATACCGGATGCTTGGAGAGCCGTGCGAGGATTACTTCGACCTGCTGGATCGCGGATACGAGCGATGGGGCTTTGAAAAGAGCATCCTGAAAAAGGCGATGGAGGACAGCATCGGAAGAGACGCAGCAGCCCTTTGGCTTGCAGAATATTACGGTGAGGAGGACGATCATGAGTAAGAAGTACATAGCCTACGGGAGCAACCTTTCCGTCAGGCAAATGGCGCACCGGTGTCCGGACGCCAGGATTATCGGCATGGCAGCCATTCAGGACTGGAAGCTGGTCTTTCGGACCCATGCGACCATTGAGCCCGCAGCGGGCAGAGTGGTGCCGGTCCTGATCTGGGTAATCTCAGAACTCGATGAAAAGAACCTGGACCTGTATGAAGGGTACCCGACCTACTACTATAAGCGAGATATGACCGTGACCATGACGGACCTTGACGGGAAGAACCCGCAGGAAGTCACAGCCATGGTCTACCTGATGGAGGAGGGACACGACATCCGAGTTCCTTACAGAGGCTACCTGGACACACTGGAAGAAGGCTACCGGCGATTCGGATTCAACCCGTATCAGCTGGAGCTTGCCATGAAGGAAGCGGAGGAGGCGGAGCGATGAACTTTCCCAGCAGAGAAACGGTCGAACGGCTGCGCCGGGAATACCCGGTCGGCTGCCGTATCGTCCTGGACGAGATGGATGATCCCTACACCAAGATCCCGGTCGGTGCCCAGGCGACCTGCCAAGGCGTGGACGACGCCGGGAACATCCTGTGCGCCTGGGATTGCGGAAGCGGCCTCTCGATTGCCTTCGGAGCGGATCGCTGCCATAAGGTCAGGACCGACGATGAAGCGAAGATCACCCTGGAATGGTACGGGAAGCGCCAGCCCAAGGAGAACGCCAGATGCCCCAGGTGTGGATGCCGGATGGACGGAGCCTCTTCCCGTCATGCGCTGAGCCGCAGGGCAGGCATCATGATCTGTGATGAAGATGGGATGAGGGAGGCTCTGGAGGATGCCGGAATCATGGAACGGATGCAGCTCACACAGTGGGCTGCGATTGCCGGGCCGGAGTGTGGTGAAGGCCCATGGGAAGGCTAATGGCATGGCGTAATGTAGACAAATTTGGGCGGTGAAGATTGTCACATATTTTCTGGGAATACCGGAAAATATAACTTGCTATTCTCCCCGAGTAGAGTGATATATACACATGCCGAAAGGCACAGAACACCTGCCAGGGAGGACAAAGCCATGACCACCTACAAAACCAACCACGCCACCACCACGAAGAGCATGACCGAGTGGTACTTCGGAAAGGCCTTCGTTGCCAGCATGACCGCCAAGGCCAAGCGGGAAAACAAGAAGACCGGTAAGACTGAGTTCCGCTTCTGGCAGGACGGCACCGGCTACCTGACCATTCAGCTTCACTAAGGAGGTTCACCGCCATGACAAACCTTGACCACATCCAAAGCCTGATCCGCCACGGCGCACAGCTTCGCGGAGAGGACGGCAGCCTGACCCCGCTGACCGAGGCTTTTTACCACAATGCGGTGGAAGCCTGCCACACAGGCGGCTACAACGCAGCCACCTACGATCTGGTTCTTCCGGGCATCGACAGCGAGCTTTGGCTGGCCATCTGGAAGGACGGCCACGCCGACTCCGGCAGCCCAAAGAGTATCTGCGCCTGCCTTGCCCGCTGATGGGCACAGGGCAGCACAAAGGGGCCTTCGGGCCTCTTTTGCGTAGTTGTTCCACTGTGAAATTGGCCAAGACACGCGCCTTTTAGGGCTCCTGTGCGATGGTCGATTCTGCTTCATTCCAGCGCCTTATATTTGTGTACATTATGGCGCGAATCCTGCAATAAATAACTTGCTATTATCTGCCTTCAGAGTGATATATGTACATGCCGAAGGGCAGAGAAAACAAACGAGGAGGATTCCACCATGAAGACCAACACCTACTTTGA
>CACZFV010000232.1 GCA_902780465.1 uncultured Lachnospiraceae bacterium
CAGGTGGCGGGCATCAGCTTCGGCGGCCAGATGCACGGACTCGTGATGCTCGATGAGAAGGATCAGGTTATCCGTCCGGCCATCCTGTGGAACGACGGGCGCACGACAAAGGAGACGGACTATCTGAACGAGGTAATCGGCAGAAAGAAGCTCGAGCAGTATACCGCCAACATCGCATTCGCTGGCTTCACAGCACCGAAGATTCTCTGGGTGAAGGAGCATGAACCTGAGAATTTCGCGAGATGCAGGAAGATCATGCTGCCGAAGGATTACCTGGCTTACCGCCTGACGGGCGTGTTCTCGACAGACTATTCCGATGCATCCGGCATGCTGCTTCTGGATGTGGCGCATAAGCGCTGGTCGGCCGACATGTGCAGAATCTGCGGCATTTCAGAGGAGATGCTGCCCCGGCTTTATGAAAGCTATGAGAAGACGGGCTGCGTGAAGAGAGAGATCGCACAGGAACTTGGCATTCCGGAAAGCACGGTCGTTGCAGCCGGAGCGGGGGACAATGCCGCATCCGCTGTCGGGACCGGGACCGTCGGTGAAGGAAAGTGCAACATTTCGCTTGGGACGAGCGGGACACTGTTTATCTCTGCGGATCATTTCGTCAGCATGAACGGACAGAATGCGGTCCATGATTTTGCTCATGCGGACGGAAGCTTCCATCTGATGGGCTGTATGCTCTCGGCTGCCTCCTGCAACAAGTGGTGGACGGAGCAGATTCTTCATACGAAGGATTATCCGGCAGAGCAGGCAGGGATCACAGAGGACCGCCTGGGAGAGAATCATGTCTTCTATCTGCCGTACCTGATGGGCGAGCGGTCCCCGCTGAATGACCCGCTTGCGAGAAGTACATTCATCGGGATGACCATGGACACCACGCGCGCGGATATGACACAGGCGATGCTGGAGGGTGTTGCCTTCGGTCTGAGGGATTCCCTCGAGATTGCGAGAAGCCTGGGCATTCCGGTCACGAAGAGCACGATCGTCGGAGGTGGTTCGAAGAGCCCGCTCTGGAGAAAGATTGTCGCAAATGTCTGCAATCTGACGCTTGAGATTCCGGAGAGTGTCGAGGGACCGTCCATGGGCGGTGCGATGCTGGCGGCAGTTGCCTGCGGGGAATACCCGGATGTCAGGACGGCATGTGAGAAGATTGTCCGGATCAGCAGAACGGAGGAGCCGGATTCGGAGCTTGTCAGAAAGTATGAGGAAAAGTACCAGCAGTTCAGACAGATCTATCCGGCACTGAAGGAGCTGTTTCCAAAGCTTCAGTGACGCAGAGGCGCGGAGAAAGAGACCGTGCGGAAAGGAGCACAGCATGAAAATTTATGAGGTCACGGATCCGGAGTTTGCCGCCTATGGCAGAATTCTGGAAGGCGTGGATCTGACCGGGATGGTGGAAGCCCTGAAGAAAACGCCGTGTCCGGAGGACGGCACCATCTATGTGCCGGGAGATCCGGAGCTGGAGAAGCTCCCGGAGGCAGCAGAGATCCAGTCAAAGCTGTACGGAGAGCTGCCGGTGCAGATCGGCTACTGCAACGGACATAATCATAAGCTCAATGCACTGGAGTATCACAGAAGCTCTGAGCTCAATCTTGGAGCTGATGAGTTTTATCTGATTCTTGGGAAACAGACGGATATCACACCGGACGGTATCTTTGATACATCTACCTGCAAGGTCTTCCGTGCACCGGCAGGTGTCCCGGTAGAGGTTTACGCAACGACGCTTCATTATGCACCATGCAATAAAAAGAAGGAAGGCTTCCGTGTGCTGGTCGTTCTTCCGAAGGGCACAAACACGGAGCTCTCGGGCAGACACAGCGGCGGGGAAGACGGTCATCTGACGGCCGTCAACAAATGGCTGCTGGGTCATCCGGAGGGCGGACTGCCGGAAGGAAGCCCGATGGGACTCGTCGGAGAAAATCTGACGGTCGAATAATCAGGCGGAAAGCAGCACTGCAGACCGGCATTTGGTTTACTGAAAGCTGCAGATATTCATATCCATACACGTATTATATTTATCAAGGAGGAACACAATATGTTATCAAACATTCCGAAGATCAAGGTTGGCATCGTCGCGGTTTCGCGCGACTGCTTCCCGGCGCCGCTTGCTGTCAACAGAAGAAAGGCGCTCGTCGAGGCATATGAGAAGAAGTATGATAAGGACGACATCTACGAGTGTCCGGTCACCATCGTTGAGAGCGAAATCGATATGGTGAATGCGCTGGAGGATATCAAAAAAGCAGGCTGCAATGCACTGTGTGTTTTCCTCGGCAACTTCGGACCGGAGATCTCCGAGACCCTTCTCGCAAAGCACTTTGACGGACCGAAGATGTTCTGCGCGGCGGCTGAGGAGAGCCAGAAGGATCTGATGGACGGACGCGGAGATGCATACTGCGGTATGCTGAACGCCAGCTACAATATCGCCCTTCGCAACATCAACGCGTATATTCCGGACTATCCGGTCGGAAATGCTGAGGAGTGCGCGGATATGATCCACGACTTCCTTCCGGTTGCACGGGTCGCGTACGGACTGAGCAACCTGAAGATCATTTCCTTCGGACCGAGACCGGCGAATTTCCTGGCATGCAATGCACCGATCAAGCAGCTCTACAACCTGAATGTCGAGATTGAGGAAGAGTCCGAGCTGGATCTGTTTGAGGCCTATCAGAAGCACCAGGACGACAAGAGAATCCCGGAGACCATCGCGGATATGGCGAAGGAGATGGGGTATACAGAGGGCAAGGAGCCAGCGATGCTGAAGAAGCTTGCGGCTTACGAGCTGACGCTGCTTGACTGGGTCGAGGAGCACAAGGGATACAGAAAGTATGTCGCGCTGACCACTAAGTGCTGGCCGGCCTTCCAGGACATGTTCCAGTTCGTTCCATGCTATGTCAACAGCCGTCTCATGAGAAGGGGCATTCCGGTCTCCTGCGAGGTTGATATCTACGGAACCCTC
>CACZFV010000233.1 GCA_902780465.1 uncultured Lachnospiraceae bacterium
CCATGCAATAATGAGCTCGATTTTATTTACTGGAGAGTTCTGCGTAGGGTCGGGGCAGTAGGTCTTTTGTGGGATAAGAGCAGTACGGCATTTCTGGGGATTGATCTGAAGGCAGACATGAGGAAAAAAGTGCTCTCAGACCTGTCTGCGGATAAGAAGATCGGATCTGTTATGGTAGAGGGGATAAAGGTGCCTTTCTACTATCGCATCGAAGATGAAACGTTCATGCAGGAAATCCTTGCCGGAACTGCGGATTTAAAACCCAGAATGTCATTTATTGCACCGCTGGATCCTCTTATGTGGGATAAAGCTTTGATCCTGGCTTTGTGGGATTTCCGTTATTCATGGGAAATCTATACACCTGCGGCAAAAAGAAAATATGGATATTACACACTTCCCATTCTATATGGCGATCGATTCGTAGGCCGGATAGAAGCAGTCCCGGACCGCAGGGAAGGGATTCTTCAGGTTAAAGGTCTGTGGTGGGAGCAGGGGATTCAGCAGACAAAAGTGTTGAATTTTGCGTTAGAGCGGGCGCTTCGCAGTTTTGCGAAATTCAATGACTGCAAAACCATATTATCGTAAGACTGGCAAGAAAACTCCATCCGATGCGACATAAAAGCCTGGATTCCAGGGATTTTATATCTTCCGCTTAAGCATCGGTTGGGGATGAATTGCCCGGGATATCACGCCAATTCCTCTTCTTTACATATCTTCCGCTCTTGACATATTTGCGTTTGTGTTCTTCTGTCCTCTGCTTTTCGATATATTCTTTTACCTTCTCCATAACCGTTGTCCCGGTAGTTGCAATAAAATAACTATTGCTCCAGAACGGCGCGTCCCCCCGCAGGTATTTTCTGACGTGTTCAGTATACTCTGCCCTGACTTCTTTTGAAAGCTGTGTCTTCAGGGTCGCCACCAGCCTGGAAGGTGCCACATCGGGAGGCATGGATACCAGCAGGTGGATATGGTCTTCATCGGTTTCGGCACTGACCATCTCGCCCCCGAAACGTCCGCACAGGTAGGCGGCATGGTTCTTCATAAAATAACCGATCTCATCCGAGATAACCGGACGGCGGTATTTCGTCACGAAGACGATGTGGTAAGTAAGAAGGTAGACGGAATGAGCTTTTCTGTTGTATTCCATATGTGCTCCCTGGTCCGGGGCAGGCCCGGCTATGAAAAAAGACCCTGTCGCGAAGGATAAAACAAAACTGAAAAACAGATTGAGAAACGGAGTGAAAAACGAGCAAAATAAAAGGAACATATGTTTGCATGGCGATATAAAACATGGTATAATAAAGGAGAATTCAGAAGTAACTCCCAACCATATTTTAAAAGTTACCCGAACACTTTGTCAAGAGGCTTAGATATGTACAGGACCAGGCAGATCAGGATCAGGAAAGGACATAAACTGTGGGGGTATGGGACAGATCTCTGCATGAAATCAGCCCTGCTGTATAACCGCGCCAATTACCTGGTGCGGCAGTATGCTACGGCTGTCCGGGACATGGGAAGGATGAAACCCCTTCATGAGAACCAGATACAGGTATACCGCCTTGTAAGGGAGACCACCGACGGGACCCGGTACGAGGTGAAAGGCAGCTGGCTGACCTACGGCCAGCTGGACTATATCCTGAAAAGGACGGAAGATCCTGCTTACCGTTTTCTTCCTGCGCAGGCAAACCAGCAGATCCTGAAGAGGCTGGTGAGGGACTATAAGTCCTTCTTTGAAGCACAGAAAGTATGGAAGAAGCATCCGGGGCAGTTCACCGGGAAGCCGAAGATGCCGGGATACCGGAAGAAGGGGAGCCTTGTCACAGCGGTGCTGACCAACCAGATCTGTGCGGTCAAAGAAAAGCATTACCTGAAGTTCCCGGGGACAAAGAGCCGGCTGAACCTTGGGACGTTCACAGAAGGGGAAGATGTAAGGCTGAAGGAAGTGCGGATCAAACCGGGGCATAAAGACCTGGTCATCGAGACCGTCCTTGAGCTTGAGGCAGGTACCTTTCATTTGCCGGAAGAGGAGGTCCTCAGGAAGCTGTCGGAAAGTGACGGCCGGAAGTATCGTGTTGCAGCGATAGACCTGGGGGTAGACAACCTGTGCGCAGTGACGGATAATTTCGGCAGGAAGCCGTTCCTGATAAAGGGAGGGGCGGTCAAATCAGAGAACCGGTACTATAACAAGAAACTGGCACAGCTGAGATCGGAAGCGATGAAGTGCAACGGAAGATACAGCACCAGCCGGATCAGCAGGCTGACTGACAGGAGGAACCGGACCCTGAAGGACCTGATGCATAAGGCGAGCCGGAAGGTTGCGGACTGGGCAGAAGAAAACAGGGTGGATATCGTCGTACTGGGACATAACGTCTTCCAGAAGCAGGGGATCACAAACGGGCATGTCAATAACCAGACCTTTGTGCAGATACCGTTCTGCGTATTTGCAGGCATGCTGAAGTATAAACTGGAAGAAAGAGGGATCGCATTCCTGGAGACGGAGGAGAGCTACACCTCGAAGGCGGACTTCCTTGCAGGGGACAGAATGCCTGTATACGGGAAAGAGAAGGAGACATGTGAAGGAAAGCAGGTAACCTTCTCAGGAAAACGGATCAGGAGGGGCCTGTACCTGCACTGGGACGGAACGAAGAGCAATGCGGACATCAATGGTGCGGCAAACATCCTGAGAAAGGTAATCCCAAACGGAACCGGATGGGATAGAGGCGTCGTGGACACGCCATATGCTGTGAAGATCGCGTAAGCGACCCTCACAGGGACTGGCACGGGAATGTGCCAGCATAGAAACTCCATCCGACGATAGTCGGTTGTGGGTAGTTCATCTATGACAGCTTTATTTCTCCGGAAGCATGGAAAAAAAGGAGCCGCTTTCGCGACTCCTTCCTGTATGGAGACGGCAGGACTTGAA
>CACZFV010000234.1 GCA_902780465.1 uncultured Lachnospiraceae bacterium
TCCGTCGGCTTCCATTACCTGCGCAGCGGCAGGGACAAGGAAGACCATATGTACAGCCCCGAGACGATCATCGCCCTGCAGAGAGCGGTGCGAACGGATTCCTATGAGAAATTCCGGGAATACACGGACCTCGTGGATGACGCGAAGAGACCACACACACTGCGCGGACTTCTGGAATTCGTCCCTGCCGGGGATCCGGTTCCGATCGAAGAGGTAGAGCCCGCGTCAGAGATCGTAAAGCGCTTTAAGACAGGCGCGATGAGCTACGGATCTCTGTCGGAAGAGGCGCACGAGACTCTTGCGATCGCGATGAACTCCATAGGTGCCCGCTCCAACACGGGCGAGGGCGGAGAGAAGACAGACCGCTTCGGAACGAATAAAAACAGTAAGATCAAGCAGGTGGCTTCGGGACGCTTCGGTGTCACGAGCGCGTACCTGTGCAGCGCGGAGGAGATCCAGATCAAGATGGCCCAGGGAGCGAAACCGGGCGAAGGCGGACATCTTCCGGGCAAAAAAGTGTATCCGTGGGTGGCGCAGACCCGATATTCGACCCCCGGGGTCGCTTTGATCTCGCCGCCGCCCCATCATGATATTTATTCCATCGAGGACCTGGCGCAGCTGATCTACGATCTTAAAAACGCCAACAGGGACGCCAGGATCAACGTCAAACTTGTATCGGAGGCAGGGGTAGGCACCATCGCATCTGGTGTGGCAAAGGCAGGTGCACAGGTGATCCTGATCTCCGGTTATGACGGAGGGACCGGCGCTGCACCCGGAAGCTCCATACACAATGCGGGCCTTCCCTGGGAACTGGGCCTCTCCGAGGCGCACAGGTGCCTGACTCAGAACGGCCTGCGCGACAGAGTCGTCCTGGAGACAGACGGAAAACTCATGAGCGGCAGAGATGTTGCCATTGCGGCGCTTCTGGGAGCGGAGGAATTCGGTTTCGCCACAGCCCCTCTGGTATGCCTTGGCTGCATGATGATGCGTGTCTGTTCCAAGGACACATGTCCGGTCGGTATCGCCACCCAGAACAGGAAACTCAGAGACCGCTTCTGCGGACGCCCTGAACATGTGACCCGCTTTATGTTCTTTATCGCGGAGCAGGTGCGCGAACTCATGGCGCGTATGGGATTTCGGTCTATGGCGGAGATGACGGGCAGGACGGACTGCCTGAGGGTCCGCAGGGAACTTATCACCGACAGGGCCTTTAAAGTGGACATGAGGGAAATATTGGGAGAGGCTCCCATGCCCGTCCTGCCGCAGGGCGAAGAGAGCGGCGCGTGCGGCCTCTACGCTCCCAAAAATCTCTATGATTTCAAACTGGAGGCGACGCCGGACATGTCGGTTCTCATGCCTGCCTTCGCCGAAGGGCTTGCCAAAGAGGCAGCGGCCGGTGCGGCAGAAGGAAGCGTCAGCATAGGCCGTTACGAGAAATCTCTCAAAGTCTCCTCCACGGACCGCGCTTTCGGCACGATCATCGGGTCGGAGATCACGAAAAAGTTCGGCAGTACTTTGCAGGAAGACACTTTTGTGGTCCATGCGGAAGGCGGCGGAGGACAATCTTTTGGCGCATTCCTGCCAGGAGGCCTTACGATCCGGCTCACAGGCGACGCCAATGACGGATTCGGCAAAGGATTGTCCGGAGGCAAGCTGATCCTGGTGCCCGACGAACGGAGCAGGTTTGAAGCCAGTGAGAACATTATTCTCGGCAACGTAGCGCTCTACGGCGCGACGGCCGGAAAAGCCTATATCTGCGGCATTGCCGGCGAGCGCTTCTGTGTGCGCAACTCCGGCGCTATAGCTGTGGCGGAGGGCTGCGGCGACCACGGTCTGGAGTATATGACCGGAGGCAGAGCGGTGATCCTGGGCCGGACCGGCAAGAACTTCGCGGCAGGTATGAGCGGAGGCATCGCCTATGTGCTCGACACCGATCACAGCCTCTACCGCAGGATGAACAAAGACATGGTATCGCTCCAGGAACTGACGGAGAAATACGAGATCGAGGAACTGCGCGGTATTTTGACCGATTACGTGTCAGAGACCGGGTCGAAACTGGGCCGCAAGGTCATTGAGAATTTCGAGCAGTATATTCCTTACTTCAAAAAGGTCGTTCCCAACGACTATCAGCGGATGCTGACAGCCATCAGCAGGAATGAGGAGCAGGGAATGCCTTATGAGACGGCAGTATTTGAAGCGTTCAAGGAAGTTACGGGAAGCTGAGGTGCAGTCATGGGAAAAGCGACAGGATTTCTGGAATACACCAGACAGAACAATATCGACAGGGCACCGCTGGAGCGGCTGCAGGATTACTGTGAATTCCACCTCCCCTTAAGCTCCGAAGAGAGGAGACAGCAGGGCGCGCGCTGCATGAACTGCGGCGTGCCGCTCTGCCAGAGCGCAATGAAGCTGAGCGGAATGGTGACAGGATGTCCCCTCCACAATATGATTCCGGAGTGGAATGACCAGATCTACTCGGACCACATGCGTCACGCGCTTTCAAGGCTCCTTAAGACCAGCAACTTCCCGGAATTCACCGGCCGCGTTTGCCCGGCCCTGTGCGAGAAGGCCTGCATCTGCGGGATGAATGACGATCCCGTCACGATCCACGACAACGAGCTCTATATCATAGAGACAGCCTTCAAAAGCGGCTGGATGCAGCCCCGGATCCCCGCCAAGCGCAGCGGCAAAAAAGTGGCTGTCATCGGCAGCGGTCCATCAGGCCTTGCGGCGGCGGACCAGCTCAACCACAGGGGACACCGGGTGACCGTCTTCGAGAGGGAGGACCGGATCGGCGGACTTTTGATGTACGGGATCCCGAATATGAAACTTGATAAATCCGTTATCGAGCGCAGGCAGAAACTCATGGAGGCGGAAGGCGTGACTTTCCGCACCGGAGTGAACGTGGAC
>CACZFV010000235.1 GCA_902780465.1 uncultured Lachnospiraceae bacterium
ATGGACATTCTGCGTCCCGACGGCACCAAAGTGGACCGGAAAGAACTGGACCTCCCCGTCCGGCAGTGCCTGATCTGCGGAAAGCCCGCGAAAGAATGCGGCCGCAGCCGCACCCACAGCGTGGAAGAACTTCAGGAGCGTACCGCGGAGATCCTCCTTGCCGCGGCACAGAAATAGATCATTCTTAACGTATAGAGAGGAAATCCGGAAGTGAAACGACTTTCCCAGGCATTGAAGGACGCATACGGCGAGAAGGTGTACCGTCTCTCCCTCAGTTCCGGCTGCACCTGCCCGAACCGGGACGGGACGCTGGGAACCGGAGGATGCACCTTTTGTTCGGAAGGCGGCTCCGGCGAGTTCGCGGCGGAACCCGTGCCGCTTAAGGAACAGCTGGAACAGGCAAAAGCCCGGATCCAGGCAAAAACAAATGCGGAAAAGTTCATCGCCTACTTCCAGTCCTTTACTAATACCTACGGTGATCCCGTTCGTCTCCGGAAACTTTATATCGAAGCCATCAGCCAGGAAGAAGTCGTGATCCTTTCTCTCGGAACACGGCCCGACTGCCTTCCGGAAGAGATCCTGCAGATGCTGCAGGAACTGAATGAGATCAAACCGGTGTGGGTGGAGCTTGGCCTCCAGACCATCCATGAACGAACCGCCGAACGGATACGCCGCGGCTACCCGCTGCGGGTCTTTGAAGAGAGCTTCCGGAAGCTGAAAGAAGCCGGGCTCACAGTGATCGTCCACGTGATCTTCGGCCTGCCCGGGGAGACAAAGGAAGATATGCTGGCGACCGTAAAGTATCTCGCCGGACTGTTCGATGAATATGGATATGGGAAGGCAGATTCTGCCGGACCGCAGTGTTTCGACGGGGTGAAGCTGCAGATGCTGCAGATCCTGAAGGGGACAAAGATGGCAGAGGAATATCTGCGGGAGCCGTTTCTCCTCTTCTCTCTTGAGGAGTACACCGAACTGGTAAAAGAAAGCGTCCGTCTTCTCCCTGCGGACCTGGTGCTGCACCGGATGACCGGTGACGGACCGAAGAGGCTGCTGATTGCGCCTCTCTGGTGCGCAGACAAAAAACGGACGCTGAATTATATGAACCGTGTTCTGGCGGATGTACTGTAAGAACCAGGTCTGAAAAATGATGCCAGGAAATTTAGCTCAGGAATGTTTATTTCAGGAACGTTTCCTCCGCGATCTTCCTGAGCTCCCGGCACTCCGCTTCGATATCCTTCGCGGAGAAGATGGCGCTTACAAGAGCGGCGCCGTCCGCGCCGCAGGTCTGAAGCTCGGGCATGTTCGACTTGGTGATGCCGCCGATCGCGACCACGGGGACATCCACCGCGTCACAGATCGCGCGGAGCGTCTTCCTCGGAAGCACGGAAGTATTGGTCTTTGTAGATGTTGCAAAAACGGCGCCGGAGCCAAGACAGTCGGCGCCGTTTTTGACTGCCAGAAGCGCTTCCTCGACCGAGTGGGCGGACACACCGATCAGCATGTCAGGACCGACCCTGCGGCGCACATCTGCCGCTGCCATGTCGTCCTGTCCTACATGGACACCGTCCGCACTGCACTTTACCGCGATCTCCACGTTGTCGTTGATGAAGAACGGAACGTGATAACGGCGGCACAGCGCACCGATCTCCAGGGCTTCCTTCAGGAACGCCTCATCGTCCAGATTCTTTTCCCGGAGCTGGACGCAGGTCACACCGCCCTTCAGGGCATCCTCCACCTGTTCATACAGAGTCTTCTCCCCTGTCCAGGCACGGTCAGTCACCGCGTAAAGCAGCATTGCGTGCCGAAGTTCTTCTTTGCTGTAAGTCATAGATTTCCTCCTGTCTCCGGAAAACAGTTCCGGTGACAGTATAACTCTGGGAAGTTCTGTTTTGCAATGCTCCTCACAATGCTAAAGCCGCAGCACGCAAGTTTCCCTGCGCACCGCGGCCTTAAAGTTTCTTCGCTGCAGCCGGAACTTCCCCGGCCACCCGCTTCTTTACTTCTCCAGCACCACCACTTCATAGGGCCTGAGCCGCAGCTTCCCGGCGCCATCGACAGCGGCGCCATCGGCAGCACTGCCCGCCGGCGCTTCATTCCCGCCGGTCTCCTGATAATTCCCCAGGATCTTCCGGTACCCGTCAAGGGAAACACCGGGCTCGCACTCTGTCTCTGTGCCGTAGAAATTGCAGAACACCAGCAGCGAGCCGCCGCCCTGTCCTGCCGCGCCGACCTGCCCTGCTGCGCCGCCCTCTCCTGCTGCGCCGCCCTGTCCCTCAAGCTTCCTCTCAAAAGCGAAGACCTGGGGATGTGTCTCCAGCATAGGAATAAACTTGCCTTCCTGCACCACGGGGGACTCTTTCCTCAGCCGGATGAGCTTCTGGTAGAAATAGAAGACGGAGTCCGGATCGGCCAGAGCCTGCTCCGCGTTGATCTCCCGGTAGTTCTCGTTCACGCCGAGCCAGGGGGTGCCGGTGGTGAAGCCGGCGTTGGGGCTGCTGTCCCACTGCATGGGGGTGCGGCTGTTGTCGCGGCTCCGCTCCTGCAGGATGTGGAGGATCTCCTCCTTCGGCTTTCCTTCCTTCAGAAGGATGTCGTAAATGTTCGTGCTCTCCACGTCGCGGTACTGGCTGATGTCCTTGAAGTAAGCGTTGGTCATGCCAAGCTCTTCGCCCATGTAGACATAGGGCGTGCCGCGCATAAGGTGCGTCACCGCAGCCAGCATCTTCGCGCTCTCTTTCCGGTACTCCTTGTCGTTCCCGAACCTGGAAAGGGCTCTCGGCTGGTCGTGGTTGTTGAAGAACAGCGCGTTCCATGCGTCCGCGTCCTGCATGCCGGTCTGCCAGCCGAAGATGAGCCGCTTCAGCTCCAGGAAATCAAAGGGCTGCAGCTCCCATTTCTTCTGGTTCTTGT
>CACZFV010000236.1 GCA_902780465.1 uncultured Lachnospiraceae bacterium
GCTTCTGGCAGCTGCAGGCTTTGCCGTGCTCGGCGTCCTTCAGCTGGTGCAGAGAAGAAGCCTCTTTGAGGTGGACAGAGACATCCTGCTGCTCGGGGCGTTTTATGTCCTTACGCTTATTCTCTATATCTTCTTTGATAAAGTGCCGATCAACTACCGCCCGATCATCCTGGACGAGGGGCTGGAACCTTCTTTCCCCTCCACCCACAGTATGCTGGCGCTGGTCATCTGCGGAACGGGCATGATGCAGGTCGACCGCAGGCTGAAAGGCTCACCCTACAAAGGCATCGCGATCGATGTTCTGGGGATCCTGATGATCATTACGGTGCTTTGCCGTCTTCTCTCCGGCGTTCACTGGTTCACGGATATCCTGGCGGGAGTGCTGCTCGGCGCGTCGCTGGTCTGTTTTTACGCGGCACTGGAGGAGCGGCTCTGCGGCGGAAACAGGAGCGGCAAAAAGTATTACAACAGGACGCCCGGTTATTTCACGCTGATCCTCTGCGTGATCCTGTTTACGGGAACCGCGTCCTTTGATGCCTACGCAGCCGGCGCTCACAAGCCGGAGACCAAGGGGCCGGGCATTAACATGCAGACGGAAGCCGCAGCGGAGGAAACCCAGGCGGAGGCGCAGTCTTCTTCCGGCAGCGGTACGCTTACCATGATCGCAACGGGCGATAACCTCATGCACAAGACGATCATTGACAAGGCATGGCGCCCTGAGGCAGGCACTCACGACTTCCGCTTCCTTTACACTGAGATACGGGACCTGATTCAGAGCAGGGACCTGGCGGTGGTCAACCAGGAGACCATCTTTATCTCTGACAATGCCCTGATCAGCGATTATCCGGCTTTCGGTACACCGCAGGCCATGGGAGAAGCCCTGGTGGATACCGGCTTTGATGTGGTGCTTTCCGCCACGAACCACACCTGGGACAAGGGTGCCCGGGGTGTCACGGACACGTTGAATTACTGGAAGACGGCGCATCCTGAGATCAAGCTCCTTGGCATCCACGAGTCACCGGAAGCTTTCAACGCTATTGATTTCGTGGAAAAGAACGGCATCCGCCTCGCCATGTTCAACTACACCTATGGGCTGAACGGCTTCAGCGTTCCGGGTTCCCAGTATTACATGGTGAATCTTCTTGGCCAGCAGAGCAAGTTCCTGCAGGATGTCCGGACGGCGGAAAGCCAGGCAGACATGACGGTCTGCTTTCTTCACATCGGAGAAGAGTACCACTATCAACCCACCGCGTACCAGCAGAGCTATGTACATTCCCTCATCGATGCGGGTGCGGACCTGGTGATCTGTGCCCATCCCCATGTGGTGGAGCCCGCGGGCTATGTCACCACGGCAGCGGGAAACACCGGCCTGGTGTTCTGGTCCTGCGGAAACTTCGTATCCGCCCAGACAAAGATCCCGCGGATCCTTGGCGGCCTGGCGGATGTCACCATCGTGAAGGATGAAAGCGGCACCAGAGTGACGAACTGGGAATTCGTCCCGACAGTCTGCCACTTCTGCGGCCCCGACGTCCGGGTATTCCCTCTTAAAAACTATCCGGAGGAGCTGGCGGCAGTGCACCACGTGAATACATCGGACGCGCCGCTGACCACAGAAAAGCTCTGGAACCTGTGGAAGACCATCACCGGACTGGACAGACCGGCGGAATAAAATAATGTAATATATTACGGAAAAATATGTGCCGGAACCGTGCGCTGTAAGCGCTTCCATGATATAATAGGCATGCTTCATCACCGACGTGGAGAGAAAGCGTAAGTTTGTCTGCGTCGACCCCAACGATATCCCGGATGTCGCAGTGGTAGATCCTGATATGATGTCCTCCATGCTGAAGGGCCTGACTGCCTCCACCGGAATGGATCAGGCTGCATACCGCAAGGCTGCGGTCGATGCTGTGCGTCAGCTCTCTGTCGATGTCGGCATTCCGACCAAGCTTGAGAAGCTGAAGGAAGAGGATCTTCCGTTCCTCTGCGAGTCCGCTGCGGCAGATGCCTGCGCACCCGGCAACCCCAGACCTGCGACTATCGAGCAGTTTGAGGAAATGTTCAGAAAACTTATGTGATCTGCCAGAATTTATAAGAAGCCCCCTGTACTCTCGTTGGTGCAGGGGGCTTCTTATACTGACGATAAAAAACCTGGCGGCAGCAGCGGACAAGATTGTGTGTCGCGGTTGGGCGTTTTCCGGTGATTTTTGAAATTTTGTACCCCTCGGAGAGGAAAATTCAGGGTAGATTTCGGAGGATTGAGAGGCCTACAGGGCGTTTTTGAGATATTTTCGAAAATTTGTTCCCTTTTTCAATGATCTGCACTCCTGGTTTATATGAAAAAGGGGAACAAATTTTGAAAAACAGTTGTAAAACGCCCGAATGTACGATAACAAGCCGGAAAAGCGGATGGTTTCCTGCTTTTGGAGGGAACAAATTTGAAAAAAATGCCGAAAAACGCCCAGCTGGTCAGTAAGCGACCTTCTGGCCGCGGCTGAAGTGGTACGTCAACCGCGCCATGCTCGGAACGCTACGCATTCCTCGCTGCGGGAGAACGAAGAATCCAGCTTCCCGGACTCGGAATGCTGCGCATTCCTCGCTGTCGGGCGACCGAAGAATCCAGCTTCCCGGACTCGGAACGCTGCGCGTTCCTCGTTGTGGGAGACCAGGGATGCTTCGCATCCTGGCCTCCCGGAAAATAAAAAAACAACCTGCATGATGAGTAAACTCCTCATGCAGGTTATTCTTTTATTTTCCTGGGAAGCTGGTCTTATTACATATTTACACGTTGAACCGGAAGAGGATCACGTCTCCGTCCTGGACGACGTAGTCTTTTCCTTCGAGGCGCATCAGGCCTTTTTCTTTTGCGGCGGTGGAGG
>CACZFV010000237.1 GCA_902780465.1 uncultured Lachnospiraceae bacterium
TGACGCCCGGCTCGCCGGCCATGACCTTGGCGATCTCGTTGGCGCCTTCGCGGTTGTCTCCTCCTGCGACGCCCACCAGCCGGTTCTGAAGCAGGTCCACTGTTACAGGAACGTCCTTCAGAGTCTTGAAGTTTTCCTGGATCAGGGCAGGTTTGTCCGCCAGACTGTCCACCATCATGGTGAAACGCTCTTTCGGGATCACGATCGGTGCCTGGAAGGGAAGATCGCCGCAGCCAAGCCTGACGCTCAGGAAGTCCTCATGCGTCGCGTTGCGGTTCCAGAGCAGCGGAGAATACTGGTCCAGAACTGTGCACTGCTCCGCGGGAAGATAGCGGTCCCGCATTGCTTCCGAATTCTCGGTATAGGCTTTCTGGATCTTGTCCCGCATTCTCAGGAGATAATCGCTGTAGCTCTCGAACCGGCGGTTCTCGTTCTTCTTTCTCGCCTTGTCGGCGTTCCGCACATTGACGACGGCCCACGCAGCTCCGATCAGTGCTGAAGAGACTGCAGTGACCATACTGATGTACATCAGTGCGCCGGAAGCGCTTCCGGTCTGACGGCTGGCCCACACAGAAAGAGCGCTGGTCATCACCATGGGCAGCGCCATCGTGAGAGACGGGCCGACAAGCATGGCAAGCGGCTGCGGCTCATGCTCCTGTGCCTGCGGCGGCGCTTCGATCTCAAAGGGTTCCGTCACCAGTTTCTTCAGGTTTCGCGGAGAACGGTGGAACAGGACCTTCTCCTCCAGCGCAGTCTCTCCCGGAGAAGCGAAGCGCTCCAGGTCCTTCATACCGGCAGCGCGCAGAGATACCGTGACGCCCTCTGTCTGGTTGACAGCCAGGACACTGCCCAGATAGATCAGGTGCAGGCGCATGATACGGATGCTGTCACCATAGTTCAGCACCGTGCTCCCGTAGACTCTCCGGAAATTCACGTAGGTACCGTTCCTTGAGGAGTCCGTAAGGATCGCCTTGCCCCCCTGAAAAGCGATGAGGCAGTGATGATGGGAGACAAAAGAATCGTCAGCATAGCTGATCTCAAAGGCCTCCCCGGGTTTTACCGGCCGGCCGATGCGGATCTGGGAAACGCCGTAGAGCGGATACTTTCTGTACACGGAAAAAGGATCTTTCTTTTCTGACGCGATCACGGTCAGTCCGCTTCCTCCGAAGGTACGGACAGAATAGTGGATCCCCTTTTTCACCTCAGTGATCTTTCCGCATGCCACAGGTCCCGCCTGGGTCTTCTGGTCGATGGTGCAGCGGTCCGCGCTGAGGAACCAGCCCTTGCCGCTGTACTGAAGTCCAAGGCGCACATCCCGGTCCAGTGCAAACAGTTCCTTCTGCACCAGGATCTCAATATCCTCCTGCGCCTTTTCCGGAAGCGCCACTTCACGGAACGCCTTCTCGCTGTAAATGGAAAGCACGATACTCATACACGCTACTCCTGTTGTGATTGTTCTTTTGTCTTCTCTTCCGCTCTGCCGGCAGCAGAGTCCGGTCCTGCCGTTTACGCCCGGAACATCCTGATCTCAAACACAGCAGTCCCGGCCAGGATCTGGTCGCCGTTTTTCAGATAGACCCCGTCGGTACCGACTGCCGCCTGGTTCTTTCCCCGGCGCAGGGAAGTCTGCGTTCCCGGAGCGCTCCTCATGCACAATTTCCCGCTCCAGGGAAAAATATCGAAATGGATCGGGGCCACGCCGTCCTTCTGGATCACGAGAGTACATCCCGGCCCGCTTCCTACCGTGATCCGGTTCTCTCCGTGAAGCACATACTTCTTCCTGGCATAGGTGGATATTTCCGTGATCTCTATCATCTCGGAAGCGTCCTGCCTTTTTCCGCTCTTCCCGCTCTGTGCCGCGCGCTCTCCCCATTTCACTTCCACCGGCGCCTCTCCGTTCTCCTTCAGCTCCGGAGCGTCCGCCATCAGAGGATTCCTCAGCGCGTCCGACAGCGCCTCGTCGCGCCGCTTCAGATGCGCCATCTCCTCCTGTTTCCTGCGTTCCTTCCTGCGTCTGTTCAGGAACCGCACCAGTGAAAGGATCAGCAGGACCAGCGCTGCCGCAAGATACCAGTGTCCTTTTATAAAAGCAAATACCGATGAAACGCTCATGTTCCCGCCTTGTCTTTATACTCTGTTGAGGAATCAGGCATTCTGTCCTGAAAACACGACTGTCCCGAAGCGCCGTCCGGCACTTCGGGAAGGGTGTCTGTATTCTTTCTGTCCGGAAAACTCAGGACTTTCTTGTGGTTCCGATCTGGTGCGCCTTGCTCTCTGCCTGCTCGTAGGTGTCCGCGTCCTGTCTCAGCGCCTCTACGTATTTGTCGATGGTCTGCGCGAAGATGTCCATCTTCTGCTTGTCCGTATTGAACGCCTGGCGGAATGCCTTCTGCGCGTCGCCTTCCCACATGCCTGCGAGATCGATCTCATGCTGCACCATCTTCTCGACTTCCTGCCTGTACTTACTGTTCAGCATGGCGAGCTCCTCAGCTTTTCTCTTCAGCTCACCGGATCTTACTTTGATTTCTGCCATGATTCTCTCTCCTCTTTTCTGTCATTCAGATGTTTCGGTATCCTGTTCTTCGCGGTCTTCCTGCATTGTTTCCGGATCAGGCGATGGTATTTACCTTCAGGTTGGAAGCTGCCTGGACCGCTCTCTGTTCGCTCTGCTGATAGGTCGTCGCGATCTCGTTCAGATCAGTGGTGTGCTCGTTGATCATCTTGTGAAGCTTCTGCATGTCGTTGCTCATGCCCTTCAGCTTGTTGTAGTATGCCGTCGCGGCTTCGCCTGCCCATGTCCCGCTCAGCTGGCCTACGATGTCAAGCATCTGCTGGGTCAGTGTCTGCACCTGTCTGTCGCATGCGTTGAATTCC
>CACZFV010000238.1 GCA_902780465.1 uncultured Lachnospiraceae bacterium
GGAACTTCTCCTGCAGGTCGCGGTTGCCGAGGTATCCGCCGGAGGCGATGATGACCGCCTTGGCATTGACCGTCACGCTGGTGCCGTCCGCCTTCTTGGCGGTGACGCCGACCGCCTTGTCGCCGTCCATGATCAGGCCGGTCGCGGTGGTGTTGAAGAGAACCTCAACACCTGCATCCTCCAGTGCCTTGTTCCAGAGCTCGACGCGCTCGTCCAGGCTGTTGGTGATCAGGTGGAAGCCGCCCTTTTCGCCAATAAACGGAGTCTCAAAGCGGAAGTTGGCCTCCTGCATCTTGTAGCCGATGCCGACCAGGTTCTCGACCGCGTTCTTGCTCTCGTCCAGGCAGCGGTGGATCAGAGCCGGGTTCGGGGTCCAGTGGGTGTAGTTCATGACATGGTGGAAGACCTCGTCGACCTCCAGGGTCGTGCCGCCTTCGCGCTCATGCAGAACCGAAGTATCGACAGCGAAGGGACCGGAGACCTTGATGCCGTTGACACCGGCAACAGAGCTGGCCTTCTCAATGGTGAGGACCTTGGCACCCAGCTTGCCTGCGCTGATGGAAGCCATGAAGCCGGAACCGCCGCAGCCGATGACGCAGATGTCCACATCATAGGTCTCGTCAGCGCCTGCAGTCACGGCAACCGTGCGGCCCAGCCACTCGTCCGGATCACCGCCGGCCTGCGCGACACAGTCCGCGATGGCTTCCTTGACGGCACGGGAGGAGTTGGAGGCGCCGGTGATGCTGTCCAGACCAAGGGCCTGATTCTCCACGATGGCGGGGATCAGCTGATCCTGAACCTGGGAGAAGAGGACCGGCGTCTCGTTCTGGGAGATGATGTCAACCTTCTCCAGGGCGGTCTCGCTGAACGTGCATTCCACCGTCACATAGCTCAGGTTGCCGTAAGCGGTGGCCTGATAGGTACCGGCCTTGTAGGTTCCCTCTGCCTTGGCGGCGGGAATGCCCGCAACGCCGAGTGCGGCCAGGCCGATGGCGCCGGCAGCGGTCCCCTTCAGAAAGTCGCGACGGGTCAGTTGTTTGCTCATACATTTTCTCCTTTTCTGTATGTATTTTTGCTTGGAACCAGTCTATTATTTCACAGATCAGATTGAAACGGAAGCGCAATTATGTTATGATGGTTCCAAGGAAAACCTTTGAACCGGAGAGTGAGATCCATGCATCTGAAACAGGTGGAAACCTTCCTTACCGTCGCCGAATGCGGCAGCTTTTCCCGCGCCGGAGAGAAGCTGTTCATCTCCAGCAGCGCAGTGGCGCAGCAGATCGGCAGTCTGGAGGAGGACATCGGGGCCAGTCTTTTCCACCGGACAACCCACGGTGTGCGTCTGACAGAGATCGGACGCTACCTCGCGGCGGAAGGCCGTGAACTCGTAGAAAGAAGTCATATCATTCAGGAGCATATCCAAACCATGCGCTTCGAGCAGGAAAACTGCATTGTCCTCGGCACCAGCATGTGGCAGAACTGCAGTCTGTTCTTCAGCCTGTGGGGAAAGTTTGTCTCAGAGCATGAACAATACCAGCTTCGCACCGTGCGAATCCGTGATGAATTCCGGCTTCATCGTCAGGGGGAGCATCCGGACCTGATCGAAAGCGTCCAGGACGGAGAGCCTTGGCAGGCGGATTATTCCTTTCTGCAGCTCTGTGAAGATCGGATTGTGTTCGCGGTCCCCAAGTCCCATCCCCTGGCCGGTCTGAAGCATATCGACTATACTGCTATGCAACCGTATACCATGGTAACCTCTCCCGAGAATCTCTCTGCGGAACTGGATCAGCTGGCGAAAGAGCTGTCCGGGGCGGGGCTGATGATCCGGCGCGCAAAACGCTATGACTTCCCGCTCTTCATTGACTGCAGCATCAACAACTGGATCGTCCAGATCCCCGAGGCATGGACTTACCTGCTTCCGAATTTTCAGATTCTCCCTTTTGAGACGGGCTGCTGCCATCGTTACGGCTTCTTCTATCGGGAGCCGGTAAATTCCCCGCTGAAGCAGTTTCTGGAGTTTGCAAAACACGAGCGGGATTCCCGGTAAACGTTTCATCAACAAAAAACGCCTCTTATCTTGACAGGTGGATTTAAATGAAGTATAAATAGATTAACCTATGAATCCGGTGGGATATTGGAGGTTGATCGACTATGAAGCTCGCTCTTGCCCAGATGCAAATGTCGGAGCGCATCGAAGAAAACCTGAAGCAGACCCTGCGCCTGATTCATGAAGCAGCCGAGCAGGGTGCAGACCTGATCTGCTTTCCGGAGATTCAGCTAAGTCCCTTCTTCCCGCAGTATACAGGTCTGGATGTAACCGGATATCTTCTGCAGGAAAACGATCCCGCAGTCCGGGCGGTTCAGGCAGCCTGTCGAGAGAACCGGATCTTTGCTTCCCCGAACTTCTATCTGCAGTATGGTGATCGGTGCTATGACACCAGCCTGTTCATTGATGCCAGGGGCGACATCATCGGCCGCCAGAAGATGGTCCACATTGCCCAATGCCCCTGCTTCTATGAGCAGGACTACTACGCCCCTTCAGATGAGGGCTTTCAGGTCTTCGACACACCATTCGGGCGGATCGGGATCGTCGTTTGCTTTGACCGCCATTATCCCGAGAGCATCCGCACGGAGGCACTGCGCGGTGCGGATCTCATCCTGATTCCCACCGCCAATACCACAGATGAACCCGCCGAGCTGTTCCGGTGGGAGATTAAGATTCAGGCATTCCACAGCAGCGCATTCGTCGCCATGGTCAACCGCGTGGGGCTTGAAGGTGCGATGCACTTCTCCGGAGAGTCCATCATCGCCGGTCCCTCCGGTGAGACACTTGCACTTGCCGG
>CACZFV010000239.1 GCA_902780465.1 uncultured Lachnospiraceae bacterium
GCCTGTTTTTCGGTCCGTTTTATCAACATTTTATCAACATTGAAGTCCAAGATATGCAAGGAGATGCCAGTTTATGCCGGATTTCAATGAAATCGAAAAACGCGGAAACCCGCATAAAATAAGGCAAAACGCGGCATAAGCTGGCAAAAAATTGCATGATAAAAATTTTATTCATTTGCCACGGCAACATCTGCCGCAGCGCAGCTGCCCAGTACGTACTGCAGGATATGGTGGACCGCGCGCGTCTTTCAGACCAATTTCTGATCGACTCTGCGGCGACGAGCAGGGAGGAGATCGGGAATCCGGTGTATCCGCCCATAAAGCGCACTCTGGAGGCCCACGGCATCCGGTGCTCCGGCCACGCGGCGAAGCAGCTTACCCGCAGGGATTACGACAGCTTTGATTATCTGATCGGAACGGATCAGGAGAATATCTACTACATGCACCGCATCTGCGGCGGAGACCCGGAGGAGAAGTTCAGCCTCCTGATGGACTACACGGACCGGCCCGGAACGGAGATCTCGGATCCCTGGTACACCCGGGACTTTGAACGCACTTACCGGGACGTGATCAAGGGCTGCACGGGTCTTCTGGACTATCTGCGGAGCAGCGGAAAGCTGCAGAGGTGATCATGAACAGAGAAGAGATAAGACAGCAGCTTTTTGCGATGCAGGATACCGACTACCGGGAGTTTCAGGTTAAACTGATCCCGACAGTGGATCCGGAGAAGGTAATCGGAGTCCGGACGCCCCAGCTCCGGAAATTTGCGAAGGAACTGTCCCGGAACCCGGATGCGGAGCGCTTTCTGGAAGACCTGCCGCATGAGTACTTTGATGAGAACCAGCTGCACGCGTTCCTGATCTCTGAGATAAAGGATTTCGACAGCTGCATTCTTAAGACAGAGCGTTTTCTCCCGCAGATCGACAACTGGGCGACCTGCGACCAGCTCTCGCCGAAGGTCTTTAAAAAGCACCGCCCGGAGCTTCTCAAGTATATCAAGCGGTGGATCGGATCGGAGCACACCTACATTATCCGCTTTGCCGTCGGCATGCTGATGCAGCATTTCCTGGATGAGGATTACCGCGAAGAATATCCGGAACTGGTCTCGTCTGTCCGCTCGGAGGAATACTACGTCAACATGATGATCGCCTGGTACTTTGCCACAGCGCTGGCGAAGCAGTATGATTCCGTTCTGCCCTTTATCGAGAGCGGGAGACTGGACCTGTGGACGCACAACAAGGCGATCCAGAAGGCTGCTGAGAGCTTCCGGATCACTCCGGAGCAGAAGGCGTATCTCAGGACACTGAAGAGGAAGGCTCTGAAATGAAGCCGGAAGACAGGGAAGAGAGCCTGGATAAGAAACTGAACATTCACACGGTCGGACGGGACGATGCTTTTGAGGATGATCATCATTTCCCCTATGAACCTACGCCTTACGCTGTGCTGGAACTGTTGGCGGACAGCGAATGGATCGGGGAAGAGAACCTGCTTCTGGACTACGGCTGCGGAAAAGGACGGGCAAGTTTCTATTTAACTTCGGCGACCGGGTGCAGGAGCATCGGCATCGACTTCAACGAGGGGGTCGTCGCGGCAGCGGAACAGAATCGGACGGATTACCGGGGGGATAGGAGCCGGATCGCCTTCCTATGCGAAGGGGCGGAGCGTTATGAAGTCCCGGAGGATGCAGACCGGTTCTACTTTTTCAATCCTTTTTCCGAAAAGGTGCTGCAGTCGGTGATCGGGAAGATCCTGGAATCCTGGTACCGGCGGCCCAGGCATCTGCTACTGATGTTTTACTATCCTTCGGACGGGTACATTGCGGCGCTCATGAACGTGGAGGAACTGGATTTCCTGGACGAGATCGACTGCTCGGAGCTCTTTCCCGGGGACAGGCGGGAACGAATCCTGTGTTTTGAAGTGGATGATGCGTATTGAGGCGGCTGATGCTCACTGAGGTGGGTTCTGTGGTGACTGGTGCATTCCGGCATGCTATGCTAAAATGACAGATACGATTGGCGGGCGTTTCAAAAACGCAAGCGGAACTTGAATGAGTTGGAAAGGAAAGTAACAGAATGAGCAAAGCTTTGGAGTTCATCAGACAGTGCGGTTCTTTTTTTGTTGTCACCATGAACGGGGACTTCCCGGCGGCAAGACCCTTCGGCGCAATCATCGAAGTGGGAGAGTACCTTTATCTCGCGACGAATGACCGGAACGAGGCCCACAGGCAGCTGAGGGAAAACGGCAACATCCAGATCGTCGCGAAGAAGCCGGATACCAGGGAATGGCTGAGGATCACCGGTCATGCGGAGGAATGCTTTGACCGGGAAATAAAGCAGAGATTCCTGGACGAGAGGACAGCGCTTCAGAAGCACTATACCTCTGCGGATGATCCGCATTATCTTGTGTTCTGTGTGGAGATCCTGAAAACGGAATTCCACTGATCCACGTATGTTTATGGAGGAGTCTGAAATGGCAAAAAAAAGAAAAGGTTCCATGGCGGAACAGAAGATGAGGATGGGATGGATCCTGCTGATCGCTTTCCTGGTCCTGCTTCTTCTGGTCCTGAAGATCGACGTCCGGCCCATCGGGCCGGAGAATTCGGAAGTGGGATTCGCGTTCCTGAACGGACCGGTCCATGATCTTCTGGGATTCAAAAAGATACCCTACACGATCTCAAAACTGTCCGGCGCCCTGACGCTTCTGGCAGCTGCAGGCTTTGCCGTGCTCGGCGTCCTTCAGCTGGTGCAGAGAAGAAGCCTCTTTGAGGTGGACAGAGACATCCTGCTGCTCGGGGC
>CACZFV010000240.1 GCA_902780465.1 uncultured Lachnospiraceae bacterium
CTGAGAAGCACGGGGACATCCTCCTCCTTGATAATGTGTCCCTTCCGGAACACGGGTCCCTTGGACACGTCTTTAATGATCTGTGTGATGTCGTGGCAGAGCATCTGTCCGACAGCTTCCGTCGTCTTCATCAGCTTCATAAGAATACCCTCTCGTCAACTCTGAATTGTTTCCCGTCTTCCTCCAGGAAAAGCTGCATGATTCCCCCGTAGAAGCGGAAATAGTTCCTGAACCCGTCAGCGGAATTGTGTTCCAGGATCGAAAGCCCGGCCCCCATGGCACCGCTGTGTCCGAAGACCACCAGATCCTTCCCTGTTTCTTCCGCAAGATGAAGCAGGGTCTTAAGAAATCTCTGCCCCGCCTCCTCCAGGGTCTCGCCACCTGGCGTCCTGTAGCTGCCGGGGTGTTCCCCACGCAGGCGGTACTCCTCCGGAAACCGTTCCCGGATCTCCCTGAAAGAAAGTCCGTCCCAGTTTCCGAGATCCACCTCCTCGAATCCGCCGATCCTCATCAGCTCTGTTTCCTTGAGTCCGCTGTCTGCGTGAGCTGCACCTTTTAAAAATGCCTCACCCGAGGACACCGCCCGCTTTAAAGGGCTGGTGCAGAAAACAGCGCCCCGCAAAAAGCCGCTTTCCTGTTCCGCTGCGCGAAGCCCCGTGCACATCATGGCATCCCTTCCCTCACTGCTTAATGGAAGATCGGTCACGCCGATGCATCTTGATTCTTCCGTTCCATATTCCGGCTTTCCGTGCCGGATCAGCCAGATGCGCTTCAAGACGCCTCCTTATCGATTTCTGTTTCAAAACAACTCGGTTATCTGTTTTTGGGGAAACAATGAGCTTCCATCTCATGCTTCCCCGCAAAAGAAGACAGTGGCTGTCTTCATATTGCTATATTTCAGCCATGCCGGTTTCACTTCTCCCGATGGAAAAACCCGCTCTCCAGAAAGATCTCACGATACTTATCCTCGGAAAAATCCCTGACAGCTTTCTCATAGCGCTGATAAAGGTCTGTAAGCTTCCGTCCGCGCTCCGTGATGCTCGCGCCGCCGCCGTCTTTTCCTCCGGCTCTCCTCTCAACGATCTTTCCTCCGAGTCCTTCCTCCGCTAAGCGTATCATACCCCACGCCTTACTGTAAGAAATGCCGATTTTCTCACAAGCTTCCCGGACATTTCCGCAGCGGTCGATCTGCTGCAGCAGGGCCGCGCTCTCCCCATCAAAAAATGACTGTTTCCCGCTGAAGGAGATCCTTATCTCGGGACGAAGGATCACAGCGTCATGACGCCGGACCAGGGCGGCAAATTCCTCTTTTGTGGCAGCTTCGGATATCGTTCCCTCGTCCCCGGTCTCCAGAAGAAGCGGCTCTGTCCCCAGAGCCGCGATGGCACCACTTAAGCCTTCTTCTCCCTGATAGGAAAGGATCCGGTCCACCACTCCGCTTCCCAGCATCACCGGATGTCCCTTTTTCCCTCCGGAGCAGCAGATCACCACGTCTTCCGTCCGTTCCATCATAAGGCGCACCGTCTGCTCCGTAAAAAACGGCACACTCTCCGGACATATGAAGATCCTTCCGCACCTGTCCTTAAAATACTCCAGTCCTTTCCTGACCAGCTTGAACATTTCAGCATCCGGATCCTTTTCGCGCAGGAAAACAGCTCCGTGATTCTGGAGGCGGCGCACCAGCTTTTTCTGGGGTCCGGCGACCACGGCGATCTCATTTACGCCTGCCAGTCGGAAATTCTGGATGATCCGTTCCTCGATCCCCAGAAAGTTTTCTCCGCTCATTTCCCTGATTCTGGCCGCCTTTCCGGACGTTCCTGTAATGGCAATGACCGCACCGTATTCCATCTCAGTTCTGTCTCCATTCTTGTAATAGCGGTCATTCGCAATCTGCTTCATTTCTTGCTCATGAACCGCCTATTAATTGTGTTTCCGAAGTTCCGAGAGCAGCTCCGCGGTGATTCTTACTGCTTCCTCTGTCTCTTTCAACGTGGTGTCGTGGCCGATAGTAAAACGCAGGCTGCTCATGGCTTCCGCGTGGGTAAGCCCGATCGACCTCAGCACATGGCTCGGTTCGGTGCTCCCGCTGGCACAGGCGCTCCCCGCGCTGGCGCAGATCCCCCGTTCCGCAAGCTTCAGCAGCAGACGCTCCCCGTCGATACCTCGAAAGCAGATATTCAGGTTGTTGGGAAGCCGGCGCTCCATGCCGCCGTTGACTTTCGTGTCCGGGACGGTCTCCATCATCCGTTTCATAAAATGATCCCGGGCCGCGGCGACCGACCGCATCCGGTCCTCCAGGGTCATTCCCGCGATCCTGGCAGCTTCTCCGACACCCACGATCCCTGCCACATTTTCAGTCCCGGCTCTTAGGCCTCTCTCCTGCTGGCCTCCGGCGATCAGCGGCGGCAGGCGCAGTCCTTTCCGCATATACAGGAATCCGGTCCCCTTCGGTCCGTTGAACTTATGTCCTGAGGCGGAAAGAAGATCGATGCAGTCCTCCTTCACGTTGATGGGGATATGGCCGAAGGCCTGGACAGCGTCCGTATGGAACAGGATCTTTTTCTCCCTGCAGAGAGTGCCGATCTCCCTGATGGGCTGCACCGCTCCGATCTCATTGTTCGCCGTCATGACGCTGACAAGGAACGTATCGTCTTTGATGGCTGCCTTCACCTGTTCCGGACGGATCTGCCCGTCCGGACCGGGCTTCAGGAAAGTCACTTCGTATTTCCTTGATTCCAGATACCGGCAGGTGTTCAGGATCGCGTGG
>CACZFV010000241.1 GCA_902780465.1 uncultured Lachnospiraceae bacterium
GTGGCGCGGGAGAACAGACTTCCGATGCCGGCGGGGCTGAACAGGAAGCCGGAGAGCATCAGCTGGAAGATCAGCACGAACGGCATGACGGTCATGGCGGTGGCGGGGGTCTTCACGATAGAGGAGATTGCGATCCCCAGCACATCGGCCGCGTAGATGATCAGGAACCAGGTGATGAAATACTCCAGCCAGATGTTGCCGAAAAATGCGGTTTTCGCCGGATATTTCATGAAGATCATGCTGCATCCCATCAGGATGATGGCCTGCAGGAAGCAGATCACCGCTTCATAGATGAGATGGGCGATGATGTAGGCGCTCATGTACAGGCCGCTGCGGTGCTCGCGTTTGATGATGCCGCGCTCCTTGCAGATGGACTGGATGGAATTGAAGATGCCGATCCAGGTGCAGGCGGAGACCAGGGAGAAAATTCCCCTGGAAGTCTCCATCGTATAAACGAACATGGCGTCCCAGATCATGGAAGAGACCAGGAGCGCGATGATGGCGGCGAAGATCAGTACCTTCCAGCCCCGCTCGGAAATGAACAGGCGGAACAGCTTGCCGACATAGATCTTGATCTGGGACCATCTCGTGATCCCCTTGACTGCCGAATTATTGTTATTATCTGCCATAATCCTTTACCTGCCAATCCCCGGCCGACTGCCCGCCAGCCGCCCGTCAACTGCCCGCCGACGCCCAAACATTAGCCAGCCAGTGCCTAATCCGCAGCTCACCGGCGTCTGCCAGCGCCCGAACCGCAGCCAGCCCGCCGGTGTTCAGTTACTTATCCCGGCTGCTGCTGCGTCTTTGCCGTGAGCATCTCATATTTCCTGATGAATTCGTCCGCGCGCCCGTCGCCGCCCTCGTCCAGGCGGTTGATGCGCTTGACAATGCCTTCCAGGGTCGTTGTGCTGAAGAACGACTTTGCCTCCGGAACAGAACCGAAGAAAGCAAGCCGGCCAATGTTCGTCTCCTGACTCTTCGCCAGGACGATGATCTTGTCGAACAGGTCCGCGGCGCGGTCCGGAGAGTGCGTGATCACCATGACGATCTTCCCCTCGTCCGCGATGACACGGAGATTCCGCATCAGCGAGACAGACATGACACCGTCCAGACCGGAATCCGGCTCGTCCAGGAAGAAGAGACTCGGATCCGCCACCAGCTCCACCGCGATGCTGAGACGCTTCCGCTGTCCGCCCGACAGCTTGCTGACCAGAGAGTGCTTCTCCGGCCCCAGCCCCAGAAGCTCCAGGACCTCGCCGATCCGCTTTTCCCGCACCTCCTTCGAAGTGCCCCGCGGCATCTTCATCTGCGCCGCGTTGTCCAGCGTCATGTAGACCGAATCCTCCCCGCGCAGCAGGTCCTGCTGCGGGACATAGCCGATCTCGTACCGCATCTGATCGTAATCCTTGTAGACGTCCCTCCCCCCGTGGCTTATCACCGCGTCCGCCTTCTCGTACCCCATCACGGCATTGAAGAAAGTGGTCTTTCCCGCACCGGAACCGCCCAGCAGCAGCACCATCTCCCCCGAATGGACGGAGAGGTTGATGTCGGACAGCAGCACTTTTTTGCTGAAGAGGTTCTTTACCGAGCGCTCCGCGATATGGATATTCAGAGTCTCGCCCACGGACTGGTGGACATTGTACAGGATCCTGTCGCCAAGGAACAGGAAGAGCGTGTCCGCGATCCAGATCACGTCCGGTTTTTTCAGCGGCTCGGGCGTGGTCAGCAGCGCGTTGTTCAGGTAGACACCGTTGGTACTGCCCAGATCCATAATGGACCATCCGCTGACGCCCCGGCGGAAGCACGCGTGCCTGCGGGAGATGCGCTTGTCGCGGAAGCGGATGCCGCCTTCCTCCCCGGGATCGCGGCCGATGGTGATGTCACCGGACTTGTCGTCCAGTTTCAGTTCCTTCCAGGTCACCGGCTCCGAATCCAGAGAGTATATGAGAAGGACCGCGTCCTTGTGCATGAAATCCGGATTCTCCTGGTCGATGCGGATCACGTCCCCGTCCTTCAGCGCCTTGCCGGACAGGCCGTCCGGAGCATTTTTGCCATAGCGCTTGCCGTTGATGTAAGTCCCGTTCAGACTGCCGGCGTCACGGTACCAGTAAGTCCCGTTCGAAAACAGAAATTCCCCGTGCCGCCTGGAAACAATAGGAGAATTCAGCAGGATGGAGGAGGTGGCGCCCTCATAGTTCCGTCCCAGAGTATCCCCGTCCTTCAGACGGTGGACCGTGATCCTGCCGGACCGGTCATAGATATAGAGCTGGGCGTTTCCGGTATCCTCGTTGATGGAATAATAAGTAGTCTTTTCGTCGTTCATCTCGGAACCCTTTCAGTCTGAGGTACATGATCCAGGCGCGCAGCCTGACAATGTCATCTTATCACAGAATGGGGCGATGCGGAATGAGGAATGCGAAAGCGGCCGCCAGGTCATGGCGGAAAGCCATCAACCCGCGGCCGCAGCACACAATTTTTCAGTTATTTGTCCAGCCCGTACTTTTTGCCCATCTCGCGGATCTTGTCCACGCCGATGAACTTCAGGTATTCATTGAACTCGATGATATGGCCGTCGTAGCCTTCGTCCGTCTCATGCTCCTTCAGGTACTGGAAGAAGTGAAGCAGGGCATAGGTCTGCGCGAAAAGGGAGCTTAAGGGGAAGGTGATGATCTTGTAGCCCAGTTCTCCGCAGTCCTTCGCGGTCAGGCCGTCGTTGATGCCCTGGTTCGGGAACATGCCGAGGTGCAGCGGCGGTCAGGCCGTCGTTGATGCCCTGGTTCGGGAACATGCCGAGGTGCAGCGGCCCGTGTACCAGCGGCGGAAGCCTGAGCAGGTCTTCCTTGGTCTTCGGGAGCACCTTCACCATGTCGGCACCCTCGTCGAGATAGATGTTCGCGCGCTTCACGGCTTCGTCAAAGGGCGCATCCGTGCGGGCGATGATCAGCATGTCCGGATCGGTCCTGGCATCCAGAGCCGCGTGGATCTTTCCCACCATCTCCTCGACACTGATGACTTCCGGTTTCTTGATGAAGGGGCAGTTCGGCGGCTGCTGCTGGTCTTCGATGAACAGGCCCGCAACGCCAGTCCTCTCGTACTCCACCACCGTGCGGTGCACGTTCAGGGCGTTGCCGAAGCCGCCCTCCGCATCCGCAAGGATCGGGATATTGACCGCTTCGCACATATTGTTGAGCATAGTGACGCTCTCATTGATCGCCAGGAGACCGGTGTCCGGC
>CACZFV010000242.1 GCA_902780465.1 uncultured Lachnospiraceae bacterium
AGATCCGCCAGACGCATCGCGTCGGAGCTGGTGGGGTCTCCTATGCCTGTGCCATGCGGCATTCCGTCATAATTGACTGCGCTGATCCCGGTTCCGGCCTTAAGGGCGCTGTACTCATCCTCCCATTCAGGATACTGGAGACAGTAGTGATATACTGTCAGAAAGCGCTGCTTTGGAAGCCAGTACTTACTGCTCTCCGCCGGGATCCTTATCTTGCTCAATGCTATCACCCCTTTCCATGGTGGCCTCTTCCCGATTCTTGCAGTTATATCCGCAGAAAACGCATAATCCGCCGCCAGACAGGATATAACACCTGTTTTTCAATGCTTTGTTCTCGTCCTCGATTTTCCGAACGTAGGCAAGGGCTTCTTCTTTCGTCAGCTTAATCGCCATCATGTCCCCCTTCCCGGTATGGTTCCGGCAGAGGTTGCCATGCAAGCACTTTTTCCACCCTTCCACAATGATAATGTCCAAATTCATCCCAGTGACCATCTACCCACTCTATATGTTCTGAATAGATGTCCTCATACCCATCAACGTGTTCATATTTGATCGTGACGATATATTGTCCGTCTTCCTTCGGCAGTGCAGTCTTACACGGAATCCACCCCGGCTGTGCGGACGGCAGTTGCACCAACATCCTGTGCGCTTCGCTTTTGTCCGTTGCTTTCCGCATGACTTCAACCGCCGCCTGTCTTGAAATCATGTCATCCTTCATGGTGGTCACCGTCTCTTTCATCAAGATTCCTTTTTGCCCATCTTTTCATCGAGTAGCACCGCTTGATGACCGTATCGATCTCTCTGGACATGACAAACACAGTCCAAAGCGAAATCGGTATGACTGTAATAGCAAGAATTACAAGACAGATAAATACTTCGGTATCAGTCATGGTGGTCACCTTCCCTTCCGTTCTCCATAACTGCAATAATCGTTATTGCCCATTTCTGTGTTGTGTTTGTAGCACCACCATGTCTGTTCTTCTGGGACTCGGTTTGCCGTCCATTCGTAATGCTTACAGTCCTTGCACCGCACCACCGGGACAGCGTCAACGGTCGGGGCAGAATCAATAGACTTAACAGCATCATTAATCCCGCAGTGTTCCGGGCAGCCACCAAGCCTGTAAGGGTGCCAGCAGTTATCGCAGATCTTTTGGATCTTCGTCTTAATCGCAGCTACATCTTTGTACTCAGCCATACAGCGGCCTCCTTGCGTTCTCTTCCGCCCTGCTGGCCTTCTGCTTGCGATCGTATTCGTATTCCGGCTGCGGCAGGGCATCCAGGCAGCACAGGAAAGCAATGTTGCATGCCAGGTGCCACAGGTGAGGGTAGCCACTCTCCGGATCCACACTGCGGGGATCTGCGAGGTAGTGCAGGAAGTGCCGATAAGCGGCGTCCCGGTATCTCTGCGGCTCCACCTGTCGCCAGTTCCCAGGGTCGCCGTACTTCTGCGTCCCGTACTCACGGATCACTGCGATTGCCCAGATAACTTCCGGCGGTACCATGGTCAGCCGGATCTTACCTGCGTCGGATTTCGCGTTCTGATTATTCTCCATGCTTAAACTCCTTTTCCCAATCCGGGTAATGCCCGCGCCATCTGGCGTCCAGCTCCATCGCGAGGGCATCCCCTATCCTCCGGACCACCTCATAATCTCCCTGGCCGGTGATATGCAGCAGCTCTGCCAGGCACTGATCCCACATGTCCGGTGTCATCTCCCGGGTAAGCCGGCGCCATTTGCTGAACCAGACATTGTACAGCACCTGCATCGCCTTCCCGAGTTTCTCATCCGGGATGATATTGCCCTTTTCCCGGCTGTTCATTCCTGGAGCCTCATGATCTTGACATAGATTCCGGGACGGTGCGCCAGAAACTTCTCTGTGACCTCTGAGGCGACCTGTGCGTCGTCTTTCCAGAAGCCGGTCCGGGTCATGCAGTCCTTCAGGAGTTTTATCAGGTTGTCGGTATCCGGCTTGGTTGTCTTCCAGGCGAAGCGGTCCGGATCTACGACAGAGAGCATCTCCTGGCGTTCCTGGTCCATCGGCCAGATCCACTTGGTGATCAGCTGCAGGGCACCGTCCAGCGGTGCCTCCGGAGCGTAGCGCCCGACCTGGTCCATGAAGCGGGACCGTGCTGCCTTCAGCTCCGGCGGATCATAAAAGACCACCCGGCCGCTCTTCCGGTTCACTGCGACCTTGTGTTCCTGCTGGGTAACCGTCGGCGGGATCATCGGCATGAAGAATTCAATCATCCTCATCACCTCCGAAGCCAAGGGCCGCGGTCCCGATCTGCTCGATGTTCGTCCCATCGTCGAAGATGTATGCGACCTGACCCTTCTCCTGGTTGTTCGGCATCGGGACGCCGACCATATAGCGGCGGGCGGATCCTGCCTCCCTTACCTCCGAGACGATCCCGAGGCAGCCGGTCCATTTATGATTTTCGGTAAACTGTACCACGTCATTTTTTCTGATCATCTTTCTCCTTCCTCACGCGCGAGGTGTGTGGTGGTGTGTGACCCACTACCTTAGGGAACAAGTGGGCGGAGATGTACGCCCCTTGTCCCGTAGGTAGGTGGGCACATACACACCTGGGGACACAAGGACTCATCTATATCTTTGATATAGTGTGTCCTCGCATTGTGTCCCCAGGGACTCAGGGACACTTATAGGTGTCCTTTTTATGTGTCCCCAGGGACACAACTCGAGGACTCTTATAAGTGTCCTTTTCATTGTGTCCTCGGATTTCGGGGA
>CACZFV010000243.1 GCA_902780465.1 uncultured Lachnospiraceae bacterium
CAGAAGGGCAAGCATGATGATGGCGACAGCTACTGGTACTATGCTGACGGCAAGGGCCACCTGGTTGCTTCCGAGATCAAGACCATCAAGTCCAAGAAGTATGCGTTCGATAACTACGGCCGTATGAAGAAGGGCCTGCAGCTGATCGAGTTCGAGGCTGAGGGCACCGGCTACAGCCCCAAGCAGATCGCTTCTGTCATCGCTGATGATGATAAAACCTATGCGTATGATACCGAGGATAACTTCGACGATACCGCCAAGGCTCTGAAGAGCGAACTTCAGGATGGCAAGTACGCATTCATGTTCTTCTCCAACGATGAGGATCATGACGGCTCCATGAAGACCGGCAAGCAGTCCATCAGCATCGACGGCGACAGCTTCACCTTCCGGTTCTACAGCTCCGGCTCCAGAAAGGGCCAGGGTATCACCGGCGTCGACGACAAGAAGATGTACCTCGGCGGCAAGCTGATCGCTGCTGACAGCGACGAAAAGGTCAACTTCTACGAGATCGCTACCGGCGAGAAGATCACCGTTGCCAAGCTGATCTCCAGTGGCGTTCTTGTCGAGGATACTTCCTATGACAAGAAGGACGAGACCAAGTATGTCCTTGCTGACAACTCCGAAGCAGGCCAGAAGGATTTCGCAGAGAAGTATGTTGCCATCAACACCTCCGGTGCGGTTCTGACCAGCGGCACCAAGAAGGACGGCGACGACTACAAGATCTCCCTTAAGAAGTACAGCGGCGGCAAGGTTGACGTCATGGGCGACAAGCTGCAGACCGCGTACATTGAGAAGGTTATCCTTAAGTAATTTCACTGCAACCGGTTAGAAGTTGCTCTTGAAAATGAAATACTAATTGCGGCAGGCAGGGGACCGAAAGGTCCCCTGTTTGTTTTGCATGAGCTTGGAACAGGCTGTTTGTGAGGAGCACCAGTCTGCATATTGCACGCAGATTCAGCTTGTGCTATGATGTTCATAAATTTTTTAATTTAATATTTTTTGAACATCGCAGCTTTTACGCGGTGATCCGGGAGACTGAATTATGGACAGGACCGCTTTTCTTCTCCGGGAGCTTCTGGAGCACCCGGACATCACCCAGCGCGCGCTGGCAGACAAAATGTACCTTTCCCTGGGCGGCGTCAACGCCCTGTTTTCCTCTGCTGTAAAGGAGGGGCTGATCAAGTCCGCGTCCGCCGGAGCCGGCGGGCGCAGGGCCTCCGTCACAGAGGCAGGGCTCTCTTATCTGGAGCCTTTCCGCATGGACGGCGCCGTCATCATGGCGGCAGGCTTCGGTTCCCGCTTCCGTCCTCTGACCTTTGACACCCCTAAAGGCCTTCTGAAGGTCCTTGGCGAGCGGATGCTGGAACGGCAGATCCGGCAGCTTCACGAAGCCGGGATCACCGACATCACCCTCGTCGTGGGATACCTGAAGGAGAAATTCGAGTATCTCATCGACAAATTCGGAGTAAAGCTTCTCTACAATCCTGATTTCGCCGAAAAAAACAATATTTCCTCCGTCTATTACGCGAGAAAGCTTCTGTACGGCAGGAACATGTATCTTCTCTCCTCCGACAACTGGATGCGGGAGAACATGTTCCACGCCTACGAGCCGGGCGCATGGTATTCGGCTGCTTACGCCCCCGGCGCCACGAAGGAGTGGGTGCTGGATTTCAACAAGAAGGGGATCATCACCCGCGTAAAGGTAGGGGGGCAGGGCGCATGGTTCATGTACGGCCCGGTCTGCCTTTCCAGGGAGTTCTCCGCGCAGCTTCTGCCCCGGCTGGAGGAGGACTTCTCCGCCCCGGGCAAGGAACAGTACTACTGGGAAAATGTCTACATGGACCTGCTGCGGGAGAAAAAGGGAAAGGCAGGCATGCCGCAGATGGCAGTGAACCGGCAGCCGGCGGACCAGGTCTACGAATTTGAGGACCTGGAGGAGCTCCGGGCCTTCGATCCCTACTATCAGGACCATTCCGACAACGAAGCGATGGAGCTCATCTCACGCGTCCTGAAGGTCCCGCAGTCGAAGATCCGGAATATCAGCTGTCCGAAATCCGGCATGACAAACCAGTCCTTCGTGTTTTCCGTGGAAGGCACGTCCTACATCTGCCGCGTCCCGGGGCCAGGCACTGAGATGCTGATCAACCGCCGGGAGGAATATGAAAGCCTGAAAGCGGCAGAAGAACTCGGGATCACGGAAAAAGTGGTGTGGTTCGACCCGGAAAAGGGATACAAGATCTCCGTCTTCTATGAGAACTCCCGGAACGCTGATCCTGAAAGCCCGGAAGACATGCAGCAGTGCATGGCGCTGGTGCGCCGGCTCCATGAATCCGGCCTGCAGGTGGGGCACAGCTTTGACCTGCGGGAGCGCATCGCTTTCTATGAGAAGCTCTGTCTGGAGAGCGGCGGCATCCCCTTTGAGGACTACAGCCTGGTCCGGCAGCAGATGGATGCGCTTCTGGACCTGCTGGACCGTCTGGACCGCCCCAGGACGCTCTGCCACATCGACAGCGTGGCGGACAATTTCATCTTCACGCCTTCCGGTCTCCGGCTGATCGACTGGGAGTACGCCGGCATGGCGGACCCGCTGATCGACATCGCCATGTGCGCTATTTATTCCTATTATGACGAGGCTCAGACCACGCGCCTGATGCAGTCCTACTTCTGCAGGGCCGCTTCCCCGGAGGAGCGGGACATCGTCCGCTGCTACATGGCCCTGGGCGG
>CACZFV010000244.1 GCA_902780465.1 uncultured Lachnospiraceae bacterium
TTCTGCAGACCTCGGTGCAGTTGATGAAGATGTAAAATGCGCCGCTGGGGGTGCTGCAGCTTAAGCCAGGAGTCTCGTTGATGGCCTTCACGGCATAGTCTCTTCTGCGCTTGTACTCTTCTACCATCTCCGCCACTTCATTTCCCTCTTTCCTGAGAGCGACGATGCCGGCCTTCTGAACGAAGGAAGGGGCGCAGGTGACTGCGTTCTGGTGCAGCTTGTTCACTTCCTTCACGTACTCCACCGGAGCCGCGACGTAGCCGAGACGCCAGCCGGTCATGGAGTAGGCCTTGGAGAAGCCGTTGAAGGTGAAGGTGCGCTCCAGCATGCCGGGAAGGGAGGCGATGCTGACGTGCTCCGCGCCGTCATAGATCAGGCGCTCGTAGACCTCGTCCGCGAACACCAGGATGTCCTTTTCGATGGCGATCTTCGCGAGGCCTTCCAGGGTCTCCCGGGTCAGAGTGCTGCCGGTGGGGTTGTTCGGCGTCACCAGCACCAGGAGCTTGGTGCGGTCGGTGATCTTCCTGCGGATCTCGTCCAGATCCATCTGGTAGCCGTTCTCCTCCTTCAGCGTGTAGCTCACCGGGACCGCGCCCAGGACCTTCGGGACGTTGATGTAGTTCATCCAGACCGGATCCGGCACCAGGAGCTCATCACCCTCGTCCAGGATAGCCATCAGGGCGTCGAAGATTGCCTCGGAGAGGCCCACGGAGACCATGATGTTCTCTGCTTTGTAAGGGATGTGGTTCTGCTTGTTCAGCTTCTCCGCGATGGCTTCTCTCAGGCCCATGTCGCCAAGGTTGGAGGTGTAGAAGACCTCGCCCCGATTCAGGCTCTCCATCGCCGCCTTCTTGATGTATTCCGGCGTGTCGAAGTCAGGTCTGCCGATCTCGAAGTGAATGACCTTCTTCCCCGCTCTCTCCATCGCCAGGGCCTTCTCGTTCACCTTGCGGATGCCGGAAAGACCGATGGTGCTCATTTTCTCAGAAATAAAGTTTCGCATGTGAGTATATCCTTTCCTTAATAAGCGCGCGTTCCAGGTGTCAGGCACCTTTGCAGAATCTTAACGGTGCCTGACACCCTTGCAGTTCTTAGCGGAATCTTAACGGTGCCTGACACCTTAATATGCGCGGGTCATGGCGCCGTCCAGAAGGATGGTCTGGCCGGAGACGTAGGTGTTGGCTTCGGAGCAGAGCCATGCGGCGAGTCGTCCGTACTCGTCGACGGTGCCGTAGCGGCCCATGGGGAATTCCTTCAGATCCTGCTTCTCATACTCCGCCACGGAGATGCCGGCCTTGTCGGCACGCATCTTGTTCAGGCTCTCGATTCTCGCGGTGCCGATGCGGCCCGGTCCGAAGACGTTGACCAGGATGTTGTCCTTGCCGACTTCTCTCGCCAGGGTCTTGGACATTCCCACGACGCCCATGCGCATGGTGTTGGAGAGGATCAGGTTGTCGAGGCAGTCCTTCACGGAGGAGGAGGTGCTGTTCAGGATGCGGCCGCCGCCGAGGCGCTTCATGGAAGGAAGCACGGCGCGGATGGTGCGGACGTAGGACAGGAGGCACAGATCGAAAGCGCCGGTCCAGGCCGCATCGTCAAATGCCTCGAAGGGGCCGGGCTTCGGGCCGGGGCACATGTTCACAAGAGCGTAGATGTCGCCCAGGGTCTCCACAGTGTGCTTCACCAGTGCTTCGATATCCTCGGCTTTGTTGACGTCGCAGAGGAAGGTCTCCGGACGGTTGCCGGTCTCCTTCTCGATCTCCGCCTGCGCTGCGTACAGCTGATCCTTGAAGGGCTCCGCGGTGCAGATCATGACCTTCGCACCTTCTCTTGCCATCTCCATTGCGATTCCCTTGCCGAGACCTGCAGCGCTTGCCATGCACAGAACGACCTTATTCTTTAATCCGAGATCCATGATGTTCCTCCTTTTTCTGTAAAAAAATTGTTTTCTTCTGTTTTTTCTGAAATTTATCCTGATTTTTGGGTACAAAAACCGGAGGCCGCCGCGCTGCATCCTGCCGCAGCCTCCGCCATATCATGTAACTATTCAGCACCTCTGGACACCGACAACGAGGAATGCGAAGCATCCCAAGTCTGGGGTTCAGTGTTTCTTCAGGTCCACCACCGGGTTCTTCAGGGGCTCCATCTCGAAGCCGTCCGGTCCCTGGATCCGGCACTCTGCGATGTCGCCGTCCTGGATGTGGAAGGCTCTCGGTGTTCCGGTGGAGAGGATATCGCCCGCGTACCAGCCCTGGATACTGCTGTGAAGGCTGACCAGCCGCGCCGGACGATGCGTCATGTTGCTGACCACATTCTCCGCGTAGACTTCTCCGTTGTGCACGCTCTGGACGTTCAGCTTCAGGACGTCCGGCACCTCGTCCGGCGTCACCAGCTCCGGTCCGAAGGAGAAGAAGGTGGGGAAGTTCTTCACGATGCAGAGGTAACGGGGATTGCCCTTCACGAAGTCGTTACCCTTCAGGATGGACTCTTCTGTCATGTCGAGGATCGTGGTGTAGCCGACGACCGCGTCCAGCCAGTTCTCTTCGCTCACGTCCCTGCAGTCCTTGCCCATGATGACACCAAGCTCCGCTTCTGCGGTGGTCTTCTGCGCTTCCTTCAGGGTGGGAAGATGGATATCGTCGCCCGGGCCGATCAGTGTGTCAGCCATCTTGAAGAAGCTGCCCGGGAAGCCCTGGGGC
>CACZFV010000245.1 GCA_902780465.1 uncultured Lachnospiraceae bacterium
ATCCTGCTGCAGCATTTCATCATTCACGCCCACGACTGCGCGATCCTGAAGCTTGCTGTAAGCGAAAGCCGGAAAGAGATGTGGACGGTCTGTGTCGAGTTCTTTGCCCTGATCCTTACCTTCATTCCCGGCGTGCATTACGTTTCGTGCCCTCTTTTAGTTGTGGCGGTAGCCCCCTGGATCATCCCTGATCTGCGGATGAAACGTGTATTTGAAGAGACCCGGGACACGGACTGCTGATGAAAATTTGCATATCGCGTAATCATATCTTCTTATGATTACCGCTCCGCGTTCAAAAAACGAGCCAGCCGTTTTTCGGCTGGCTCAATTCTTATTGATTCCGGAATTTCCGAATGTTTTGTATTTTTGTTTTCGCGTAAAGTATGTACCGCAATTGCTCTCTCTTTAGTCCCCCCAGATTTCCAGTCCGAATCCGCGCTCGTACAGGAGCTCGTCTTCAAAGGTAATATTTTCTCCCTCTCCGCTGACTTTCGGTACATTGACGGGCAGTGTTCCGGAAGGGACGGCCTCATTGTAGGCGGTACAGAGGGCCACGGCCACATTCAGATTAAAGGGGCCGTTTCCTTCTGCGTCATGGGCGCTGCCATAGGGCTGATAGGCACAGAGAACAGCGTCCGCCTCCTCATAGCAGGCCGCGTCATAGGGCAGATTGAGGCTTAACAGTACCACCTGTCCGCCGGCTTTATGGACCTGGTCCATCGCGCCGATGGTGACTTCATTTTTGCTGACCGACTGGGAAAGAACAACAAGCTTTTTTGTACCGGCCAGGGCTTTCGCAAGATCCGGATCGTCTTTGGCCAGATTCTCATAGCACATGGATGTCACTTTGGAAGGGTCCAGCAGCCCCTCTTTCTTCAGGCGGCTGACCGCGTACTCGACGGAGGCCTGCCTGGTCTCTGTCGGATACAGGATCAGGACGGATTCCTCTTTCGTAAGCGGAAGCGCGTGTCCTTCATTCTTCAGAAGCGTCATGCCTGCCTGGGCGATCTCCCATTCTCTCGCGTGATGCTCCGCAGTACCCACAGCTGCTTCTGCCTGCGCGATCTGCTCCTCCACAGATACCTGTTCCGCGTCCTTTACGATTCCTTTTTCTTTCTTGAGCTTCAAAATCCTGTAGACGGAATCATCCAGTTCTTCCTCTTTGACATCCCCGGCTTCCACGCGCGCCGCAAGATCCGCCAGATACGCGTCCGCCGTTGCGAAGGTATTGGTATTCTGATCCTTATACAGATCTACGGGACATAAAAGAATATCTACACCGGCGTTGATTGCCAGGACCGCGGCGTCAACAGGATCGAAATGGGCGGCGATCGCGTCCATTTCCATGGCATCGGTGATCACAATTCCGTCATATCCCATCTGCTCCCGGAGAAGGCCCGTGATGATCGTATGGGACAGGGTGGCCGGAAGGGTGATTTCCTGACCGTCCTGAATGGATGTATAAGTCTCTTTCTCGATCTCCGGATACTGGATATGGGCCGTCATGATCATATCGGTTCCCTGGTCAATACCTGCCTGGAAAGGAATCAGATCACAGTTCTGTATCGCTTCCAGATCAAACTCTGAGCAGGGCAGATGGGTATGGCTGTCCTCTCCCACATTGCCATGCCCGGGGAAATGCTTGAGTGCCGTTGCGATGCCGGCCGCATCAAGACCTTTCATGAAAGCAGTCACGTATTCCGCTGCGGTCTGCGGATCATCCGAGAATGAGCGTACGCCTATGATCGGATTGGCTGGATTGCTGTTGACATCCGACACCGGCGCGAAATCCATATTGAAGCCGAGCGCTTTGATCTCGTCACCTAGTATGCGCGCGGTCTCTTCCGCAAGAGCGGGGTCCCCGGCTGCCGCCAGGGCCATATTACCGGAACCGCAGGTTCCGAAAGAGACCCGGTTCACCATGCCGCCTTCCTGGTCCACACAGATAAACATGGGGATACCCTGGGCGGAGCCCAAAGCTGCCTCCTGAATGCCGCGGGTCATCGTCACTGTCTGGGCGGGATCAACGATATTCCCGGCAAACAGGATGACGCCTCCAAAATCATATTTCCGCAGCAGATCCGTGTAATCCTGATCCAGCTCCGTTGCCGTATTTGTATTGGCCGCATCGGACCGGAGCGCGACGATCATCATCTGCGCAAGCTTTTCTTCCGTTGTCATCGAAGAAATAAGCGCCCGGATCTCCGCGTCACCGTCCGTCTCCTCAGCAGGCTGTTCCACGGCGGTTTCTTCTTTTGTTATGCCGGTCTCGGTCTCCTCCGCGCCGGCATTCGCCGGAGATAATTCTGCCGCGCATCCGATCAGGGAAAGCCCCATTACTGCGGTGAGAATTCGAGCAAGTAATTGCTTCTTTGTTGATTTTTTCATTGTAATGCTCCTGTAGTTCTTTCTGCGAAACAAACTGCTGCTTTCTATTCTACCATATGTTAAATCAGGGGCATGTTTCCATCTGATCATGCGCCTGCAGCTTTTTCAGGTATTGGGCCGGTACTTCTTTTGTCAGCCAGATATGATTGGCGGAAAGGAAAAAGCGGTATCCGTCCTCCTTCATCTTCCGGCAGTCAATTTCATAAATGACCGGCTTTCCGTGCCGGCTTCCGACCTTGCGGGCCGTCTCC
>CACZFV010000246.1 GCA_902780465.1 uncultured Lachnospiraceae bacterium
GAGAACGGCTTCGCAGCCGCAAAGGGAGGAAACTGACCATGGCAAACATTTACAAGGGAACGCTTGGACTGATCGGCGGCACACCGCTGGTGGAAGTGACGAATATTGAGAAGGAACTGGGACTGGAAGCGACCGTCCTGGTGAAGCTGGAGTATTTCAATCCTGCAGGAAGCGTGAAGGACCGCATCGCCAAAGCGATGATCGAGGACGCCGAGGCAAAGGGCCTTCTGAAGGAAGGCTCCGTCATCATCGAGCCGACCTCCGGCAACACCGGCATCGGTCTCGCCTCCATCGCGGCTGCAAAGGGCTACCGTATCATCCTGACGATGCCTGAGACCATGAGCGTGGAGCGCCGGAACATCCTGAAGGCCTACGGCGCCGAGCTGGTGCTCACAGAGGGCGCGAAGGGCATGAAGGGCGCCATCGCAAAGGCAGAGGAACTGTCGAAGGAGATCCCGGACAGCTTTATTCCCGGGCAGTTCGTGAATCCGGCGAACCCGGCGATCCACAAGGCCACAACAGGCCCGGAGATCTGGAACGATACGGACGGCAAGGTCGATATCTTCATCGCCGGCGTCGGAACCGGCGGCACGGTGACCGGAACCGGAGAGTACCTGAAGGAGCAGAATCCTGCGGTCAAGGTGGTCGCGCTGGAGCCCGAGGATTCGCCGGTGCTCTCAGAAGGAAGAAGCGGCGCGCACAAGATCCAGGGGATCGGCGCCGGATTCGTGCCGGATGTGCTGAACACCAAGGTCTACGACGAAGTGTTCAAGGCTTCCAACGCAGACGCCTTTGCCGCGTCGAAGCTGCTGGCGAAGAAGGAAGGGATCCTGACCGGCATCTCCTCGGGCGCCGCGCTGCACGGGGCGATCACCCTGGCGAAGCGTCCGGAGAACAAGGGGAAGGTCATCGTGGCGCTCCTCCCGGACAGCGGTGACAGATACTATTCCACACCGCTGTTCACAGAAAACTGATGCATTATTTCACCCTCCGCGCGTGCATTAAGAACGTGTAACCTCCTGAGAAAAGCCGCAGATCCGTGACCCGGGTCTGCGGCTTTTCGTGTCCGCCGTGTTATACTTGTGGTGAAAGGAGGGACGGATGAAGATCATATTTCATGTGGATGTGAATTCAGCTTTTCTCTCCTGGTCTGCGGTAAAGCGGCTGAAGGAGGATCCTTCCGCCCTGGACCTGCGGACGGTGCCATCGGCTGTGGGAGGGGACGTAAAGACGCGGCACGGCGTGATCACGGCGAAGTCCATTCCCGCGAAGAAGTTCGGGATCACCACCGGGGAGCCGGTCATGACGGCGCTGAGAAAATGTCCCGGACTGATCCTGGTCCCCTCGGACTTTCAGACTTACAGACAGTATTCCGGAGAATTCATCAGGATCCTGCAGCGGCACTCCGGGATGGTGGAGCAGGTGTCCATCGATGAAGCCTTCGCGGACATGACGGGCGTCCCGGATCCGCTGGCGGAAGCGGCGGCACTGCGGGCGGAGATACGGGAAAAGCTCCAGTTTACGGTCAATGTCGGTATCTCGGAGAACAAGCTCCTCGCGAAGATGGCGAGTGATTTTGAAAAACCCGACAGGACGCATACGCTCTGGCCTTCGGAGATCCCGGAGAAGCTCTGGCCCCTCCCGATCCGGGAACTGTTCGGATGCGGGGCAGCCACGGCGGCGCGCCTCAATTCTTTCGGGATCCGCACCATCGGGGACGCGGCGGGGACGGACGTCAGGATCCTCCAGGCGATCCTGGGAGAAAAAGGCGGTGCGTATATTCACCGCGCGGCAAACGGGATCAGCTCTTCCGTTCTGCATCCGGAGGAGGAAGACGCGAAGAGCTACTCCAATGAGATGACCACGGCGGAGGATATCACCCTCCAGAATTACGCGGAGGCGCTGCCCCCGATCCTCAGGCGTCTCTCCGGAAAAGTGGCCTCCCGCATGAAAAGAGACGGTGTCCGCGCCTTCACCATCGGGGTCATGGTGAAGACAGGAGGATTCCAGCGTCACTCCCGGCAGACCACGCTCTCTCTGCCCACTGACGACCCGGCTGAGATCTTCCGGACAGCGGACCAGCTGATGCACCGCCTTCTCTTTGCGGAAGAAGGAAATGCGGAGCCGGACGGCGAGCAGGAAGAAGCGGAGGAAGGCCTCTTCGGCAGAGGAGAGGTGCTGCGCCTGGTGGGGGTCAGCGCCGCGAAGCTGACGAACGAAAAAGAGGTATACCGGCAGCTCAGCCTGTTCGACCTGCCGCCTGGGGAGACGGAACAGGAAAAGGCGCAGAAAAAGGCGCAGGAAGAAGCGCGGAAAAAGGCGCAGGAAGAAGCGCAGAAGAGAGAAGCAGCCCTGAAAGACATGATGGACCGCATCAACCGCCGTTTCGGGGACAAGGCAGTGAAGAAAGGGACTCTGTGACACTGCTGTGACGTCTTTTTTTTATAATTGGGACATCTGAAGAAAAAGATATGCATCAGCAGTACTTGTCCTGATTTTTTGACTGTGCTAAGATGACAGTAACAGTGCAATACTATTACATAATGAAAGGAAAGACGGAAATGATTATTATCAACAAGAAGCAGGATGGAGAAAAGCTGACTGTTCAGATGGCAGGCCGTCTTG
>CACZFV010000247.1 GCA_902780465.1 uncultured Lachnospiraceae bacterium
CCGCTGGCCGGGCGGCTGCTTCGTCTCCTCCTACCACTGGCAGGACGGAGTCGGCAGGGAGAGAAAGCCTGTCTTCAACAAGTCCTGGAGAGTGGAGGAGCCGAACACCTTCGGCACAGACGAGTATATCGCGATGTGCAGAAAGATCGGCTGCGAACCTTATATCTGCACGAACGCAGGAACAGGCACTCCTGAGGAAATGAGCGACTGGGTCGAGTACTGCAACCTGAAAGAGGAAGGGCGCTACTCCAGGATGAGAGCCGCAAATGGACATGCGGAGCCCTACGGCGTCAGGTACTGGAGCATCGGCAACGAGAACTACGGCTCCTGGGAGATCGGCGCCTGTACAGCAGAAGAATGGGGACATCTTGCCGCGGAATCCGCCAAGATGATGAAGCGTGTGGACCCGAGGATCCAGCTCTCTGCAGCGGCGCTGACCGACCTTGACTGGAACGTCAGCCTGCTGAGAAACTGCGGTCCATATCTCGACTGGATCTCCATCCACGACTACTGGGACCCGATCCACGAGACCAACGACGAAGCGCCGTACGGCACGGTCCTGACCTTTACGAAGGACATCGGATCTTCGGTTCGGAAAGTCCGCGGACTCCTCGAGGCCATGGGACTTGAGAAACAGATCAGGATCGCCTACGACGAATGGAACCTGAGGCAGTGGTACCATCCGGGAATCATGGGACTGAAACAGGCGGAGACAAAGGAAGAATATCTGCTTCCGAGAGACAAAAACGATGACAACTCCCAGTACACCATGGCGGACGTCATCTTCACGGCCTGCTTCCTCAACATGGTGAGCCGCAACTGTGACATCGTCGGCATGGCAAACTTCTCACCGATCGTCAACACAAGGGGATGCATCTTCACCTATCCGGACGGGATCGTCCTCAGAGGCACCTATCATGTGTTCGACCTCTACGTCAACAAGCTTGGCGATATCGTGCTCGACACCGTGAGCGATGCCGATGCGGACCCCGGCAGCATGCCGGCCGGGACCTTCCGCGGCCTTGACGGAGGTCCGGTGGATGTGGACCTTCTGGATGTCCTGGTCACCGGTTTCAGCGACCGGAAGGGATTCGCAATTGCGGCGATCAACAAGGATCCGATTCGAAATCAGAGCTTCGATCTTGCTCTTGATTATTCGGGCGAAGCCGAGATCAGCACCCTGAACGGAGAGAGCACCGAATCGTACAACGACATCGGACGGGATGAGATCACCGTGAAGACAAAGAAGCTCGGAAAGTTTGCGGGAAGCATGAGCTTCACGCTGGAGCCTCACTCGGTAAACATCATCACATTAACATGAGCCCTGCTGACGCAGTGAAAACAGCGGAGCGGCAGCTGCACACAGAAACAAGGCACACAGAAACAAAGCGCACACAGAAACAAATGCACATAGAAACAGAGTACACACAGAAACTTCCGGGCGGGAGCAAGCGTCCGGAGAAGAACATTTTTATATAAGAGAGGAGTCATCATGGCAGAGAGAAAGAACGCAAGGATCAGCATCGACCGTGACATCGAAGTGTCACCGGTAGACGAGCGTATCTTCAGCTCATTCATCGAGCACCTGGGACGCGCAGTCTACGAAGGAATCTACCAGCCGGGCAGCAGGTTTGCCGACGAGGATGGCCTGAGGACCGATACGATCGACCTCATCAAAGAGCTGAAGGTACCGTACGTCCGCTATCCGGGCGGAAACTTCGTATCCGGTTTCAAATGGGAAGATTCCATCGGTCCGGTCAGCAAGAGACCGCACCGCATCGACCCGGCGTGGGGCGTCGTCGAGACCAATGAATTCGGCCTTCACGAGTACATGAACTGGACGAAGAAGGCAGGCGTTAAGCCGATGTATACCATCAACCTGGGCACCCGCGGAGTCGAGGAAGCAAAAGATCTGATCGAGTACACCAACATCCGCAGCGGCAGCTACCTGAGCGATCTCCGCAGAAAGAACGGAGCGGAAGATCCGTTTGACATCAAGCTCTGGTGCCTCGGCAATGAGATGGATGGTCCGTGGCAGATGGGTCACAAGACCGCATACGAGTATGGCCGTATCGCTCATGAAGCTGGTCGTATGCTCAAGTTCGTTGATCCGACCGTTGAGTGCGTTGCGTGCGGATCCTCCAATTCTTCCATGCCGACCTTCGGCGAGTGGGAGAGGATCATGCTCGAGGAGAGCTATGATACCACCGATTACGTCAGCCTGCATTCCTACTATGGAAACCGCGACGACAATACGCCGGACTTCCTCGCAAGCAGCGTGGACATGGACAGATTCATCCGAAGCGTCATTGCAACGTGCGACTATGTCAAGACCATCAAGAGAACGGATAAGACCATCAACCTGAGCTTTGACGAATGGAACGTCTGGTATCATTCCAACGAAGCGGACAAGAAGCTTGAGAAGTGGATCCAGCATCCGCATCAGCTCGAGGATATCTACAACTTCGAGGATGCTCTGCTGGTCGGCTCTATGCTGATTACCCTGCTCCGCCATGCAGACCGTGTCAAGATCGCATGCCTGGCTCAGCTGGTCAATGTTATAGCTCCGATCATGACGTCCGATACCGGCGCATGGCGTCAGACCATCTTCTATCCGTAC
>CACZFV010000248.1 GCA_902780465.1 uncultured Lachnospiraceae bacterium
TACGGGTTTCCGATCCGGTGCATCGGGATATTCACATCCTACGGCGGAACCGAGGCCTGCACGCGCCTGGAGGATGAGATCCGCGGTTTCCTGAGATCTTATGATGACGTACTTCAGGTCCACGGACTGATGGTCGACATGGAACGGAAAGAGATCAATGCGGACGTCGTGATCGATTACGCTGCTCTCGGACGGCAGGAGACGTACGATGACATCGAGGAGCGGCTGACGGAGAAATATCCTGAATACAGGATCTACATTTCGAGAGACGCATCCTGAAAGGGGTGCGTTTCTTTGTGGAAGAAGATCCTTCCTGAGGTCAAAGGGAGAACAGCAGCATGGGAAGAATCCTGAGTTACATGAAAAAATACTGGTTTCTGGCACTCCTCGCCTCGGCATTCATGGTAGGAGAGGTCTTCGTGGATCTCCTGCAGCCGCGGCTGATGGAGGTCATCGTGGACCGGGGGATCCTGGGCCTGGACCGGGGCAGTGTCCCGGATCCCGGGCTTGTGGTCTCCACCGGCGCCCGGATGATCTTTATCGTGGCGCTGGGCGGTCTTTTCGGCCTCCTGTCCGCAGTCTTCACCAATGTGACCGGACAGAATCTGGGGAACGATGTCCGGAAAGACTGTTTCCGGAACATCATGCATTTTTCCTTCGGCCAGATGGATGATTTCTCCACCGGCTCCCTGATCACCCGGATCACGAACGACGTGACCCAGGTACAGCAGCTGGTCATGCAGATGATCCGCGGTCTGGTGCGCTGCTGCATGTTCTTCTTCGGCGGCACGGCAGCCCTTCTTTCCCTGGACCTGTCCTTCGGCGTGATCGCGGCCTGCGCCCTTCCGCTGATCCTCATCGACATCATCCTCGTCGTGTGGAAGACGAATCCTCTGTTCAGCCTTCTGCAGGCGAGCCTGGACCGGCTGAACAGCATCATGCAGGAAAACGTGGCCGGTGTCCGGGTGGTCAAGGCCTTTGTGCAGGAGGATGCGGAGGAAGCGCGCTTCCGGAAAGCAGACCGGGAGCTTACCGACATCCAGTTTAATGTGCAGATGATGCTCTCTTTTCTGCGTCCTGTGATGAACATCGTCCTGAATCTCGCGGTGGTCGGGATCATCTACGTCGGTGCCGTCCGGGTGCAGGCCGGAGAGACCGCTCCCGGCGCCGTCATGGCGGCAATTACCTATATTTCCCAGATCCTGAACGGAATGATGATGCTGGCCATGATCTTTCAGACGCTGTCCCGCGGCCTGGTGTCCGCGAACCGTCTGAAGGAAGTTCTTGACGCATCCCCCGGCCTGAAGGACGGGACGCTGCCTGAGGGCGGCGCCCGGAAACGCGGGACGGTGGCTTTCCGGAATGTCAGCTTTGCCTATCCGGAGAATCCGGCCTGCGTCCTCCATGACATTGACCTTGAGATCCGGGGCGGCGAGACCCTGGCAGTCATCGGTGCCACCGGAAGCGGCAAGACGACGCTGGTCAGCCTGATCCCCCGTTTCTACGACCCCGCCGGGGGAAGCGTGGAGGTGGACGGAATCGACGTCCGGGAGTACCCGCTTGAGGAACTCCGGGACCGGGTCAGTGTCTGCCTCCAGAAGAGTGAACTGTTCAGCACGACGATCCGCGACAACATCCTGCTCGGGAAGCGGGATGCTTCGGAGGAAGAGCTGCGGGCGGCGGCAAGGGCTGCCCAGGCGGATGATTTCATTCTGCAGCAGAAGGACGGCTATGACACGGAGGTGGCTGAGGGCGGTATGAGCCTCTCCGGCGGCCAGCGGCAGAGGATCGCCATCAGCCGCGCCCTCCTGAAAAAGGCGGAGATCCTGATCTTTGACGACTCCACCAGCGCTCTGGATCTGAAGACCGAAGCGCAGCTTTACGAGGCGCTCCGGAAGGACTACGCGGACGTGACGAAGATCATCATCGCCCAGCGGATCGCTTCTGTCCGGAACGCGGACCGGATCGTGGTCCTGGACAACGGAACCATCTCGGCCTGCGGCACCCACGAAGAGCTGATGCGCACCAGTCCGGTCTACCGTGACATCTGCGAATCCCAGCTGAGGCAGAACGAGGGAGAAAGCACTGACGCGGACAGTACAGGCGGCAGGGCGGAGAGAACGCAGAAAGGAGGCCGTGCATGAGCACGAACGCGAATTCCACGTCTCACGTGACCTCCCAGACCGTGCAGCGGGGCTTCCGGCCGGCAGGACGCGGCAGCATGGGCGCACCGGTCGAAAAGCCGAAGGAAGGGAAGAAGACCGCTGCCCGCCTGGCGGGTTATTTTGCATCGGAACGGGTCTATGTGATCCTTCTCGCAGTCACCGTGATCGCCGCGGTCCTGGTGAGCGTGACCGCCCCGGGTCTCCAGTCCCGGGCCATCGACGGCCTCGTCAGCCGGGACTTTGACCGGGTCCCGCGTGTGCTTGCCGCCATGATCTTTCTCTATATCATCCACGCGGCGGCCACCCTTCTGCAGGGTTATTTTTCCGCGCGGCTGTCGCAGCACGTGGTGCGGCGGGTGCGGGAGGAACTGTTCGCAAAGGTCATCCGTCTGCCGGTCTCTTATCTGGATGCCCACTCCCACGGCGATATCATGAGCCGCATGACCAACG
>CACZFV010000249.1 GCA_902780465.1 uncultured Lachnospiraceae bacterium
AAGGTTGGCCTGCTTGCGCAGGCGCCGACCGGCAATGGCGGTGTCCGGGTTTATGAAGATCTTACACTGGAAAACAAAACAGTAAAAAATATCCGGTATGGCATTTAACATGTTTGAGCAAGAATTCCCCCAGCTTCTATAAGTGGCGGGATGAATTGCCAGGAATAGTCATGTGATCTTCCCGTCAATTCTTATGAAAACGTGACACTTCTGTTCTGACCATAGACACATGACAGAAAACTTTTGTTTTGCGGCGAAAACACTGCAAAACAGCAGGGTGAGACACTTGCTCTGCATCAATCAATATGATATTGTGATAGTGATCAGACCAGTCAAAGAAAGAGGTGGAGACCACATGGACAGATATGATCATAACGCACTCAGTTTTTCTCCTGTATTACCATCTGGTACTGGTCGTAAAGTATAGAAGGCGGGTCTTTGATGAGGAGATATCAAACCGTGCACGGGAAATCTTCTGCTATATAGCGCCGCACTATGGTCTGACCCTGGAGGAATGGAATCACGATACAGACCACGTACATATATCCTTTTCAGGGAGCAGCCCAAAAGTGAAATCAGCCGATTTATCAATGCTTACAAGAGTGCATCAAGCCGTTTTCTGAAGAAGGAGTTTCCAAGGATCCGAAAAAAACTGTGGAAGGAGACCTTCCGGAGCCAGAGCTTCTGCCTGCTGACAACAGGCGGGGCACCGATTGAAACGATCAGAAAGTATATAGAGACACAGGGGGAAAGATGAAGAGGCAGAGAGCATACAGGTTCCGTCTGTATCCGAACAGAGAGCAGGAAACAGTGTTCCATAAGACATTCGGCTGCTGTCGGTTCATATACAATCAGATGCTGGCGGACAAAAAGGAAATGTATGAGAAGACCGGAAAGATGGAGCGGCTGACACCGGCAAGGTATAAGCAGCAGTTTCCGTGGCTGCAGGAAGTGGATTCGCTGGCGCTGGCGAATGTGCAGCTTCATCTGGAGGCAGCGTACAGGAAATACTTCACAGAAGAGAAGATCGCATATCCGAAATTCAAATCGAAGCACAGGAGCAGAAAGAGCTACACGACAAACGTAGTGAACGGGAATATCCGGCTGAAAAAGGGCAGGATCCGGCTCCCGAAAGTGGGAAAGGTAAAGATCCGTTGTCACCGGGAAATCCCGGAAGGTCATACCCTGAAGTCGGTGACAGTTTGCATGGAAAACTCGGGAAAGTATTATGCATCCCTGTTGTATGAATATGAGGCCAGCGAGAACCAAGCGGCTGAAAAAGATGGGGATGTAAAGGAAATCCTGGGGATTGACTTTGCAATGCAGGGACTGGCGGTGTTTTCAGACGGAAGCAAAGCGGAGTATCCGATGTATTACCGGAAGGCCGAAAAGGAACTGGCGAAGGAACAGAGAAAGCTGTCACACTGTGAAAAAGGGAGCAGGAACTACGCGAAACAGAAGAGAAGACTGGCAAAGTGCTATGAAAAAGTAAGGAATCAGCGTAAGGACTACCTGCATAAGCTGAGCAGAAAGATTGCGGACAGGTATGATGTTGTGGCAGTGGAAGACATCAATATGAAAGCGATGAGTCAGTGCCTGAAGTTTGGGAAAAGCGTGATGGATGACGGCTATGGGATGTTTCGGAATATGCTGACATATAAACTGGAAGAGAGTGGGAAAGAGCTGGTAAAAGTGGATCGCTTTTTTCCGTCCAGCAAAATGTGCAGCAGGTGCGGAACGATAAAGAAAGAGCTGGAGCTTAACGAGCGGATATATCGCTGTGAATGCGGAAACAGTATGGACAGAGATGTCAACGCAGCAGTGAATATCCGCGAAGAGGGCCGCAGAATTCTGATGACGGTATAGCTTCATATGGGAAAACAGGAAAAGGAATCCATCAGCCTGAAGAGCTGATCAAAACCGCGGGACACGCGGGGATAGCCTGTACAGTCTCAGCCCATAAGGGCTGTCGAACAGGAAGCCCCCACTTCTAAGTGTAAGCGAAAGTGGTGGGAGTATGTCACGGTTCCCATGGATAATCATGAGCGTGCCATCTGTCCGGCACAAGTCCAGGGCCCGGATATAACAGTTCCCGGGCAAAGGAGGAAAGCACTTGAACGATTCGATCCAGTACCGGCATGAATGGAAGCATGAAATCTGGTATGCGGACCTTCTGGCGATCCGGCAGCGGCTGAGGGCAGTCGCGCACGCAGACCCGCACGCCAGGGATGGAAAATACCTGATCCGCAGCCTGTACTTTGACAATCTTCAGGACAAGGCGCTGCGGGAGAAAATTGACGGCGTGGATATGCGCGAGAAGTTCCGCATCCGGTACTACAACGGAGACCCTTCCCTGATCCACCTGGAGAAGAAAAGCAAGGTCAGCGGGCTGGGCACCAAGTTCAGCGCACCCCTGACCGCCCAGGAAGCCAGGTCCATCGTCGACGGGGACTGGGCCTGGATGCTGGACTCCGGCAATTCCCTGATTCAGGAATTGTACTGCAAAATGCTCTATCAGGGATTGAGGCCCAGAACCATCGTGGACTATACGCGGGAGCCGTTCATCTATGCTCCCGGCAATGTCCGGGTGACCTTTGACTACAATAT
>CACZFV010000250.1 GCA_902780465.1 uncultured Lachnospiraceae bacterium
GACCGGTGAGACAGGCGTCTCCCTTTCCTCTTTCCGATCTCCGCCGCGGACCGTAATGCCTGATTGTCGGCCTCGCTTCCGCCCGACGTGAAATAAATCTCCCGCGGCTCCGCCCCGATGACGGCTGCAACATCCTCCCTCGCTTCCTCGAGGATCTCCTTCGCGTCCTGTCCGGTCGAATACAGACTGGAGGGATTGCCGAAATGATCGTTGATAACGGAAAGCATCCTCTGTACGGCTGCTTCGCTCATTTTCGTCGTCGCAGCATGATCGGCATAGATCATTGTGTCTGTCTCCTTTCATATGTCATGAATCTCTTTGACAAGCACATTATATTTCTATTCACCTACTGTGTCAATAGGTTATATCTGAACATGCAGATTTACGTTTTTACTGATTATGCACTCACCGAACGCTCCCTGCTTGTGAACCTCACCCTAAAGTCGCGTGCTTCCTGATGCGGCTTACGCCGCAGGCTGCTTTAGACAGCCGGACCTGGTCCTCCGTCGGTCCGCCTCTTTGCTTAGCTTAAGCTTTTCTCATGTAAAAGCCTCACCACGCAAAGGGTATCCTCCGGATGGACTGCCTGTGCCCGCGCCTTCTCTCATCTCCCGGTTGATCTTTACCAGGTCGGCCCAGACACTCGAGGTTCTGCGCTGTACTCCCGGGACTTTGGCCGCGAGCACAGACCATTCCGTCTCCGGAATGGATTTTTGTAATTCCCTGATATAGTATCTTGCTCCGATGTTATACGATGCCGACAGGTCACAGTTGTACTGCTTCCCGTTCTGAAAGGTCGAAAGACTGTGGTTCCGGCTGTCACGCATAAGCCTCCCGCTTCCGTCATATGCCAGCGCGCTTGTCCCCCACGCGCAGATCCGCGAGATCCGTATCCCCGCACGGTGCGCCTGATGCTCTGTCACAGCCTGCACCTTCCTCTTCTTCCACATGTGAAGTTTCTGTTTGTTCTTCCCGCGCCGCTTCCCTTTCATCTCCAGGTATTCGAAGACGATCACATCCGCGTCCTGCTCTTTCGCGAAGGCCGCTATGGCGGATGCCGTCCTCACTGCGATCTGGTCATTCAGCCTCCCCGCATATGCCCAGAATCCCCTGACGCTCTTTGCACCATGCTCCCGCTGTTTCTTCCGCACACGGTTCAGCACATGATAAAGACGGTCTTTTTCAGCCGGGAAGCTGATGAACTTCCTCGCGGCGACAGTTCCGTCCGCTGTCATGATGCTGCAGACCGCGTCCGTGTTGATCCCCAGGTCAACGGCGCAGATCCTCCGTTCTTCCACCGGCCTGGTCCGAAACTCCGTGTCCTCCTCAAACGAAAACTGCAGATAATACTTCTTATGGCGCTTTACCAGTACCGGCGATTTCTCCTTCACCCCGGTCCAGCGCCTGCGGATGTATTCCAGGTCTGTCTTCTTCAGCAGGACTTTCTGCCAGACCCAGTCTTTCCCGTTATACAGCTTCAGGTATACGCCGTCTTCTTTTTTCCGGTACATGTTGTCCCGGTAGAAAACAGGCATATAGTGGCCCCTGCCTGCCCGCCTGTCTGGCTCTCCGGAAACAGACGTCATCTCCTCCTTCTTCTGCGTGTGTGCGGAGGAGACCAGGCCGATCACATGCTGCAGGACGGCACGCCTGAGATAGGACGGCATTTTCGGGAACTCATGGTCAAAGGGATATTCTGCCACGTTCTTCTTTGTTCCGTGGATCAGTTTCTCCGCTGCATTGAAGCGCAGCTTCTCCTGCCCGGTCCGGGAAAGATCCTCCCACCGCCCATCGATCACCGGAAGCAGCCAGGAGACCGCGGATCGGCAGATCTCCATTGTCCTCATAAGCGGCTTATGAAGTTTCAGGATCTCCACTTTGTAAGAAGATATCACCTTCACTCTTAAGGACCTCCCTGTGATACGCCTGCAGACGCTCCAGATCTTTCGGCGGGCGCCCTCTGCCGCCCCACGCTTTTTCTTTCTGGCTCCCGATATACTGCTCCACCTGCTCCCTGCTCCTGTCGCTCACGGTCACCACACAGTAGGACGGGTTCCAGAGATGGCCGCCCCACAGTTTCTGTTTGATCCCGGGATGCAGCAGGAACAGTTTCCTTGCCAGGCCCCCTTTCATGATCCTGATCATATCCGGGATATAGAAGTGCGGCTTCGCATTGATCAGAAGATGGACATGATCCGGCATCACCTCCATGGCCGGGATCTCAAAGCCATATTCCTCCGCCAGCTCTGCAAGCAGCCGTTTGCAGTCCGTGTCCACGCCGTCTGTCAGGACATTCCTTCTGTACTTCGTACACCAGACGATATGATACTGGATGGAATAAACATAGCCCCGACCATATGATAAATTATTATCATTAATAAAATAGATCTCTTTTTCCATATGACTATTATATCATACGAAAAAGAGATCGCAAAGAAAAAAGAACATTTATTCGTCCCATCTGTTATGATTCCGGCTTACTCATGACTTAAGTCACGAGAATGCGCCGGTTATTTTTTCAGCGGATTCCCCCGCCGCCACCGCCTGACGATCCGCCGCCGGATGATCCGCCTGACGATCCACCGCCTGATGATCCGCCGGAAGAA
>CACZFV010000251.1 GCA_902780465.1 uncultured Lachnospiraceae bacterium
TCGATGTCGAGATCCTCGTGGTTCGTGACCTCAGCGCCGTCAGCGATGACCTTTTCCTTGGAGGACTTGAACATATCATAAACGGTCTGACGCTCGACCTCGGTGCACTTCTTGCAGGCCTCGTCGACCCAGCCCTTCTGCTCGTCAGTCAGCTTTTCATAGCGGTTGCCGTCCATCAGGAGCAGTCTGGTGGTGTAATCGTGATGGGTCTCGCAGACAAAGTGACCGTTCGGGGTCTTGTGGTGCTCCTTCAGCATGAAGGAAGTGTAGTCGTTCTCAGCGGAGTCGACAACGCCCTGCTGCAGTGCCTGATACAGCTCGCCCCATGCGACAGAGGTCGGAACTGCGCCGCAGGCCTTCCAGAAATCCTGCTGGACCTGGGAAGACTGGGTGCGGACGGTCATGCCCTTCAGATCATCCGGGGTCTTGATGGCCTTCTTGCCGTAGTAGTCACGGACAGAGGAGGACCAGTAGCCCATGATGCGGAAGCCGTTGCCGGTCTTCGTAAGGACAGTCTCCTTCATCTTGTTGCCGAAGTCACCGTCAAGGCACTTCTCCCAGTGATCGAAGCTCTCGAAGATGTAGTACAGAGAGAAGAAGTCAACTTCCGGAACGCCGATGGCGGTCATGAAGCCCGGGGATGCGACGACCAGATCAGCTGCGCCCATGGAGAGCTTCTCGACCAGCTCGGACTCGTTCTCGCCCAGGGTCCCCTTGTGGACCGTTGCAGTTGCCTTGCCGCCGGAGACCTCTTCCAGAGCGGTCTTGAATGCTTCCATACCGATGGAGTAGGGGTTCTCTTCCGAGGTCTGGTTGGATGCGATGATCAGGTTCAGCTCAGCCGCTGCTGCCGGAGCCGCCGCGTCAGCCTTGGTCTCTGCCGGAGCTGCCGCTGCAGGAGCTGCTGCCGCCGCCGTGGTCGCCGCCGGCTGGGAGCCGCCGCATGCTGCAAGGCTCATCGCCGCAAGAACGCCAGCCATCATAACCGCAAGTCTCTTTCTCATGTTTTTCCTCCTTAAATATAGATAACAGTTGTTTATGTTTTTCCTGCAGATCCTTCTGCAGGGGAAAACCGTTTTTTCAGAATGCCCTGAGTTCTTCCCACTTCTCGTCAATGATCGGGATCCCGTTCTCCAGATTGTCTCTGCGGGTCGCCAGCTCGATCTCTCCGGGATAAAACACTTTTCCGCCCTCTTTGATCGGCTCGGAGGAGTGGATGTCCGCGATCAGGTCGTCGACGATGCCGTCGGTGATCTCCGTCCCCTGGAACTTCTCCGGATCGATGGCGATCATGATCTGGGAAAGGCCGACCTCGTCCCCGAAGGTGCCGATCTTCTGCACGGAATTCGCATTCGTGAGGACCGTGGAGATCAGGTCCAGAAGAATGGAGATCCCGCTGCCCTTCCAGTAGCCCATGGGCAGCACTCTCCAGGTCTTTTCGATGGCTGCGGGATCCGTGGTCAGATTGCCGTCCTCATCATATCCGCCCGGGACCGGAAGCTGCTGTCCCTTCAGCCTGGCTTCTTCGATCTTCCCGTAGGAGAACTGGGACACAGCGCAGTCCACCACCACGTGCTCCCCGTTGGATTTCGGGACCGCAAAGATAAAGGGATTGTTTCCGATCTTCCGGTCCTTCCCGCCCCAGGCCGGCATGTTCGGCATGGTGTTGGACCAGCAGATCCCGATGCAGCCCTTGTCCGCAGCCTGCCAGCCGTAGCTGCCGCCGCGCATCCAGTGGTTGTTGTTGCCCAGGGCCACAAGGCCGATCCCGTACTGCTTTGCCAGTTCACAGGCCCGGTCCATGGCCATCTTCGCATTCAGAGGACCGAAGCCCCGGTGTCCGTCCCAGCGCTCCACCGCCCCCTGGGCGCTCACCGTGGTCGGGAGCACGTCCGGATCGATCTCTCCCTTGTCGAGGTAAGACACTACCCGGGAGAATCGGTTGATCCCGTGGCTGTAGATTCCGTCGAGACTGTTCTGGGCGAATACCGTCGCCGCATCCTCCGCTGCTTTGCTGCTGAAACCTCTGCTGATCAGGACTCGTCTGAATTCCTGAAATAAATCGTCATACTTCACTCTGATCATTCCGCTCCTCCTTATGTAACTTTACCATAAACCCTTGTTGCTCACAAGTATTCCCGCGCCGCCCGGTGCAAAGCCTCTTTTTTCATTTTTGCAACCGGTTGCGTAATTTAAGATTACCATCTATTCTTTTTAATGTCAATATTTTTTTATGTCTGTTTTCATTTATCTGCAATCATCTTGCAACCGATTGTGTTAAATGATACACTGTTTTTGCGGGGCGGTCTTCCGCCTTCTGAGAAGTACCTGCCGGAGGAAGCTTTATGACGATCTACGACATTGCAAAGGAAGCGGGCGTTTCTGCCAGCACGGTCTCCCGTGTCATGAACGGAAAGCCCGGGATCGGGGAAAAGACACGGAAAAGGATCCAGAATCTCCTGAAGAAGTACAACTATATCCCGAATGAATCCGCCCGCAGTCTGTCCACCAGCGAGACACGCCTGATCGGCATTCTGCTTGAGGACACCCGTAATGCCCACCATGCGCTGATTGCCTACACCCTGGAGCAGGCCCTCAC
>CACZFV010000252.1 GCA_902780465.1 uncultured Lachnospiraceae bacterium
CGGATCTCGTCCTCCAGTCGGCCAGGCTCATGCCGTGCACATCTCCGGGGAAAATGTGATATTCCAAAGGCTTTTTCGCGTTTATGAGCGCCGTGGCAAGAAACAGGGAATTCTGCAGCGGCACGGCGTTGTCATAGGACGTATGCCACATGAAGACCGGCGGCATATCCTTGATATCCTGCTTCTCCAGGGACATTTTGGCAAGCCAGGCCGGGTCCGCGCTTCGCGCCTCTCCCAGCAGATCGTCGAAGGATCCCCGGTGGGCAAATTCGCCGGAAGTGATCACCGGATAGGCCAGTATCAGGCCGTCGGGCCTTATCTGCTTCGCCGTAAGATCCACGCCATTCTCCTTTCGGATCTGCGCAAACCATTCTGTGTTCCAAAATACTCCCAGAGAGGCCGCAAGGTGTCCGGCCGCCGAAAAGCCAAGGACCGCGATCCTGTCCGGATCGATGCAGTACTCTCCCGCGTGTTCTCTGAAGAAAGCTACCGCCTTTGTCAGTTCCAAAAGCGCTGTAGGAAACACAGCCGGAGCACAGGAATATCGCAGGACAGCCGTGTGATAGCCCATGGCGTTAAACTGCATCGCTACTATCTCCGCTTCCCTGTCCGAAGTATGGTTGTACCCGCCGCCCGGACAGATCAGTATGAGCGGTCTCTCCTGCACCGTAAACTTATCTGTGACGCTCAGAAGATAGGTCTCCAGATACGTATCCTCCAGTGTCCCCGGAACCCGGATCTCTTCTTTGATGATCTTGTGAATCATAGTGTTGGACCTCGTAAAAATATTGTTATTCAGATAAATATGCTTATTATTTTAACACAACTGCGGTTTGTGTTATACTGACTTGAAACATGGTTTTGGAAAGGAATACGCAAAATGGGCTTTTTAGATAAACTGTTTAACAGAACCGACATCAACATCGCCGTCGAGCAGTTTCAGGCGACTCCCGGCGCCTTTCTCATAGACGTAAGGACCGGCCCCGAATACGAAGCCGGCCACATCGAGGGCGCTGTAAACGTGCCCCTCAACAGCATTCATTTTATCGTCAACCACGTCCGGGACATAAACGCCCCGCTCTATGTATACTGCCAGAGCGGCGCCCGCTCAGGCCAGGCTGTCTCCATGATCCGGGAGATGGGCTACAAGAATGTGACAAATATCGGCGGTGTGAACCGCTATAAAGGAAAGCTGGTGCGGTAAAGCATCAGCCTTCTTTTTGTCTTCCGCATCCCGGTCTCACGCAGGGTACACTCTTACAAAATACCCGGTTCCCAGAGTTTCCTCCTCGTCGTAATCCCCGTACATCATCCCATTCAGGGACAGATCCATGATCTCGTGATAGCCGCACTCTTCCAGCAATTCCCTGTTGGCTGTAAGGAGCGCCGCGTCTTCTACCACTTCCCCGTCCATTTCCGCTACCGGCATCGGTGAAATTCCCACCGCCCTGATCCGGATGTTCATCGCATGGCGCAGGATCTTATCCAAATGGGTCAAAAGATAGCTCGCGATCCCCCTCCTCCTGTACTGCGGCACGACAAACACGCCCTGGATATAACCTGAAAAGCCCTGTATATTTTGCCACTTCTCCTCCCGAACGCACAGTTCCTGGGATTTGTTGAAGGCTTCCGCAAGGGCGACCTCTTCCCTGCCGAACGGATCCGCTGCATTAAGTATATCCATGCCGCAGGAGTAGACCAGGTTCTCGTCGTAGAGCTTGCCCCAGAGCTTGGCGCACATCTGCCCCCGGCACCACACCGTGACATTAAAAATCATCCCGTAATAATCGTTGGCTTCTTCGTTTTCCTTCGGCGTCAGTTCCAGCTGGAAGGAATCGTATTCCATCCTTGTGGAATACACTTTCAGCGCATAGATTTCTCTGTCCATGGAAGATCTCCCCGTTTTAGCAAAAACTTCTCAATAAGTCCTCTATTAAGTGCAATTATGAAGTAGCGTTCTTCGCTTTTTCTGTGCTATAATGCCACGTGATTTAATGAGTAAAGACTGAATTATAAGGAGAAACACCCTTGGCATCGAACACTATCAAAGAAAACAAAATGGGCGTCATGCCCGTCAAAAGACTGATCATCAGTATGGCACTTCCCATGATGATCTCCATGCTGGTGCAGGCCCTCTACAACGTAGTGGACAGCATCTTCGTCGCAAGGCTTGGAGAGAACGCGCTCTCCGCCGTAACTTATGCTTTCCCGCTGCAGAATCTGATGATCGCTGTCGGCTCAGGTACCGGCGTCGGAATGAACGCCCTGCTCTCCCGCTCTCTTGGCGAGAAGCGCTTTGACAAAGCCGACCGTGCCGCCAACACCGGCATTTTCCTGACATTCTGCAGCTATATTGCATTTCTGCTCTTCTCGCTGTTTCTGTCCCACTGGGCAATCGCAGTACAGCTTGGAAGCAGTTCAAACTCCGCAGCAGCTGAGATCATTAGAGACGGCCACGCTTACCTTTCCACGGTAACCGGCTTCTCCATCGGACTCTTCTTCCAGATGACCTTTGAGCGAATGCTGCAGTCCACCGGACGCACACAGCTGAGCATGATCAGCCAGACCACCGGCGCTGTCATCAACATCATTTT
>CACZFV010000253.1 GCA_902780465.1 uncultured Lachnospiraceae bacterium
TACCCCGTCCAGATCGAGGACTTCTTAAGATCCAACGACGCCATCAAGGACGTGGCAGTGATCGGTCTGCCGGACCGCAGACTCGGCGAGATCGCGACCGCGATCATCGAAGTGAAGGAAGATCACTCGCTGACAGAGGAGCAGGTGAACCAGTTCTGCAAGCAGCTGCCCCGCTACAAGCGCCCGAGGAAGATCATCTTCGCTGATGTGCCGCGGAATCCTACCGGAAAGATCGAGAAGCCGGTGCTCCGGAAGCGCTATGGCGGCGATCTCCTGGTGGCGCAGCAGAACGAGATCAAGGTGGACTGAGATCTTCTGAGCTCCCTTTGAAAACGGCAGAATAAAGAGTGGGTATATAAAAATAAAGGGTGGGGCCAAAATAAAGTAAAGGCTGTGCATTAAGCCGGTCATCTGTGATGACGGTCAATGCACAGCCTCTTTTTTTACTTATACAGCCTCTTTTTTACTTATACAGCCTCTTTTTACTTTCCTTCCACCAGGGCCTGCATGTCGTCCCACAGGCCGTCCAGGCTTTCCAGCGCCTTCTTGTACAGACGGTACTTCTTCTCGTAGACCGCGACGGCTTCCGGATCCGGAAGGATGGGCTCGGAGAACACAGTCATGTTCTGAATGGCCTCATCCAGGGACGGATATGTCCCGGTAGCTGCTGCCACTGCGATGGCGCAGCCTAAAGCGCCGGTCTCATTGGCTTCCAGCGTCTGCACCGGCGTGTTCATCACGTCCGCGAACATCTGCGCCCAGACCTTCGCCCGGGCCGCGCCGCCCGCCAGGCGGATCACCTCCGGAGCCTCGCTTCTTGTCGCCATCAGCCGCTCGTAGTGATATTTGTGGCAGAAGGTGATGCCTTCAAAAATACTGCGGGCCAGATGCGCCCTGCTGTGGCTCACGCTCATGCCCAGGAAGCAGGCCTTCGCGTTCGGGTGCACGTTGGAGGCCATCAGGAAAGGCAGGAACAGCGGGACGAATTCCGTCACCGGGATCTCTTCCACCCAGCGGTCCACCGTGTCGTAGATGCTGCCGCCGGCAGCCTTCTCCTTTTCCTTCAGCTCCGGGAGCAGCTCCCGGATGAACCACTCAAAGTTGCCCGCGGAGGTGGGGGAGGATTCCTCGATCAGGTAGTAGCCCGGAAGTGCGAAGCAGGAATTCATCTGCACTCTGCCGTCGATCACCGCTTCCTTACGGATGTATTCGTTGATGGACCAGGTCCCGGCGATCATGCAGACCTTCGAGGGATCCGTCACGCCTGCGGCGATGGCGCAGGCATTAATGTCGAACATACCGCCGATGACCGGCGTTCCCGCCTTCAGTCCGCTCTTCGCCGCTGCCTCCTCGGTCACGTAACCGCAGATCTCAGTGGCCCTGCAGGTCGGCGGAAGCGCGTCCTTCACCTCGGGGATCCCGTACATGTCCAGGAGCTCCTGGTCAAAATTCACGGTCCAGAGATTCATCAGGCCGGAGCCGGAGTAGTCCGTCACCTCCGCCCTGGCTTCCCCGGTCAGGCGGAAGCGGATGTAGTCCTTGCACTCGAACACGTACTTGATGTTCGCGTAGCTTTCCGGCTCGTTGTCCCGGAGCCACGCAAGCAGCGCTGTGGGCTGGCACGCCATGATATGCTGCAACGAGCGGTGGAAGGCCATTTCCTCCACGCCGTTGGCTCTCCACTCCAGAGGATAGCGGTAGGCGCGGTTGTCTGTGGAGATGATGCCGTTCCGCGCAGGCTTGTCATCCTTGCCCCAGAGGTACAGACCCTTTCCGTGGCCGGAAATGCCGACGCCGGCAACATCGCCCGCGTCAATGCCTGTCTTCTCCAGGACGCCCTTCAGCACCGCGCAGTTCGCGTCCCACATTTCTTCCATGTCACGTTCCACAAAGCCCGGCTTCGGAGTGATCGCCCTGGTGGCAACGCCGCAGGTGCCGATCTCCCTGCCGCGCTCATCAAAGACCGCCGCCTTGGTCGCGGTTCCGCCGTTGTCGAGCCCGATAAAATAGCGCATCTTCTCTTCCTCCTGTCCGTTGTTGTTTCAGGCTGCGTTTCCGCCCTGTGATGTTTTTACGAAGAAGTTCCGGGCGGACCCGGAACTCCTCTGAACAGTATTTCTGTTGATATTGTATCATAATCAGCACAGCGCGGTACAGAGATGTGCCGCACAAATCAGCGGAAAACTCTCGCGGATCGTCACTTGAGAACATCCGGGTTGAGCAGGTCCCTTCCGATATCCTTCCCTTCAAGGTAATCCCCTGCGATGTCGATGGCTCTCGCGTAGATGTTCCAGAGGGATTCCCAGGTCTGGGATGAGACATGGGGCGTCAGGATCACATTGTCCAGGCCGATCAGCGGAGAATCCACGGGAAGCGGTTCCTTCGCGAAGACGTCCAGTCCCGCGCCCAGGATCTTTCCGGCTTTCAGGGCCTCTGCCAGAGCGTCCTCGTCCACCAGGTTGCCGCGGGCGGTGCAAACGATCACGGCGTCCTTCTTCATCATGGCGATCCGTTCCGCGTTCACGATGTGGTGGTTCT
>CACZFV010000254.1 GCA_902780465.1 uncultured Lachnospiraceae bacterium
CCTTTCTTTTTCTTCGTTCCGTCCAGGGCTTTCGAGAAATAATCTTCGTTATCCTCGTCCGAAAGTTCTCCTGAAAGCGCGACGTCCGAGATCTTTCCGCCGCTGACCGTGTATCTTGCGCAGCTGCTGTCTTCCATGCCGTCTGTAAACATATACTTTGCCGCACCGGCCTGCATGACAACGGTCAGACCAGTCCCTTCTTTCGTAGCTTCCCTGATCTGCGCGATGTTGATCGAGGCCATGCCGGAACGGGTCTCCAGATCTGTGGCGACAAAATACTCCATGACCACAACGCTTTCGTCCCCGGAGTGATCCGGATAGTAGTGATCCCTGGAGCGGCTTGCCAGCGCTGCCTCCAGGGACTGCGCGTCCATCACGTCCTCACGCCTTACCAGACCGCCCTGCTCCTTAATTCCGGCGGCCTTCTCTATCCCGTCTTTTGCGATCTCTTCCGACAGGATCCTGGGAGGATTCTCCCGGATCGACAGAAAACTCACCACACCGACCAGAAGAAGGAACTCTGCGGCAGTCACCAGGAAGACCACGGCAGCGCTGAAGATCCTGACCGGCAGCGGTGCGCTTTTTATCCTGAATTCCGGCATGCCCCGGAACTGCGCCCTGCCATAGCCGAGGATCAGCAGGCAGGGGACCGGACAGAACATTGCCAGGATGCGGAACAGTACACCTTTTCCAAAGCTTTTGCTGATTCTCCAGACCAGACGCAGGACAAAGATGTGGTAAAGCACAAGTCCTGCCAGCCAGAAAATGATTCCGTACATCGACTGTCTGCCGACGTAACGGCTGGCTGCGAAAAAGAGAATGGCGGTAAATACTGCCTGCAGGAATACCCTGAGGCTCACAAAGAGGATACGGGCCATCTTTCCTTCCGCCGCCAGGGGGATCAGCGCCCATTTCCCGCCAAGCCCCATCTTTCTCAGCACACCGGAATAGGCCAGCGAATGGACGCCCCAGACGACGGCAAACAGACTGATGCTTCTGATAAAAAAGAACGGGATCATATTTGTGTGATCCTCCTTCCCCTGAACCAAAGGAGATTTGAAATGCCTTTACCGTAAGTAATTTTATCACAGCAGGCGCAGTCCCGGAATTTTCATGTTAAAATAGGCATGAAAAATCCGAAAAGGGGAGAAAAAATGAACTATCGCGCGCTTGGAAACACAGGCCTCATGGTCAGTGAGATCGGCATGGGCTGTGAAGGCTTCAACGAAAACTATTACCGGATGACAGGACCGCTTTTTGATCTGGCGGAAAAATACGGCGTCAACTATTTCGACCTCTATGCCTCAGATCCGCAGCTCAGGGCGGCGGTGGGAGATGCCCTGCAGGGACGCAGAGAGAAATTCATCATCCAGTCCCACATCTGCTCCGTCTGGAAAAACGGCCAGTATCTCCGGACCCGGGACCTGGCGGAGACAAAAGCAGGATTCGAGGAAATGATGTCCCTCCTGAAGACTGATCACATCGACGTCGGCATGATCCATTACTGTGACGCCCTTTCTGACTGGCAGAAGATCCTGGACAACGGGATCCTGGACTATGCCCGGGAACTGAAAAAAGAAGGACGCATCCGCCATATCGGTCTCTCCAGCCACAATCCCCAGGTCGCCATCAAAGCCGTGGAAAGCGGGGCCATCGAAGTGCTGATGTTCAGCGTCAACCCCTGTTATGACCTGCAGCCGGCAAATGAAGATGTGGAGCAGCTCTGGGCGGACGAGGCCTATGCTTCCGAGCTCACCAATATGGATCCGGAACGGCAGCGCCTGTACGAACTCTGCGCGGAGCGGGGCGTCGGCATCACTGTCATGAAATGCTTCGGCGGAGGCGACCTTCTGGATGCGGAGCTCTCTCCCGCCGGCGCGGCGCTCACCGTGAACCAGTGCATCCATTATGCCCTGACCCGCCCCGGCGTTTCCGTGGTCCTTGCGGGTGCCCACTCTGTGGAGCAGCTCCTTCAGAGCCTCGCCTATGAGCACGCTTCCGAGGAGGAACGGGACTATGCAGCCGCCTTCGCCGGATTTCCGAAGATCAGCTGGAAGGGCTATTGCATGTACTGCGGTCACTGTGCCCCATGTCCGGTCGGCATTGACGTGGCCGACCTGACAAAGTTTCTGAACCTTACGAAAGCGCAGAAAATGGTACCAGAGACAGTTGCTCAGCACTACAGTGTACTGAAAGCTCACGGTGGAGACTGCATCGGCTGCGGTTCCTGTGAAAAGCGCTGTCCGTTTGGAGTCCCGATCAGAGAGAATATGAAAGCTGCGAAAGCCGTTTTCGGATACTGACTGTAGGAGATCTTAAACTGTCAATAGGTTCTCCGGATGAGTATTCCTATACTGAAGAGGAATGATTTGTATCAGCCTATTGAATAAAGGCAGATGAACTTAGTCGATCTGGATTAATTGAAAAGGGGAAAAAAGAGAATGAGTAAAACATTGGTCGCATATTTCAGCGTACAGGGAACTACAAAAAGAGTTGCAAAACAGCTGGCGGAGCA
>CACZFV010000255.1 GCA_902780465.1 uncultured Lachnospiraceae bacterium
CCGGTCATGAACTCCTCGATGACCATCTGGCTGCCGGCATCGCCGAACTTTCTTTCGCCCATGATCTCTTCCGCGCCGCGGAGCGCTTCCTCCAGGTTCCGGCAGATCAGGACGCCCTTGCCGAGCGCAAGCCCGGATGCCTTCAGGACAATCGGGAAGGACGCCTTCGTCTTCAAATATTCGATGGCGGCTTCCTTATCCGAAAAGGTCTCATACGCGGCCGTCGGAATGTGATATTTTTTCATCAGGTCCTTCGAGAATGCCTTGCTCCCCTCGAGGATCGCGGCCTTCTTCTCAGGTCCGAATACACGAAGCCCTCTGGCCTCGAAAACATCGACAATTCCGCCAACAAGCGGGTCGTCCATCCCCACAACTGTTAGATCAATCTTCTTCTCGCAGGCAAAATCTGCCAGCTTTTCAAATTCCATCGCGCCGATCGGCACGCATTCCGCAAGCTCTGCGATGCCGGCATTCCCCGGCGCACAGTAAATCTTCTCAACCCTGCTGCTCTGCGAAATCTTCCACGCAAGCGCATGTTCTCTTCCGCCGCTGCCTACAATCAGAATTTTCATACCTGACTCCCTTTCTGAGCACAGCCTTCCTCACCCTGCCCGATGACAGTCACCTTCCGGCCGTCCACCTTCACCTTCCCGTGCGCGATCAGATCAATCACCCTCGGCAGAATTTTCCACTCCGCCTGCTCCATGATCCTCAGCTGAAGCGTCTTCGGCGTATCATCCGGAAGCACGGCGACCGCCTTCTGCATGATAATCGGTCCTGTATCGGTCCCGCTGTCCACAAAATGAACGGTAGCCCCCGAGATCTTCACGCCTCGCTCAAGCGCAGCCTCGTGGACCTTCAGCCCATAATAGCCCTTTCCGCAGAAGGACGGAATCAGGGACGGATGGATGTTGATGATCCTGTTTCTGTACGCCTCGACCATCTCATCCGGAATCGCGCAGAGGAATCCGGCCAGCACGACCAGATCCGGCTGATGCTCCCGCACACAGTCCAGAAGTGCCTCGTTGAAGGCCGCTCTGGCTGCATATGACTTCGGTGAAACAACCACCGCCGGGATCCCGCGCCTGCGTGCCCGCTCCAGTGCAAAGGCACCCTCGTTGTTGGACAGGACAAGCACGATCTCTGTGTCTTTGATGGTCCCCTGATCGATGGCGTCGATGATGGCCTGCAGATTCGTCCCGCCTCCGGAAACCAGTACCGCTATTCTGAACACTGCCGTCTCCTTCCCCTTCCCGCAGCCGCCCGTTGTCATCCCTGCCTTGTCCATACGCCTGCACAGCAAGGACGGCCGCCGGCACGAACTGATATCACTATTCCCGGGCCCTTCCGGTCTTCCCCTGCCTGATTTTCAGGCTGTTCAGATGACCTCCGCACACTTCTGCGTGCTTTCCTCAACCGATCCGATGACACACGCGCGCTCGCCTGCATGGCTGACCGCCTCAATCGCGGCATCCGCATCCTTCGGATCCAGGGCAAGCACCATGCCGATGCCCATATTGAAGGTGTTGTACATGATCTTCTCGGAGATATCTCCCTCCTTCTGAAGAAGATGGAAGATCGGCGGAACCTCGTAGCTGTCCTTCCGGATCACAGCCTTCACGCCCTCCGGCAGCATGCGCGGCACATTCTCATAGAAACCGCCGCCCGTCACATGGCTGCAGCCCTTGATTCTCACGCCCGCGTCCTTCACGCTCCGAAGCGCCTTCACATAGATCTTCGTCGGGCGCAGGAGCACCTCTCCCAGCGTCGCGCCGAGCGATTCATGATAGGTGCCCAGCGTCTTTTCGTCGCAGGAAAAGACCGAGCGCACCAGAGAGAAGCCATTGCTGTGCACGCCGGAGGAAGCGATCCCCACCAGCACATCGCCCGGCCGGATGTCCGCGCCTGTGATCAGGTCCTTTTTATCTGCCACGCCGACCGAGAAGCCGGCCAGATCATATTCATTCTCCGGATAGAAGCCCGGCATCTCTGCCGTCTCACCGCCGATCAGCGCCGAGCCGGACTGTACGCAGCCCTCCGCCACGCCGGAAACAATCTTCGCAATCTTCTCCGGGTTATTCTTCCCGCACGCGATATAGTCCAGGAAGAACAACGGATCTCCGCCTGCGCAGGCCACGTCGTTGACACACATCGCGACACAGTCGATTCCGACTGTATCATGGCGGTCCATCACGAAAGCCAGCTTCAGCTTCGTTCCGACACCGTCCGTCCCCGACAGAAGCGTCGGGTGTTCCATTCCCTTCACCGCATCCATCGAAAAGGCACCCGAGAAGCCTCCAAGGTCAGTCATGACCTCCGGTCTCATGGTGCGTGCGACAAACTGCTTCATCAGTCTGACAGACTCATACCCTGCCTCGATGTCAACTCCTGCGCTTCTGTAATCCATAAAGGCCCCCTATCCCGCGTTCCAGCTCACATCCTGCTGATAACCTGCCGCAGCTCTCCTTC
>CACZFV010000256.1 GCA_902780465.1 uncultured Lachnospiraceae bacterium
AAGATAACAGTTGATTCTGCTGCCATCACGTCCGACAGCATCTTTAGATCCGCGTACACACATGAGGTTCTGCGCTGTACTGCAGGGACTTTTGCCTCCAGCACAGACCGCTCCGTCTCCGGAACGGATTTTAGTAATTCTCTGATGAAATATCTTGCTCCGATATTGTACGATGCCGAAAGGTCGCAGTTGTACTGCTTCCCATTCTGAAATACGGCAAGGGAATGGTTCTCCGGATCTCTTGTCAGTTTTCCGGATCCGTCGAACGCATACCTGCTTGTTCCCCAGGCGCATACCCTCGAGATCCGCATCCCCAGCCTGTGCGCCTGATGCTCCGCGATCTTCTGCACCGCCTGCTTCTTCCACATGTGGAGCTTCTGCCGGGTCTTTCCCCGTGTCTTCCTCCCCTGCATGTCCAGATGCTCGAACACGATCACATCCGCCCTGTTTTCCCTCGCGAACTGTATGATCGCTCCCGCCGTCTTCCTGGCGATCTCCTCATTCAGCCTTGATGCGTAGGCCCAGAACCCCCTCACCGACTGCGGCCCGTGTTTTCTCTGGTGTTTCCGTACACGGTTCAGCACATGGTACATACGGTCTTTTTCAGCCGCAAAGTTGATGAACCTCCTTGCGGCGACAGTTCCGTCCGCTTCCATGATGCTGCAGGCCGCGTCCGTGTTGATCCCAAGGTCCACCGCACAGACTCGCTGCTGCAGGGGGTTCTTATTCGTCAGACAGACGCTGGTCTCATAAGCAAACTGCAGGTAATACTTCTTATGCCTTTTGACAAGGACCGGGGACTTTGCCTTTACGTCCGACCAGTTCTTCCTCAGGTAATCCAGGTCTGTCTTCTTCAGCCGGATCTCCTGCCATACCCAGTCCTTCCCGTTGTACAGCTTCAGAAATACCCTGTCCTCCTCCTTCCGGTACATGTTGTCCTTATAAAAGACAGGCATATAGTGGGGCCGGCCGTTCTTTCCCGCTCCCGCTTTCTTCCGGGGGCTCCCCGAAGCGCTCCTGCTGCCTGTATGCATGGAAGATACTTCACCGATCACATGCTGCAGGACGGCCCTGCGAAGGTAAGACGGCATCTTCGGGAATTCCCTGTCAAAACCATACTTCGCCTTCCTGCCGCGCGCCGAATGGATCATCTGCTCCGCCGCGTTGAACCGCCGCTTCTCTCCCTCGATCGCCGACAGAACATCCCATTCCCCGTCGATCACAGGTTTTAGCCAGCTCACAGCCCGGCGGCTGATCTCCATCGTCCGGCTCAAAGGTGTATGCAGTTTCAGGATCTCAACCTTATACCCTGATGTCACCAGCATCCGTCATCCCCCTGTGGTACGCGTTGAGCCGCTCAAGATCCCTTGGCGGCCGGCCGGGGCCGCTCCATTCCTTCTCCTTCTGGCTCTCGATATAGTGAATGATCTGCTCCCTGCTCCTGTCACTGACCGTCACGACGCAGTAGGACGGGTTCCACAGATGGCCTCCCCACAGCTTCTGCTTCATCTCCGGATGGAGCCGGAACAACTTCCTGGCGATCCCGCCCTTCATGATCTTTATCATATCCGGAATGCAAAACTGCGGGCTTGCGTCAATCAGCAGATGAATATGGTCCGGCATTACCTCCATCGCTGTGATCGTGAACCGGTATTCCCGGGCCAGTTCCTGAAGGAGAGTCTTACAGTCTGAGTCCGCTCCATCCTTCAGGACCTGTCTGCGGTACTTCGTACACCAGACGATATGATACTGCAGAGAGTAAACATACCCTCTACCATATGTTAATTGATTTTCTTCTATTTTATAGAGGTCTTTTTCCATATTGATATTATATCAGACGTAAACAGATATGTCACCATTTTTTCGAACATATATTCTCTTTTTCGGTGCGTCTGCTCCTTTCGACCAGATTAATCGCTAAGGGGCCATCACCATCCGAGCGCTGAAAAACCCGCGCCTGTGAGCAGGGGCGGGCTGACGACTTTCCTGTGACGTAAAAGAAAATGGGGTGGGCGAACAGGCGCGCAGGTTTCTGGTTACAAGAATAGAGGCCGGCTTACTCACGACTAAAAGTCACGAGAATGCGCCGACCGACCTATTCAACTATGACAGGACCAACGTCACGTTTGACGTCAATGTCACCAACACCGGCGACACCGCCGGCAAGGACGTGGTAGAAGTCTACTTCACTCCGCCCTACACTAACGGCGGCATCGAGAAGGCCAGCGTGAACCTGGTCGACTTCGCGAAGACCTCCGTTCTGGACGCTGGCGCTTCCGAGACCATCTCCTTCACGATCCCGGCCGAGGACCTGGCTTCCTATGATTCCACCGGCATCAAGGTTGACGGCGGCGGATATATCCTGGAGGAAGGCAACTACGTGATCTCGGTGCGCTCCAACTCCCACACCGTCCTGGCGGAGGAGACCTTCACCGTAGATGAAGACGTCATCTATACTGCCCGCT
>CACZFV010000257.1 GCA_902780465.1 uncultured Lachnospiraceae bacterium
GGACCATCAGCATCCTGGCTCTGCTTCTGGGAAGCGTCACCGCGCTGATCCTGAGCCTGGTGCTCGGAAACCAGCTGTTCCGTCCGGTGGAGCGGCTTCGGAACGCCATGAGCCGGGTCACTCTTGACAACCTGGACGTTCAGGTCGAGACCGGGGACGATGAGCTGGGCGAGCTGGCGGGCCGCTTCAACCACATGACCGCGGCGCTGACCCGGAACCGCGCGGCGCTGATGGAGAATCAGGCACGGCTCGTGCAGAATCAGAAGGACCTGAACGAAGCCCAGATCCGCATGCTGCAGGCGCAGCTGAACCCCCATTTTCTGTGCAATACCCTGGACACCATGAAGTGGATGGGGAAGATCCGCGGAAGCGAGGAGATCGCAGTCATGTCCACGGATCTCGCCGACATCCTCCGCTTCGCCATTTCTCCGCAGGAGTTCGTGACGCTGGACGCTGAGACCCGTATCCTGGACCGTTATATTGAAATACAGCGGATCCGGCAGTCGGGTGCCCTCAGCTTCAGGCTGGAGATCCCGGAGGAACTGGAGGACTGTCTGATCCCGAAGATGATGCTGCAGCCTCTGGTGGAGAATGCGGTACTGCACGGCCTGGACGGCGGGGAGCCCGGCACCATCACAGTCCGGGCGGAGGAAGTGGAAAGCGCTTTCCTGAAGCTTTCAGTCACGGACAGCGGCCGCGGGATCCCGGAAGAGATGACCGGACCTTATGTGCCTCCGGAAGGGGAGGCGGCGCGCCATCATCTGGGCCTCTATAATGTGGACACGATCCTGAAAAAGAATTACGGCGAGGAATTCGGCCTCCGGCTCGACAACCTTCCTGACGGGAAGGGCGCTGTCGTGACAGCCGTGCTGCCGCTCCGGCGGAAGGAGGAAAACAGCTTATGAACAGAGTGCTCGTAGTGGAAGACGAGGAGATGATCCGGAAGGGGATCGTCCTCACCGTGGACTGGAAGGCCCTGGACTGCGAAGTCGCGGGCGAGGCTGCCAACGGCGAGGAAGGTCTCGCGGCCGCGGAGCGGCTGAAGCCGGACATTATCATCACGGACCTGAAGATGCCGAAGATGGACGGCATCGCCATGCTGACGGAGCTCCGGAAGCGGGGCTGCACGTCGAAGGTCATTATTCTGACTGCCTACAACAGTTTCAGCTATGCCCGGAGCGCCCTGCGCCTGGGCGCAGTGGATTTTCTCCTGAAGCCTTACCACGACGGCGAACTGGAGGAGGCCATCCTCAGACTCAGGGAGCTTTATCCGGAGGACGATGCTGAAGAGGCGGCGGGGGAAGCCGCAGCAGGAAGCGGCACCGCGGATCCGGGCGCTTCGGAGACGGCCGTCGGCACTGTGTCAGGCAGTGCCGGGGAAGCCGGCGCCGGAGGGACAGGAAAAGCTGAGGATGCGCTGCCGGTCCCGGAACTCTGGGACGGACAGGGCAGCCGCTATGTGCGCCAGGCTGTGGCCTACATCCGGGAGCATTACAGCGATCCGGACATCTGTGTCTCGGAGATCGCCGGGGCTCTCGGGATCAGCGAAGGCCATCTCAGCCATATGTTCAAGAAGGAGACCGGCGGGACCATCCTGTTCTGGATGACGCGCTGCCGTATCCGGGAAGCGATCCGCCTTCTGAAAGAAGGACGCATGAAGATCTACGAGGTCGCGGAAGCGGCAGGCTACCGGGACATCGCCTATTTCTCCTCGACCTTCAAGCGCATCACCGGGCACAGCCCCAGTGAATACCTGAAATAAAAGCGGAATTCTTTCCCATAGACAGCATTGACAGAGAGGGTAAAATATCTGGTAGAGGAATATGCTTCCGGCCTGCGGAAACGCCGGCCGACAGGGAAGGAGGAGACAGTATGGATCGGGAACTTAAAGGAGAAGTCAGGGAACTGATCACGGGACTCCTGGAAATGCAGAAGCTGATCAGAGCAGAAGGAGAGGCGTCGGAGGAATGTTTTGACGGCCTCAGCGGACTGCGGGATTCCCTGGAATCTGTCAGGGACGATGCGGAGAACGCTTTAAACGATCTCCCTGAACAGAAAAAGTACAGCACCTTCGGGGAGACGCTGGAGGAAGAAATCTCTGTCATGGAAGATACCATGGACCTTCTGGACGAGGGACTTGCCCTGCGGGAGGAGGACGGGGATATCTCCCGGGATCTTCTCGACATTCTTTATGAAGCGGCGGAGATGCTTAACGATATCAGCCGCCCGGCAGGATGAAAGACGGAGAGAACGCTTTGCCGGCCGCCGGAGCGGCCGGGATCGGAGTATCTGATTTATGAAAGAAAACAGTGAGCGGCGCCTGTTCCTGTCCCTTCTGGACGGGAGCAGACGCTATTTTATCCTTGGGGTCCTGGCAGCGCTGCTTATGACCTTCTGCGACATGCTGATCCCGCAGATGCTGCGCGTCACGGTGGACTCCTGTA
>CACZFV010000258.1 GCA_902780465.1 uncultured Lachnospiraceae bacterium
AGTTTGAACTGCCTCCCAACTGCACTGCGATTGCCCAGTGGGACAGAAACAGCGAGAAGAGCAGAAACGCTATATAGCTGCAGAAAGTCAGGAAGATGCCGGTGTTGGCGGCTCGGTCTGCTTTGTCAAAGCGCTTCTCGCCAAGAGAGCGGGAGAGCAGGGCGTTCATTCCGACGCCGGTACCTGAGCCGACAGCGATCATCAGATTCTGCAGCGGAAATGCGTAAGTTACGGCGGAGAGCGCGTTCTCTCCGAGCCGTGCGACGAAGATGCTGTCCACTACGTTGTAGAGGGCCTGCACCAGCATGGAGATCATCATGGGAAGTGCCATGCTGATGATCAGCTTTTTGACGGGCATGACGCCCATTTTGTTTTCTTTGATAGTGTTCGATGCCAAGGGTGTTTCTCCTTAAAATTTCAGTCTTAACTCATTAAATCACGTGGCATTATAGCACAGAAAAAGCGAAGAACGCTACTTCATAATTGCACTTTATAGCGGACTAATTGAGAAGTTTTTGCTTAAACGGGGAGATCTGCCATGGACAGAGAAATCTATGCGCTGAAAGTGTATTCCACAAGAATGGAATACGATTCCTTCCAGCTGGAGCTGACGCCGAAGGAAAACGAAGAAGCCAACGATTATTACGGGATGAATTACAATGTCACGGTGTGGTGCCGCGGGCAGATGTGCGCCAAACTTTGGGGCAAGCTCTACGATGAGAATCTGGTGTACTCCTGCGGTATGGACATTCTAAACGCCGCGGATCCCTTCGGACGCGAGGAAGTGGCACTCGCGGAAGCTTTCAACGGATGCCGGGAACTCTGCGTCCGTGAGCAGATATGGCAAAATATCCAGGGCTTCTCCGGTTACATTCAGGGGCTGTTTGTGATACCTCAGTACAGGAGACGGGGGATCGCGAGCTATCTTTTGACTCATCTGGAAAAGATCCTGCGTCATGCGATGAATATCCGGATCCGGGCGGTGGGAATCTCGCCGAAGCCGGTGGCGGAATTGGATGGAGACGTGGTGGAAGACATGGTTCTTCTTGCTGCCAACAGGGTGCTTCTGGAGAAGTGCGGCTATCACGAGATCATGGATCTGTCCCTGAATGGGATGATGTACGGAGATTACGAGGAGGAAGCTTCGGGGACCGGTTACTATGTGCGGGTGTATCCGGTGTGAGATGTGATTTGGAGATTGAACGGATAAAAAAGAAAGCTGATGCGTCACTGCACCAGCTTTCCTTTGAAGCGATTTACACCGCCGATATTCGTCACGCTCTTGTAGCCCATCTCCCGGATCATGGAGACGGCCTGGCCTGAGCGGGCTCCGCTCTGGCAGTAGACGTAGACCGGAGCAGTGATGTCCCGGACGTGATTGACAATAAAATGAATACTGTTGAGGGGCACGTTGACAGCACCCTCGATGTGGCCGGCTTCGTATTCGGGGCCGGTCCTTACGTCTATGAGAAAGGCGCCGGGAGTCGCCTGAAACTGCTCGACGGCGATATTGATGTCGGTTCTGTTAAACAATTTATCCAAAAAGCCCATTTTGCGTATTCCTTTCCAAAACCATGTTTCATGTCAGTATAACACAAACCGCAGTTGTGTTAAAATAATAAGCATATTTATCTGAATATCATTTTTTTTGCGAGGACCAACACTATGATTCACAAGATCATCAAAGAAGAGATCCGGGTTCCGGGGACACTGGATGACACTTATCTGGAGACATATCTTCTGAGCGTCACAGACAAGTTTACGGTGCAGGAGAGACCGCTTATACTGGTCTGTCCGGGCGGCGGCTACAATCACACTTCGGACAGAGAGGCGGAGATAGTGGCGATGCAGTTTAACGCCATGGGCTATCACACAGCGGTTCTCCGCTATTCCTGCGCGCCGGCATTGTTCCCGACAGCGCTTTTAGAACTGACTAAAGCAATGGCTTTTTTAAGAGAACATGCGGGAGAGTATTGCATCGATCCGAACAGGATCGCGGTCCTTGGCTTTTCGGCGGGAGGGCATCTGGCAGCATCTTTGGCAGTATTTTGGAATACAGAATGGTTTGCGCAGATCCGAAAGGAGAACGGCGTGAATCTCACGGCGGAGCAGATAAGGCCCGATGGCCTGATCCTGGCCTATCCGGTTATCACTTCAGGGGAATTTGCCCATCGGGGCTCCTTCGACGATCTGCTGGGAGAGGCGCGGTGCAGGGATCCTTTCTGGCTTACCAGAATGTCTTTGGAGAAACAGGATCTGAAGGATGTTCCGCCTGTTTTCATGTGGCACACCTCCTATGACGGCACTGTGCCGCTGGAAAATTCGCTGTGTTTTGCCACGGCGCTCATAAACGCGAAAAAGCCTTTGGAATATCACATTTTCCCCGGAGATGTGCACGGCATGAGCCTGGCCGACTGGAGGACGAGATCCG
>CACZFV010000259.1 GCA_902780465.1 uncultured Lachnospiraceae bacterium
TATGAACAGGTACAGAAGAGAGTCAACGAGATGCTGAGGAAGTGAGAATGTCCGCTTTACCAGCGCATAAAAAAAAGAAGGTCCGGCGTCAGGCCGGATCTTCTTTTTATACTCAGGGACACGTGCGCGGGACTTGAACTCAACAGGAGAAGACCTGCAAAGTTATCTTGCCAGAATTCCTGCAATGGTGTAGAGGAGCAGCGAAGCGAAGGAGAGCATCACGCTCCATTTGATCCTGACATCACGGACAGCGTCCGGGACGCAGCCGATGAGGCTGCCTACCGTCAGGGCGCCGGCAGTGAAAAGACAGCTGTGTTCCCCGGCAATCCCCGCCGCACAGACAGCGCCGATGCAGAGGGCTGAATTCGCGCCGAGAGCGGCTGCCAGCTTCAGGACGATCGGGAAGGAGATGGCATACACCGCCCAGGAAGAACCGAGCAGGATCGTCATCAGATAGCAGAGAAGGAACAGTGCCGCAGGGAACAGAGGAGCGGCCTCACCGAAGAAGGAAGCGGCATGCTCAAACCAGCTGTCCAGGGAAAGCTGGGTGAGCAGGGTGGAAAAGCAGATGGTCAGCAGGTAAAGAACGATCGCCAGTGTGGTGTCGGCGAATCCGCGGAGCAGGATCTCCGTGAACTGCTCCGGTGTCATCAGCCGCTGCCCGCAGTACAGGGGAAGCATGAACAGCACTGCAGCCACCAGTCCGGCTGCACTGTCCAGCGTCAGCCGTCCCATGTAGAGACTCCGCACCGTCAGGGAAGCAATGGCGAGGAACAGGATGGGGAGCAGGACGTTCCTGGGCTTTCCCCATACCTCCGGCTTGTCGTGGATCAGATACGGCTCGGAGCCGGCAGGCCACAGATCACCGCCGTTCTTCACACGATCCTCGGCCTTTTTCAGTCCGACGGCCGGGGGCAGTTTCCCTGTCGCAAACAGCAGCATGGCGATCACCGCCAGGATCGAATAAAAATTGAAAGGGATCGACTGCAGAAGCAGTTTTATGCTGTTCTCCCCGGCGGAGACATTCAGGGTACCGAAGACGAAGATCCCCCAGAGGGAGAGGGGGAAGAAGGAACAGAGCACCGTCGGCAGGATACTGAAGGGAAGCGAGTAGCTTTCCCTGGGGATGCCGGCTCTCTGGGCTGAGGGCTCCGTGGCGGATGCGGCGCAGAGCACATTCAGGCCGTCATCCACTGCTGTGATCGCCATGACGCCGATGGAGAAGAGAAAAACATTTTTTCTGCTGTCCGCGTATTTGTCCGCAAGCTTGGAGAATGCGGTCACAGCCCCGGAGGCTTCGATCAGCGCGACGATACCGCCCATCAGGGCCATGACGAGGACGGTGAAAACATTGTCGGGGGAGCCCATGGTCTCCATGAGGGCATCCGTGAATCCTGCCGCCACGCCGGACCGGAACAGGAGAACGGCGGAGAACATGCAGGAAAAGATCAGGGATCCCACGGTTCTTTTTGTGAGCAGGATGCTGGCAAGAAGATAAATGATAGGCAGTACGAACACAGGGACATCCGACAGCGGGACCGGAAACAGGAGAAAGAAAACGAAAGGAAGGAAAAGGGCGCCGTACTGAAGGGCCAGTTTCCTCGGAGACATCGGTTTCAGGTTGTCCGGGTGCTGCAGGATCCCCTTTCTCATCCGGGAGAGAGTGAGGATCTGCCGGTGCTTGCCGGTGAGCTGCTTGTACAGTTTTTTTACCATGTCTCCGTACAGCTTCGGACGGCGCCGGAAGAATTTCAGGACATCATCCGTGTCCAGACGGAGAAGGACCGTCTTTCCGACAGAGCGGACGGTGGAAAGACGCTTTTCCCCGAACAGTACGGCATATTCGCCGAAATACTGTCCGCGGTGAAGGAGGTTGATCTGGTCACCGTTGGAATCCAGCACTGCTGCGGTGCCGGACTCCAGGAAATAGAGTCCGTCGGCATCATCGTTGATGCGGCAGATATCCTCCTTGTCATTAAAATGAACTCTTTTCAGACAGGCCCGGATCTCGTCCATTTCCTTTTCTTCTTCGGGGGTATCACCGATAGAAAAGAATTCCCGGATAAACCCGTCTGCGGTCTTAGGCTGTGTCATCGTTGTTTTATACCTCAAAGTCAGCGCCGAGCCGGTCGATAGTGAAGGGACGGACTTTATTCACAGCAATGTCCTGGTGGAGAGGGTGCCCGCGGTAGGCATCCAGCGCCTCCATGCTTTCAAAGGTGCATTCCATCATACAGTCCGCGTTGGACTTCGGACCGAGTTCAGTACGGATCACACAGTCGATCATGCCGGGGATCACGCCGGGCAGGCGCTCGAAGGCCTCTTTCATTCCCTGGCGGACAGAATCTTTTTCTTCCGGACTTAAGCTTTCTCTGAATTTCCAGAGATTCACGTGCTTGATCATTTTGTATACCTCCTCCATGCAATCTTG
>CACZFV010000260.1 GCA_902780465.1 uncultured Lachnospiraceae bacterium
GTCCATGACAGCGTCCCGTCCGGCGAGATCAATTACAGCGGCAGCGAGGTCTTCCGTGCTGTCCTCCATTCCTTCGAAGGGGACGATACTGCCGGTCAGTTCATATTTTCCCTTGACTGCGTAGACCGGGACCAGAAGCTCTTCCTGAGTGTCATCAAGAACCAGCGCCGTGCGGACAGACTGGAGAAAGCGCCGGATCTGGCTTTCCGGCAGAGGCCAGGCAGTCCCGATCTTCAGGACGCGGACGCCGCTGTAGCCGTTCAGGATGCGGATCACTTTTCTGTACGCAGGGCCGCGGACGATGATCCCTTTCCCGCCGTGTCCGTAGATGGGGTTCCAGCTGCTGTCGGAGAAGGCTTCTTCCGGGATAAGCGGTCTGCAGGGTCCGGCAGGGGACGCCCCGGATGCGGTGCCGCCCCCCTCTTTTTCTTCCTGCTTCTTCCGGTCCATGATGTAGTCCGTACTGCGGCGCTCCGTCATCGTCCGCTTTTTCGATATGACGGAGATCCTGGAATTCCGGATCTCCGCAGGCAGGCGGAGAAGCACCGGTGTCCGGTAGGTTCCTGCGTAAAGCTTCGCGGAGCGTGCCATTTTGCAGGCCTCGGCAGCATCGGCCGGCCAGAATTCCGGGAGATGTCCTGCGTATCCGGGGCGGTAGCGGACTGCCCGGGTGCAGGTTATGGCGCCGCTTCTGTCACCGGTCCCTGCACCGGTGCTCCCGCCGGTCCCGGCATCCGGGAACAGGATGATTCCGTCGGCGGTATCCAGAATGTGTGTGCCGGGAACTGAGGCGCGGACTGCTGCGTTACCTGTCATGATCTTCATTTTGATCCTCCTGTATCGGGCTTAAAAGATAAGGCAGATTCAGCCTTTCGATAATAGGACGGAAAAAAACGGAATTCGGTTCACAAAAATCGTAATATTAATAAAATCTTAATAAATTCATTGTATGATAAAACAATGACAGAGATGGAGATGATTCTCACCGGGGCGTTCTGGGAACTCCTGGAAGAGAAACCCTACAAAAAAATAACGGTAAAGGACATTGTGGATCGCTGTAAAGTGAACCGCAATACTTTCTATTACCATTTTGACGGGATAAACTCTCTGTTTGAGGAGGCGCTGATCGCCTGGGAGGAAAAAATATTTCAGGATCCCAGGACGATCGCCCACCCGCTTACCTGTGTGATCCCCATCGCAGAAGACCTGATGGCGCACAGGACAGGTGTGGAGCATCTCCTGGAGTCGAAGGTCCGGGACACCTTTTTCGGGGAACTGTCCGTGATCGCCCACCGCGCGGCGGATATGTACGTGTCCATTGCGGAGGGCGGCACAGATGCACAAGCCCCCCGGGAGAAGGGCACAGGTGCACCGGCTCCCCGGGAGAAGGGCACAGGTGCACCGGCTCCCCGGGAGAAGGGCGAAAACGCACAGGCTTCCTCCGAAGGGGCAGAAAAGGAGCTGGAACCCCGGACGGAAAAGGGACCGGAAAGAGAGCGGAAGCTCCGGATGTACTTTTTCCGGAAAACCTATAATGCTTCGGACCGCGCGATCCTGGTCAGGTTTTACCGCTCCGCCCTGGAAGGCTTCGTCACCTCCTGGATCATGGACGGTATGAAATCGGACCTGACTTATGAAGTGGAACGGCTTCTGGAACTTTTAAAGCCCCTGAAATAACACAGAAACGTTCTCGCATTTCACGGGCGGTAGTGTTAAAATGATGTGTAACTCTGCGGTCAGGGATTTCCGGACCGCGCGTTAATCTTACCCGGCAGGAGCGGAAGATGACATATCCCTGCAAAGTACATATCAGGAAAGGCGAGGCCCGCGCCTTCAAGAGCGGCGGGGCCTGGATCTATGACAATGAGGTGGCGTCGGTCGAGGGTCCCTTTGAGAACGGGGACTTTGTGACGGTCCTGGACCACGACGGCTGGCCGCTGGGAAACGGATTTATCAATATCAGCTCAAAGCTCCGCGTCCGGATGATGACGCGCGACACAGAGCAGATGATCGACGACGCGTTCCTTAAGAAGCGTCTCCGGGACGCATGGGAGTACCGGAAGCGTGTCATCGACACCGGCTGCTGCCGTGTGGTCTTCGGAGAGGCGGATTTCCTGCCGGGACTGACCATCGACAAGTTCGGGGACGTCCTGGTGGTCGAGAGCCTGGCCCTGGGCATGGACCGGCACAAGGAAAAGGTCGTGGAACTCCTCAAGGGCATCCTGGAGGAGGACGGCATCCATGTCCGCGGAGTCTACGAGCGGAGCGACGCGAAGGAACGCCTGAAGGAAGGCATGGAGCGCGTCAGCGGCTTCCTGGGGGAACCCTTCGACACCAATGTGGAGATCGTCGAGAACGGCGTCCGCTTCCTGGTCGACGTGAAGAACGGCCAGAAGACCGGGTACTTCCTGGACCAGAAG
>CACZFV010000261.1 GCA_902780465.1 uncultured Lachnospiraceae bacterium
TAAACCGGTTCGATTGTCAAGGACAAATTTTAGACAGATCGGGACGTGATTCAGACAAGCCGGGATTAAATTCAGACAGGCCGGGACTGTGGAAGACAAATCGGGACACTGCATAGACAGGGCAGGACTTGGTTTAGACAGGACGGGACTTCAGAAAGACAAGGCGGGACACGAAGCAGACAAGCCGGGACTGCCGCCTGACAGAACGTAAAGAAGCCCGGCGGGAGACCCGTCTGCTTTCCAGAGCGTGCCTCCCCCTGGGGGGACGGGAGGGGGGATCCACCTCCGGCAATCGGTTCTTTAGCGGAGCGGTTCCCGCCGTATACTAAGTAAAGCGACGCGGAAGACTCTCGGTTTATGTCTGCTTCCCGTCGCGCGGGAAACGTGGACGGCGGGAATTCCGGGAAGTCAAGGGCCGCGCCGGGGCGCGGTTCATTTTACCCTTGACTTCCCGGAAAGCGCAGCGTAGTCTAGAGCCGAGATCTTCAGGCTACATATTTCCTGTACTTCCTGCCTGTAAGCAGTTCTCCGTTTTCTTCGCGGAACTGTTTGAGTGGATCATTGCTGTATAGCCCATCCATTTCATTTCGATAATCCAGCTCGGGATACTTCTCCCAGTTCACCGGATACCACAACTCCAGCCTGGCGTCCTCCGGGACTGTTTTCAGAAAAAGGGTTGCGGCAACAGCTTTTTTCAGGATACCCTCCAGCCTTCGGATGGCTTCTTCTGAACCCTGGATATCCGCTTGATTCTTTTCGATCCAGGCTGATGCCTCCTTCTGTATTCCTTTGTGCTGCTCGATCAGACGCTTCAGTACCGCAAGATCTTTGGCGGCACGGATTTCCGGCGGGCAGGTCATCCGCCCGTCATCTTCCTTCTGTTCCTTCCGACGGTGGGCCTGCTCCCTGCGTTTTTCCTCCTTCTTCGCGGCCACTTCCATGCGCTTCTTTACGTATTCCCCGATGGTCATCATTTCAGAAGGCTTTACGCCATAGTAATCCTCGCAGGGATAAACACCAGTTTTGACATAGATGTAATACTCTGCCGGCGTCAGCCCTGCGAGGTCATTCTGATAAATCGTGTGATTGTAGGCATGAAGATAGTTCTCCACCAGTGTCCTGGCGGATTCATAAGACCTGCAGAGCGCCACGATATCCAGGATGGCGCACTTCATCCTGCCGAAGAAGGATTCCATCGGCGCGTTGTCCTGTGAGTTGCCGCGGCGGGAGACGGACTGGAGAAAGCTGTCATCAGAAAGGAGCTGCTTAAAGGTAGTGGAAAGGTACTGCGACCCCTGGTCGGAATGGATCAGGACGCCGGGTTCGTGCAGTTCGCTTCCATGATCCCTCATCATCCGGTCATAGGCCGCCTTTACCAGGGAAACATCCATCGTCCGGCTTACGGCTCCGCCGAGGATTTCCGTAGTATAAGCGTCCTTAAAGGCACAAAGATAGAAAAGACTGCGGTCATAGCCGTAGTACAGATAGGTGATGTCCGTGAGGATGACCTGGCGCGGTGCCACTTTGAAGTTCTGGCCTACGAGGTTCTTCGGGGCCTTTGTCTCATGGTCATGGGTCGCCCGGTTCTTGTAGGCATCTTTCTTCGGGCGGTTCGGTACCAGTTTCATCTCATTCATGATCCGACGGCATTTCTTTACAGAGATGGAGACCCCGTGATCACGCCACAAAAAAGTCCGGAAGGTGCGCTTGCCCGGCACGTAGCAGAGCTTCTTCACGACCTCCCGGAACATATCTTTGAGCTTTTCCTCTTCCAGTTCTTTGGCGGCTCTCACCGCATCCAGCTTTTTCCGGCGCTCCTTCCATGCGTTGTAGCCGGAACGGGAGACACCGAACATCCGGCAGCACTTCTCCTGGGAATAACGCAGCCCGCGGCTTTCCTGCCTGCGGATGAAGGAATCCAGCATCAGGAATACATCGTATTTCACCGCCTGGGCTTCGACGATGTAAGTATGTCCGCCAATACAGAGGACGTTTTTTTTTGAGCCTCCACGAGCTCCTCCATGTAGTAGTTCCGGGCCTTCAGGTAGGCGATCAGCTCATCCTTAGAGAGATCCGCCATCTGAAGCATCTCTTCCGGCGGCACGGATCCGTCATAGCTGCCCGGGTCCACTGTATACAGCTTATTGGCGGCAGCCTTCTCCCTGGCATGCTTTGCCGCCTGGTACGCGCGGTTCACCCCGGTCACCTTCGTATCGAAGCCAAGGGACTCATAGGCTGCCACGGAATCCATGCCGGCTTCCAGCTTCTTGTACATCGCCACATAGAAGTCATGGGAGTAGACGATCCGGCCATTACTGGTCAGGTCACGCACCATGCCGTTGTCCAGTACTTTTTCGTAACCCGGCCCCAG
>CACZFV010000262.1 GCA_902780465.1 uncultured Lachnospiraceae bacterium
CGAAAAAGATCCGGGGATTCATTTCAATCTGTCCCACAGCGGAAATTACGCAGTCTGTGCTGTTTCAGAGCAGGAAGTGGGGATCGACATCCAGGAGATCAGAGATCCCGGGGAATCTCTGGTGAAGTACTGCTGCACGGAAAATGAACGGAAAAGGATCCTGGAGAGCAGTCATCCTGCAGCTGTGTTTACGGTGGTCTGGTCCTGGAAGGAAGCATTCATGAAGATGACAGGACAGGGACTCCGGATCGCTCCGAAAGAGATCGAGGTGCTGCTCCCGCAGGACGCAGAAGAAGAGATCCGTCGGGCAATGGAGAGAAGTTCCGCCAAAGCCGGGGATGGAGCCGGGGCGGAGAGGCTTTCAGGGAAACTGCCGCTCCGGGTAAGCCGGGCAGAACTGAGGCCTGCCGGAAAAGAAATGTCCGGCTTCTGCCCGGAGATGAACCTTTATGAAGCCATTCTCGGGGATCTTCCTGTCTGCGTCTGTGAGGGAAAACTGATCTGCCAAGCTTGAAGAAGGAAGCCTTTTCTGCTATACTTCATTATGCTGACTGGCCGGCTTGTCGGAATGGCAGACGATGCAGACTCAAAATCTGTTGCGGGAAACCGCGTGCGGGTTCAAGTCCCGCAGCCGGCAGTGACAAAGTGACCCGGGAAAGCGATGAAGAATTCTGCGCTTTTCCGGGCTTTTTCACAGACAAAGAGGTGGATCATGGACTGTTATACTGCAGAACAGAAGATCACTGGCTTTATACAGAACGAACTGGACGACGCAGAGACGGAAGCTTTCCTGAGTCATATCCGGAGCTGCGAGAGCTGCCGGAACGAACTGGAGACCAACTACTTCATCGTGGAAGGGCTGCGGATGCTCGATACGGACTCGGATGATTTTGACGTCAAGGGAACCATGGACCGCGCGATCCGCTCCGCCTACCAGCGGCTGAGGACGGCGCGGGGCTGGAAGATCGTTCTGTATTCCGTCAACACCCTGGTCTTTCTCAGTGTGATCGGAACTTTGCTTCTGGAACTCAGGATCCTTTTCTACAGATAAAGAGAAACAGGTGACAGACATGAAAAAAATCGTACTGATCGACGGACACAGCATTCTGAACCGCGCATTTTACGGTGTCCCCATGCTCACAAATTCCGCAGGACTGCACACCAATGCGGTCTACGGCTTCCTGAACATTCTTTTCAAGATCCTGGACGAGGAGAAAGCGGACTACCTGGCGGTGGCCTTCGATCTTCACGCGCCGACCTTCCGCCACATAGAATACCCGGAGTACAAGGGAACAAGAAAGCCCATGCCGGAGGAACTGAGGGAACAGGTCCCCCTGATGAAGGAGGTCCTTCAGAAGATGAACGTCCCGATCCTCACGAAGGAAGGCTTTGAGGCGGATGATATCATCGGCACGGTGTCAAAGCGCTTCCAGAAGGAAGGACTGGAGGTCTCCGTGGTCTCGGGAGACCGGGATCTTCTGCAGCTTTCCGACGAACATATCCTGATCCGTATTCCGAAAACAAAACGCGGCCAGACCCAGATCTACGACTATCGTCCGGAGGACGTGAAGGAGGAGTACCAGGTCACGCCGCTGGAGTTTATTGACGTGAAGGCGCTGATGGGCGATCCCTCCGATAATATTCCGGGTGTGCCCTCCATCGGAGAGAAGACAGCTACCGCGATCATCGCCCAGTATCATTCCATTGAGAATGCCTATGCCCATGTCTCCGAGCTGAAGCCCCCGCGGGCGTCGAAGGCTCTGGCCGAGCACTATGAGGATGCGAAGTTTTCCAAATGGCTGGCCACCATATGCCTTGACGCTCCTGTGGAAGTCGAACTTCCGGAGATGGAGATCGGGAATCTCTATACGCCGGAAGCGTATGAAGAGATCAAGCGCCTGGAGTTCCGTTCCATGCTGAAGCGGTTCGATGAAAGTGTGAAGCAGAGTGCGGGGAAAAAGGCCGGGGAACCGGCTTTTACGGTCGTGACCACGGAGAAAGAAGCGGAAGAGACGATCAGCAGAGCGGCAGCTTCCGGAAGGCTGGGACTGCAGCTCACATCTCACGGGCTCTCCCTTTGTTTCTCGCCGGAGGAGGTCACAGTGCTCCGGGTCCCGGAGCCGGTGAAGGTGGAAACACCCTTCGGTGAAGCGGAAGAGACGGTTCCGGAGGATGCCCTGACAGAAGCTTATCTGGACGGTGCAGTGAAGCGTCTTTTCGACGCGGTGCCGGAGATCTGGGTGACTGATCTGAAGCCGGTCCTTCACCGCATCGGAACAGAAGAGAGAACGAATATCGGGGACTGCTCCGTGGCAGCGTATCTCCTGAATCCGATGAAGGACAGCTACAGGGCGGAGGATCTG
>CACZFV010000263.1 GCA_902780465.1 uncultured Lachnospiraceae bacterium
ACAAGCGTTCCCTGTCGAAAACCTTGTTTTTCTCAATACCAGAAGGCGGCAATTCATCCCACCACCTGAAGAGGATGGGGGAATTCTTGCTGTTATATGTTAAAGATATATCTTTTACATTATCCTTCTTTAGATTTATCATAAACACAGCAGAAGCTCAATAAAACATCCGGATACTGTCCGGAGGAAATCGAAGCGACCGCGGAGGGGAATAAATCATGAAGGTATTATACAGATGCACCAAGTGCGGAAAAACTTCCGAAGTGACGACAAGAGCCCCGAAATGTGAATGCGGCGGTCTCTGGAAGCTCCAGTATGACCTGCCGAAGTTTGATGAGGCTCTCATTGACCGCGACGAGTGGAGCATCTTCCGCTCCCGGAAATTCATGCCCCTGAATGACGAGACCTGGAGAGATGTCACCATGGGCGAGGGCATGACGCCTGTTGTCCGCTTCGATAAGGATCTCCTTCTGAAAATGGACTACTGCATGCCGACGCTTTCCTTCAAGGACCGCGGTGCGGCCGTCCTGGTCAGCCACTGCAGGTCCATCGGCGTTGACTCTGTGGTTCAGGATTCCAGCGGAAATGCCGGAAACAGCGTCGCAGCCTACAGCGGCCGCGTCGGCATCGAGTGCGAAATCTTTGTCCCGGAAGGCACTTCCCCCAAAAAGATCGATATGATCAAAGCGCACGGTTCCAAAGTAAACGTCGTCCCGGGAAGCCGCGACCACTGCGCGGACGTCTGCAGGGCAAAGGTTGCCGGAGAAGGGAAATATTACTGCAACCACGTATATAACCCCTTTTTCTATGAGGGCACCAGGACCTACATCTACGAGGTCTTCGAGCAGCTGCACAGGATCCCGAAAAGGATCTTCCTGCCGCTCGGAAACGGCACCCTGTTCCTGGGATCGCTCTTCGCCCTGGAGCATCTCCTTGCCAGCGGCGTGATCAAAAAGATGCCGGAGATCATCGCGATCCAGAGCGAACACTGCGCTCCCTTTGCGGAGGCGAAGCGGCTCGGCTTAAAGACACCGGCCCAGGTCACACCGAAGCCCACTCTGGCGGAAGGGATCGCCATCGGACAGCCGATGCGCGGCGGAGAGATCCTGGAGTTCATTTACAAGTACGACATTGAAGTTGTCGAGATCCCGGAGGAAGCCATTCTTCCTGCAAGGGCAGCTCTCGCAGCAAAGGGAATCTACTGTGAACACACCACGGCAGGAAATTACGCGGCATATCTCAGATACAAAGAACTTCACGGCGACGCTTCCGACAGCCTGATCACCATGTGCGGCGCCGGTTTAAAGTCCGACCACTGAGCAGCAGGAAAAGGACGCAATCCGCACTGCACACGATTATCTTGATCACAGGGAGTACGTGGTGATTCCTCCATTTCTCCTTTGCCCATTTTGAGCAGCGGGCTTCAGTTCCATGCTGTTTTAATACCGACTCTTTTTCCGGAAAAGGCAATGCCGTATTTTATGATACTCCGGATCCCGCGGTCTTTCATTTCCTGTACATAGTTCTGATCATTGATTTGTTCGAGAGCTGCATCCGCCAGCTCCGTCAGGTCGTTTTTATCAGAACCGGAAGCGGCTTTGAATTCCATGACGATCCCTGGAAGGGCTTTTTCCTTCGGTTCCAGCATAAGATCAAAGCGACCTTCCCCGGATTCCCGGTTGGATCGGATATAGTATCGGGAAGAGAGGCTGGCAACCAGGCCAACCATCATTCCGTGATAAAAACCTTCCGCTGAACCGTCAAAATAGGAAATACAGCTTGCCATGTAATTCTCGAGAGCTTTCGCAAGGCGGTTTCCATCTTCAAGATAGATGGCTCTTTCGATTTCGGTGATGACACTGCCGGCTGTTTTTGTCTTCATAAAGGCCAGGATCTCCGTATTATAGACCCGGCGGATCTCCATGTTCGGGATCCTTAAAGAGGTAAATGTCCCGATCTCTGTTTCTTCCGGATCGGACGCCGGAGTCAGGTACCCTGCCAGCAGAAGGAAGCTGAAGACCGTGTCCGCGCCATCAGCCAGTCTTGGGTAAATAACCTCCATGTCCAATGATGCGTGGATTTCCTCGCCCTGCAGGACCCGGGTAAGCTCCTGTGCAACTTCCGGTGTCAGATCCTGCATGATTTCCCGGATGATCTCGTTATCGCTGGTATTGGCCCAGAACGCGCGGGGCGTACCGTCATTCGAGAAATAATTGGTCACGGACCATGGGTTATAGATTTCCGTTTTGCCAAAGCGATAACCATCATACCAGCTGCGGATCTCTTCCATCCGGTCTTCTTTATCATAGTACGATGCCATCTCCCGGACTTCTT
>CACZFV010000264.1 GCA_902780465.1 uncultured Lachnospiraceae bacterium
CACAGAGTCACCGACGAGCGTGTGATAATCGTCGATATACTCGCACTTGGCGGAGAACTTCCGGTCAGGGAACTGGACTTCCACGGTGCCGCCGTCCGGGATCCGGAAGAGCGTGTCGTAGCTGCTGTTGATGAAACGGATGCTGTGTTCTTTCTCGTCCATCACTTACCACTTCCTTTGCGTTTGTCGAATTCCATGGAGAACTGCGGTCTGCCGTCTGCTTCAGTGGAGAGCAGGATATCCGCGTTATAGGTCTTGCCGGTCTTCTGACTCTTGCAGTCCTTCAGTCTGGCGCGGCCATCCTTCAGCAGCTTCTCCACAATCTGGGAGGTCAGTCGTTTTCCGATCTTTGTGAAATAGGCATTGTCCTTCCAGAGAATGAACCGGCATTCGCTGTTGCTGCAGAACCAGCCCTTCTGTTTTTCCAGCACCTCGGACCCGCAGTGGGGACAGGTGCCAATCACTTTGTTTCTACTCATAAGCGCATCTGCTCCTTTCGCTTTTTCATAGGTTGTCACAAGCCCGGCAATCATTCCGGAGATTCCATCCATGAAATCCGCAGCATCGTATTCGCCGCGCTCGATGCCAAGGAGCTTCTGCTCCCATTCGGCAGTCATGGAAGGTGACTGGATCTGCTCCGGCATGACGGTGATCAGGGCGTTTCCTTTGTCTGTGGCAATCAGGTGTCTGGTCTTCCTGTCGCCTTTACGCTCGATAAAACCGCGCTGCACCAGCTTTTCGATGGTGGCAGCACGGGTGGCCGGAGTACCGAGGCCCTTACGTTCCGCTTCCTCCGGCGTCTCATCGGCACCGGCAGTCTCCATAGCTGAGAGGAGTGTGTCTTCAGTAAAATGCTTGCTCGGGGAGGTCTTGCCCTCTTTGAGAGCTGCAGCATCGATATGAAGCCGGTTTCCCTGGCCCGGGATCTGGCCGATGGAATCCTCATCCTTCTTCTTATCCGGATAGAAATGCTGCCAGATGGCTTTCCAGCCAAGCTGCAGGTCTGTCCTGCCTTTCTTGGTGAATTCTTCAGCTCCACAGCGTGACTTTACGGTTGATTCTGCATATCGGTAATCCTCTGCCGCCGCACAGAGAAGCCTTGCGGAAATCAATTGCAGAACTGCCATTTCTCCAAGGGAAAGCTCACTGAAATTGCTTCCGGCCATCGTCTTTGTCGGGATAATGGCATGATGATCACTGACCTTGCTGCTGTTGAAAATGCTTGCAGTGCGGACCGGCTCACTGCGAAGCGCACTGCCGTTGTATTTGAATTTGCGTGCAACTGCATTGATCAGCTCCGGCAGCATCTCCCGCATGTCATCCGTAAGATACCGGCTGTCGGTACGGGGATAAGTGACCAGCTTCTTTTCGTAAAGGCTCTGGGTGTGATCCAGCGTCTGCTGAGCGGTAAAGCCGAGAATACGGTTCGCGTCTCTCTGCAGACTTGTCAGGTCATACAGAAGAGGCGGCTTCTCCAGCTTTTCTTTCGTCTCAACAGTTTCGATCATGACTTTTCCGGCAGCCTGGCACTCCTGAAGGACTGCCTCGGCGTCGTTTTTTGTCGAAAAACGTCGGCTGGACAAGTTTAGATCTCCGGCTTTCAGCTGGACGGTCCAGAAAGGCTCTGGCTTGAAGGCTGCGATCTGGGCGTCCCGCATGACAACCATGGCCAGCGTCGGCGTCATCACCCTGCCAACAGCCAGAGTCTGGCCGTACAGGCATGAAAAAAGCCGGGTAGCGTTCATTCCGACAATCCAGTCGGCCCGCTCCCGGCAAAGGGCCGCCTCATACAAGAGATTATATTGGGTTCCCGGCTTCAGCTTCTCAAAGCCTTCCCGGATGGCTGCGTCCTCCATGCTGGAGATCCACAGCCGTTCAAAGGGTTTCTTACATCGGGCCTGGTTGTAGACCAGCCGGAAGATCAGTTCGCCTTCACGCCCGGCATCAGTGGCACAAATGAGGCTTTCTACATCGGACCGTCCCATCAGCGTCTTCAGGATCTGATACTGCTTTCTAGTCCCTGCAGATACCTCATACAGAAAGCGTTCCGGCAGGATTGGCAGATCCTCCAGCCTCCACTTGGCAAAGCGCTCGTCGTAGCGTTCCGGGGCGGAGAGCTCCACCAGATGGCCGACACACCAGCTGACGAGATGCCCGCCGCCTTCCAGATAACCGTCCTGGCGTTTGTCTGCACCGATCACCCTGGCCAGAGATTGGGCTACACTGGGCTTCTCGGCAATAACAAGTTTCATTCGTTCATCCTCCTTTTTAAAAAATTGGCATTAATATAGCGCCAGAGACTTGTGAATCCTTGGCGTTATGTAC
>CACZFV010000265.1 GCA_902780465.1 uncultured Lachnospiraceae bacterium
TGAAGAAGGCTTCCCGCGGCGTCCGGGGAATGAAGCTGTCAAAGGATGATGAAGTAACATGCGCATGGCTTCTTTCCAGAGGGGAGGAACGTGTGGTAAACTATAAAGACAAGGATGTGCACTTAAGCCGCCTGAAGCTGGCAAAGCGGGACGGCAAGGGAACGAAAGTCCGGCTGTAGGGCTGCGGAACATGTGACTTAAGAAATGGAGGAACTTCATGGCTGAGATGGAAAAGAAACCGGTACCGACACCGCATATCGCGGCACGCGAAGGAGAGATCGCAGAGACCATCCTGCTTCCGGGAGATCCGCTGCGGGCAAAATTCATTGCAGAGACATTTTTCAGTGATCCGAAGCAGTTCAATTCAACCAGAAACATGTTCGGCTATACGGGAACCTATCAGGGAAAGCGGATTTCCGTGATGGGGACGGGCATGGGCTGCGCCTCCATGGGCATCTACTCCTACGAGCTGATCAACTTCTACGGATGCAAAAACCTCATCCGCATCGGCACGGCGGGAGCGATGGTTCCGGAAGTGCATGTGAGAGATCTGGTGTTCGGCATGGGCGCCTGCAGCACCTCCAACTATGCGAGACTGTTCAACCTTCCGGGAGACTACTCCCTGATCGCGAACTTCGACCTTCTGCGGAAGGGCGTGGAAGCGGCGGAGAAGCGGAATCTCACCTATCACGTGGGAAATATCCTGAGCTCCGACATGTTCTATAACCCGGATATGCCGAAGACCGGCGTCTCCTTCGACCGGATGGGTGTTCTCGCGGTGGAGATGGAGTCCGCTGCACTGTACAGCAACGCAGCCTACGGAGGCGCCAGGGCTCTGACGATGCTCACCATCTCGGATTCCCTGGTGACGGGAGAGGCCACATCCGCCGAGGAACGCCAGACCAGCTTCACCGATATGATGGAAGTTGCACTGGATGTCGCTTCAACATTATAAAGCTGCAGATTTTTTGGTACTTATTGCTGTTGATTTTTATACAGAATTAGTATACTATGGTTTTCAATTATACAAGACAGCAGGTGCTGAACGATAATTGAAACAGAGGTGAAGGTGAATGAAACTGGAGAAGAAGCTTCGCGTCGGTATCCTCGGCGCAACAGGTATGGTAGGTCAGCGTTTCGTGACACTTCTTGCGGACCATCCATGGTATGAGATTACGGTTCTGGCGGCAAGCCCGCGTTCTGCAGGACAGACCTATGAAGAGGCTGTCGGCAAACGCTGGAAGATGACCGTTCCGATGCCGGAAAAGGTTAAGAACATGACAGTGGTTGACCTGAACTGCCCGGAGAACGTGGTGGATAAGGTTGACTTCGTCTTCAGTGCGGTGGATATGTCCAAGGACGAGATCCGCAGAATCGAAGAGCTTTATGCAAAGACCGAGACCCCGGTGGTGTCCAATAACAGTGCTCACCGCTGGACCCCGGATGTTCCCATGGTGATTCCGGAGATCAACGCGGATCACTTTGCCATCATCGAAGCGCAGAAGAAGCGTCTCGGCACCACCAGAGGATTCATCGCGGTAAAGCCGAACTGCTCGATCCAGGGCTATGCCCCGGCATTCGCGGCATGGAAAGAGTTCGAGCCCTATGAGGCTGTGGTCTGCACCTATCAGGCTATCTCCGGCGCAGGAAAGACCTTTAAGGACTGGCCCGAGATGTGCGAAAACATCATCCCCTTCATCTCCGGCGAGGAGGAGAAGAGCGAGCAGGAGCCGCTGAAGATCTTCGGCCACATCGAGAACGGCGAGATCGTAAAGGCAAAGGAGCCGGTAATCACCAGCCAGTGCATCCGCGTGCCGATTCCGGACGGACATACCGCTGCGGTATTTGTCCGCTTCCGCAAGCCGGCCACCAAGGAGCAGCTGATTGAGAAGCTGGTGAACTTCAAGGGAATCCCGCAGGAGCTGGAGCTTCCGCATGCGCCGAAGCAGTTTATCCAGTACCGCGAGGAGCCGGATCGCCCGCAGGTAAGACTGGATGTGAATTACGAGGGCGGCATGGGCGTCACCATCGGACGTCTCCGTGAGGACACCGTCTATGACTGGAAGTTTGTGGGACTTGCCCACAACACTCTTCGCGGTGCAGCCGGCGGCGCGGTTCTCTGTGCAGAGGCACTGACCGCCCAGGGCTATATTACGGCAAAATAACAGTAAGGCAGGTTCGTGGGACCGGGCTTTGCGAAGCAGGAAACTGGCAACAAAAAGATGGAGCACCGGACACCGGCGATATGCAGGATCCGGGGCTCCTCTTTCCGTATTACAGGAGAAGAACTTGGGAAAGTCGTTATTTATTGCAG
>CACZFV010000266.1 GCA_902780465.1 uncultured Lachnospiraceae bacterium
TGCCAGGGCGATCGGCGCGAACGGTATCGCCAGCAGGACTTTGAACAGTCTGGTAAACACAGCGAGCAGGATATTGATTCCGCTGATTATGATGGTGGCCCCTCCGAAGATGCCCGCGATGAGGGACAGAAACCCTCCGCCAAGGTAGCTGAGGGCGAGCGACCATCTGCTCACCGACTCCTCTTTTCCGGTCTCCTCTCCGGTATCGATGTTTCTTCCGCCACCCGATTTCTTTTTTGGCTTGTCAGCGTTATCCCACTGATCGGAGAGATATTCCCGGTAATCTTCCAGAAAGTCAGGCTCTTCCAGCATCAGATTGAAAGATGCCTGTCCGGCCGCAGCTCTTGTAAGAGCTACCGAGATCTGGGAAATATCCACGGCCAGTTCTGCGGAATTGGTCACAAGGGCGATCGTGATCACGAACCTTACGAACATGCGGACCAGATTCTCCATCGTAAAGGTGGTACGGATATCAATGCTCTCGTGGACCCAGCCGAGGACAAAATAGAGGACCGCAAGACTCACACCGACTGCCACAAAAGCATTGAGAAGTCCCCTCACAGTCGACCAGGACGTCATTGACTGCGGATCCAGGATCGAGAATTTAAGAACTTCGGCGGAACACCAGGTCCAGGCATCATAGCCTCCCCGGATGAATCTCTCCCCGCAGTCCATCAGCAGCTCTCCCATACCTCTCAGGAGAGACGCAATCATGTTCTGGATCGGTTTCAGGAGCGTGTCGCCGACCGCCTCAGCTCCTTTGCCAAGCCAGTCGGACAGCCAGCCGAACGCAAGCAGGGACGGGCTTATGGACATCAGATTCATGCCAACCATGGCTTACCCCCTTTCCTGCCCACACGTCAGCCTCCGAGGGAATTGATGATCTGCGAACCGAAGACCATGATGATGCCGGCGATGACCTTTTTCAGGGAATCGGTCTGCTGAGCAGTATCACGGCTCTGGTAGGCGGATGCAAACTCGAAAACGCCCCAGGCAAGGACGATGCTTCCAGCTGCGGTGATGATGTTTACGACAAAAGTCTTCAAGGAATTGATCTTTCCGATGACCGCGTCCGTCGCAAAGGCATTCATGGAGAATGCCATCGTGAGAGCGAGCACAGTCACCAGGACCATCAGATATTTCTTCTTCCTCGTATTGATATGCATTCCTTCTCCTTTCTCTTTGAAAAGTCCCGGAGCGCATGGCCCCGGAACTGCAAAGGGGACTTCCATACGGAAATCCCCTTCAGGTAACGTGATGTATCAGGTTTTGTGATGTATCATTTTCAGCTGCTTCCGCTCAGCGCTTTTCTTCTCTCTTCTTCGTGAAGATCAGCGTGAGAGCGGTTCCAAGCGCTAGTGCCGCAAGCAGAACAAGCTGCAGGATCGGCGCGCTGTCTCCGGTCTTGACCGGAGGAGTGACATAGGTGGAAGGAGTTCCTCCTCCGCCTCCGTAGGTCGGTGTCGAAGTCTTCGTGTCTTTCTTACCGGTCAGGTCGATCTTCTCGTCCTTCGGTGAGTCGTACATAGTAACTTCCATGACCTTCCCACTGTCCGTGACATTGAAGACAACGGACTCTGCGACCTCGTATCCGTTCGGAGCAGTCACCTCTGTAAGGGTATACTGCCCGGGCGGGAGCATCTGGATCTCGTGAGGAGTGGAACCGGATGTCCAGCTGTCGATGGTCTTTCCATTCTCATCGGTGACAGTCAGTTCCGCACCCGGAAGTTCATCGCCGTCTTTCCCCTTGACGATATCCTTCTTGTGAATAATGACCGGTGTTGGCTTGTCAAGCATCGTGACCGCCTGGATCTCAGCGGTATCCTTGACCTCAAACTGCACATCCTCAGCCTTCATGTAGAGGGCAGGAGGTGCGATCTCGGTCAGGGTATAGGTCCCGATAGGCAGCATCTCGATATAATGAGGCTCCTCAGCGGAAGTCCATTTCTCTACCTCGTTGCCTTCCGAATCCTTGATGACCAGCTGCGCTCCCGGAAGTTCCTTGCTGTTGGTGATATCTTTCTTGGAGATCTTCAGCTTCGTGACGTCGTCCTTCATCTGGTGAAGCTCACTCTTGAGGTCATCCTCAACCGTGAACTCGATGCTCTCAGCCGTCACATATCCGTCAGCCGGTCTGGTCTCGGTCAGGATATAAGTCTTGCCGACTTCCAGTCCGGATACCGGATGCGCTTCCTTGCCGGAAGTCCAAGTATCAGCAGTCTTTCCGGTATCCTTCTCGACAACGGAAAGCTGTGCTCCTTCAACTTCCTTCTCTCC
>CACZFV010000267.1 GCA_902780465.1 uncultured Lachnospiraceae bacterium
TCGTGTAGTCTTTCCCGCGCGAGCGGGGGTGATCCCTGATAATATGACTCGTATGAATATATTTTATAGTCTTTCCCGCGCGAGCGGGGGTAATCCCGAGCACGTCCCCGTAGCTCAGCCCGCAGCGTGGTCTTTCCCGCGCGAGCGGGGGTGATCCTGAAAGGAGCGTCTTGTACGATCTAAATGTAGGGCCCCGACAGAAAGAAGGTGAAAGAAAGGATACCTCAATGTAATATAGGATTTGCTGACCCACGACAGTTAGCAATTCCATTACAAAAGAGGTATCCAAATGAAGTCTACCACACAAAACGCGAAGATTGCAGCTATCACCGAAAAAACTTTGATCATTGGCCTTGACGATGGAAGTGAAACACACTTCGCAAGGGCTTTTGACTGGCGGGGATACGAATTCTCCAGAAAACCACTCGAGTTCAGCAACACCGGGGAAGGGTTCGAGACGTTCCGGGCCTGGATCGATGAGCTGAAGGAGAAACACGGGATGGACAAGGTCATGCCGGGCATGGAACCGACAGGCCATTACTGGTTCAATCTCGGGAAGTTCCTGCAGGATCATGGTATGACGCCGGTGCATGTGAACCCCCATCACGTCAAGAAGTCAAAGGAACTGGATGACAATACCCCATCCAAGAATGATCGCAAAGATCCGAAAGTGATCGCCGGTCTGGTAAAAGACGGAAGGTATTTCCGACCGTATATTCCAGATGGGATTTACGCAGAGATCCGGGCACTGTCAGGGCTGCAGGTACTTGCGCAGAGTGAGATCACAAGATTGAAGAACCGGATCGCCAGATGGTTCAGCATCTACTTCCCGAATTACAAAGACGTTTATGGGAACATTGGTGCGGTCAGCGGTCTTATGGTTCTGGAAGCAGCACCCCTGCCGGCAGATATCGTAAAGCTTGGCGTAGACGGTGTAAACCGGATCTGGAGAGAAGCAAAACTGAGAGGCGTCGGACTGAAGAGGGCAAAGACCCTGGTAACGGCGGCAGAACACAGTATCGGAAGTCGGGACGCACAGGAAGCGGCCAGGATCGAACTGCGGATCCTGCTTGCGGATTATAAGATGCAGACGGCACAGGAAGCAGAGCTGATGGCACTGATCGAGGACAAAATCAGAAAAGTTCCGTATGTTGACAAGCTTCTGGAGATCAGAGGTGTAGGCCTGAAGACGGTGACTGGATTTGTGGCGGAAGTCGGGGATATAACCCGTTTCGATGATCCCAGACAGCTCCAGAAGCTGGCCGGTTATGCCATTGTAAAGAATGAATCCGGCAAACATAAGGGAGAAAGCCACATCAGCTATCGAGGGCGGAAGCGGCTGAGATATGTGCTGTATGAGGCGGCGGTCAGCGTGGTAAGCCATAGCGCGGAATTCCGGTCGATCTACCAGTATTACACGACCAGGGAGAAGAATCCTTTGAAGAAGATGCAGTCGATGATTGCGGTCGCATGTAAGCTGGTCCGGGTGTTCTACCTGATTTTGAAAACGGGAGCCACCTATGACGCGGGGAAACTGATGGATGATATCCGGCGGCCTGTGGCAGCCTGAAAAAAACAAAGCACCAGAGAAACGACTGCTTGCAGCCGGAGCCGGGCCTCTGATCCGATATCGTCGGTCCGGCCCCGGTCACAAGCAGAAGACCGGCTCCCTTATGGGAGTGACGAAAAAAGAAGCTCATCAGGGAACGTCCGCCGAAAGGTGCTGGTGAGCGGGAGCTGGAGTCAGCAAACAACAAAGAATGAGCCAGTAGTCGGCAGGAATATTTTCCATAGGGCAAGACCCAGTAAAGGAGCTAAGCTGACACCCTGGTTATGGGCAGGCGGAACGAAGGAAGTGAGGACCCGTCGGGGAACCGAAGGTGATCCTGGTAGATACGGGAGGTGCGCTGCCATAGAGGGAAGGGTTATACAACGGCCATGTATAGCGGGATGGATGACGTTCTGCTTCGTATACCCAAAAACCTCTATTCTCGTACCAGATACTCTGAGATGCCCATCCTTCCGGCTCATTCGGCAGAGATATAACATTGAGAAATCGTTTATTTTAAAGGAAAAATCACTTGACTTTATAGGGAGAGAAAAACATGGCGAACGAAACACTTGCGCAGATGGAAGAGGAGCTTAAAGCGGACGAGAATACGCTGCTCGGAAAATGGAGAGCCAAGGCCTATAACCAGCAGGCGGACCGGCAGTGGCTGAAGCGCTTCTGGAACGATTACTTCGAAATCGAGAAAAATATCTACCGTCTTCTTCTCG
>CACZFV010000268.1 GCA_902780465.1 uncultured Lachnospiraceae bacterium
TGCCGTTTTCTTTTGGAAATAAACCGGTCCCGAAAAATGTCTATTTTGGCGCGGAGACAGCTTTTCAGCTTTCTTCCTGGTATAACGGAAACCGCCACTGCGGCCGCTGCGGCAGTCGTATGAGCGTCCATCCCAAAACCCGCTGCATCCGGTGTACTTCCTGCGGGAACATGGACTACCCTCGCGTCATGCCGGCCGTGACCATTGCGGTGATCAACGGGGACAAGCTCCTGATGATCCGCTACAGGCCGCGGGAGGAAGATGGATATGCCGGCACTTCCCTGATTGCGGGTTTTATCGAGGTTGGTGAGACCATTGAAGATGCCGTTCGCCGCGAGGTCATGGAGGAGGCCGGCCTGAAGGTCTCCAATATCCGCTATTACAAGTCCCAGCCCTGGGGTTTTGCCTCTAATCTGATGATCGGCGTGATCTGTGACCTCGATGGAAGTGATGAAATTGCCGTGCATGATACCAATGAAGTGGCGGAAGCCGTCTGGATTCCCCGAGATGAGGTTCAGGTTCAGGACAACGGCGTTTCCCTCACCTTTGAGATGATCAACCGGTTTAAAAACGGAGAAATATAAAAAGTACGGAGAGATACAGCCAGACTACGAAGGAGACACTACTTTATGAGCACGATCACAATGAACCTGTATTATACCGGCGTAAAAGGAAACGCGCAGAAGTTCGCGCAGGAGATGGAGAGCAGTGGAACGGCCGCGGCGATCCGGGCTGAAGAAGGGAACCTCAAATACAATTATTTTATCTCCATGGATGACCCGGAGACTGTCCTTCTGATCGACAGCTGGAAGGACCAGGCTTCTCTCGATGTCCACCATGCATCCCCGATGATGCAGACGATCATGCAGCTTCGCGAAAAGTACGATCTCCATATGCGTGCGGAGCGCTATTCGCAGGAGAATGAGGCGGTCAGTGCGGCGGATGCATCCTTTATCAGACAGTGAACTAGGCAGGATCAATACCGAAAGGAATCAAACAAGGGAGCAGCAGCGGAGTATTTTCCGTTTGCTGCTCCCTTTTGATGACACAGCCCGCAAAATGTTTTTCCGCCTGACGGCGGACGCGGGCCGGCTGAGCCGCAGGTCCGTTTCCAGGCCCTGCACCACCAGTTCGTCGCCAGTGCGAAGGCCGGTATGAAAAAGGTGCTTTAGGTCAACGGCCTTCCGAGATCCTCCCGCAGGAAGAGAAAATTATTCTTCAGAACCTTGACGGGCGTCAGTTTTTTCCGCCGCACCAGATCCTGTATGTTCTGTCTCGTGCAGTGCAGGAGCTCTGCGGCGGATGCCGTATCAACCACATTCTCCTGTACAAAAGCATGAAAGTCGGAGGCGTTTACAGGGAGCAGGGTCCCTGCATTCCGAAGATCTTCATAGGAGATATGATAATCATCCTCCAGTGCCAGACCGCTTCCCTGTGCATGCAAAAAAAACAGCTGCAGGAGGTCATCCGGACGGCTGTCAACTGTACCAACAGAATCGGCAGGATTAGAGGAACCTGCCGGAATTTCCGGATCCCTTGCATTGGATAAAGCGCGATGATATTGCAACAGTCGCATTCTCTGCGCTTCCTGCAGAGGCAGCTCTTCCTGTGTGATGCTCCGGACCATTCCGTCCCGGAAAAAGAGAAGAGAATGGTCACCGCTGTGCAAAAAGCCCGACAGGCGAAGGGACAGACGCCTCCGCAGCTCTCCGGGAATCTTTTTCTCCGGAAGAGGGACAATGAAGCAGTCATCCTGTGCACAGCGGCCGTCAGAGAGGATCAGGAGACGGCAGGGATCATATTCCTCCAGTCCGTTGTCCCGCAGAATGGTTCCGAGATTCTGTCTTTCCCGCGGAACGATCCTCTGTTCCACCCAGACCTGGCTCCAGTAGGGATCCACCGACCGTTTTCCTTTTTTTACAAAGGAGGAGAGAATGAGCGGGGCTTCCCATTCATCCACATCTTCACTGATTTCGATGGTAAAGCACATGCTGTCCGGATCATAGAGAAGCCATGCCAGGTCCCGGTCTTTCTGAATGGATGTATCACGTATTGCAAAAGCTTTCATAATAGTTCCACCTCTCCCAGATCATTTGCCAGATGACTTCGCGCCTCTTTTGGGAAATAGCTTCTTCCAGATCTGTAAAAAGAAGATCACGGTCTGACTCTCTGAGTACTTCTCTCTGCGCCGGGAAAGCTTCCCGACCTTCTTTGAGGGGGATGCCGCCAACCGGTGTGACCTTTCTATACTTTTGGGGGATCAGA
>CACZFV010000269.1 GCA_902780465.1 uncultured Lachnospiraceae bacterium
AGTCGGTCTCGCAGCTTGCGTACTGCACCGGGTGGCCGCAGTGGATCATCACCCCGTCCCCGATATAGATGCCCACGTGACTCGCGCCGCTGGTGTTGTAGGTCCCCTTAAAGAAGATGAGGTCCCCGGGTTTCGCCTCGCTCTTCGGGATGATGGCGCACTCTTTGCGGAGGCCCTCCGCCGTGAGCCGGCCGTAGTTCCAGCCATTTCCACAGTGGTTGATCACATAGGACACGAAGCCGGAGCAGTCAAACCCGCCGGTGGGAGAGTAGCCGCCCCACACATAAGGCGTCCCGAGATACTTGTCCGCCTCCACGACCATCCGGGCAAAGCGCTCGTCCGAAAGCGCCTCCCCGGGGATGTCGTAGTGCAGCCCTTCCACTGCATCCAGTGAGAAGAACTCATCCGTAAAGAGCTCCGGATGGTTCCCGTAGGTCTCCATCAGGACGTCGAAATGCTCCTTCTGCTCCGGGGTCAGCCCCAGCTCATCGATCACTGCGGTAAGGCCTTTGTTCGTAAGGCGGGCGTGGAAGATATACTCTGTCGCATCGTCCTCGTGGTCGATCTCCACGATCCAGGTCTCCAGCTTGTACTGTCTGTCGAACAGGTCCTTCACTGCCTGGCTGATCTCTGCATCGGTCTTCCCGTCCATCTTCAGGATCTGCACATAGGCCGCAAGCTCGTAGGGGTTGTGGTCGATGCTGTATGACTCGACCACATACCCGTCGTAGCCCGGCCAGTAGGTCGAGGGGCTCTCAAGCTTCGATTTCAAAACGCCTTCCCTCGCGAGGTACCCTTTTTCCGTCCCGGTGAGGGAAGTGTCCTCTCCGGTGTAGGAACTGCCGACCACGCCGTTGATCACCCCCTGGAAGACTGCGGAGCAGGAGGACATGGTACCGGAGACAAAGATGACCAGAAGCAGCATGGTCCCGGCGGCAATAAGGGCGTGGCTGTGGGCGGAGAGCATCCCGATGATCTTCTCCGTGATGTCCACGGTCCCGCCAAGGACTGCCGAAGCACCTGCAGACGCGGCGGATGCTGCCTCCCCGGCCGCTGTGCCCGCCGCGCTCCCGGCGGATCCTGCGGCTTTCCCTGCCGCGGCGGCATGACCCGCGGCCGTGCCGGCCTTTCGTCCCATCTTCATGGCGGCGTATTCCTGCTTGATCGCCTTCTTCTGGAAGAAGCGGGAGAGGACGTTGGAGCCCTTTCCCGCTGCGGCCTCCGCCGCCTGGGATCCGCGGTTTGCCGCATCGACCGCGATATTGCCGTCCTCATTCTCCTTCGAGACCTCCGCGTGGAGCCCCGCTGATGCCGCCGCCTTTGCCTTCTTCACGGCGGGGGCCTTCCGGCCGTAGCTGGTCTTTTCGTACTGCTTTTCCCGGACCAGCTTTTTCCCCTTCGACATGGGCGCCTCCGGCCCGAAGACCGCCTTGTCGAAGCGGAGCTTCTCGCCGGCTGCTGCCATCGCGGCGGAGTCGTTTTTCAGTTTCCCGCCGGGCCGGGCCCGGCTGTTTACGTTGTCCTTATCCATTGGCGGGTCACCTCCTTTCATTTCCGGCTTCTTGAGCTTTATCATTTCCGGCTTCCTTAAGTCTTACGCGCTTTTCTTCCTCTTCCTTCGCCGCGGCGATATCAGACGGGCGGGTGGTCATGATCTTAAAGAGCTCCGTATCCTGCGGGAAGCGGTCCACGAAGGGCAGGATCACGTTTCCGTAAAAAAGCAGCCCTTCCCCGGCGCCGGAATGCGTCACGTAGGAGAGCTGGTGCGGTGAGATGTTCAGCTGCTTTGAAAGGATCTGCCGGTCGCCGGCCGCCTGGTTCAGCATCAGGACGAAGTCGGAGTTCTCGAAGATGTTCTCAACTTCCCGGGAGGAGAGCAGGTCCTTCACGTTCTGGGTGATGCCGGTGGGGATGCCGCCCCACTTACGGAACCGCTTCCAGATTTCGACCGAGTAGGCGGCGGTCTGCTCCTCCTTCAGGAGCAGGTGGAACTCGTCCATATAGTAGCGGGTGGCCTTCCCAGCCGAGCGGTTCATCGTGACGCGGCCCCAGACCTGGTCCTGCACGATCAGCATCCCGAGCTTTTTCAGCTGTTTCCCGAGCTCCTTGATGTCATAGCAGACCAGGCGGTTCCGGATGTCCACATTGGTGCGGTGGTTGAAGAGGTTGAGGGACCCCTTCACGTAGATCTCCAGGGCCGTCGCTACATGGTGCGCTTCCTTCTCTTCCTGCTGGAGGAGGGCGTTGTAGAGGTC
>CACZFV010000270.1 GCA_902780465.1 uncultured Lachnospiraceae bacterium
GTCGCCGGCCGCCTGGTTCAGCATCAGGACGAAGTCGGAATTCTCGAAGATGTTCTCGACCTCCCTGGAGGAGAGGAGGTCCTTCACGTTCTGGGTGATGCCGGTGGGGATGCCGCCCCACTTACGGAAGCGTTTCCAGATCTCCACGCTGTAGGCGGCGGTCTGCTCCTCCTTTAAAAGTAAATGGAACTCGTCCATATAGTAGCGGGTGGCCTTTCCGGCTGAGCGGTTCATCGTGACGCGGCCCCATACCTGGTCCTGCACCACCAGCATCCCGAGCTTCTTCAGCTGTTTCCCGAGCTCCTTGATGTCGTAGCAGACCAGGCGGTTCTGGATGTCCACGTTGGTGCGGTGATTGAAGAGGTTCAGGGATCCCTTCACGTAGATCTCCAGGGCTGTCGCCACATGGTGCGCTTCCTTCTCTTCCTGGTTGAGGAGGGCGTTGTAGAGGTCCTCGAGGAGCGGCATCTTCTCCGGCACCGGGTCCTCGAAATAGTTCTGGTAGATCTGGTGGACACAGCGGTCGATGACCGTCTTCTCCACGGGCTGCAGGCCCTCCTTTCCGCCCACCACCAGCTCGCAGAGGGACAGGATGAAGTCCGCCTTCAGTGCCAGGGGGTTATCCTCGTCGGAATAGTTCTGGTTGATGTCCATGGGGTTCACGTACTGGGTGGAGGCAGGGCTGATGCGGATCACCTGGCCTTTCAGCCGCTCGACCAGCGGCGTGTACTCCGCCTCCGGGTCGCAGATGATGACGTCATCGTCCGTCACCAGGAAGGCGTTGGCGATCTCACGCTTCGCGCTGAAGGACTTGCCGGCGCCGGGGGTGCCGAGGATCAGGCCGTTCGGGTTCTTCAGCTCCTTCCGATCCACCATGATGAGGTTGCTGGAGAGGGCGTTCAGGCCGTAGTAGAGGGCCTCCTTCCCCCGCTGGAAGAGCTCCTGGGTGGTGAAGGGCACGAAGATCGCGGTAGAGCTGGTGGTGAGGGCCCGGCGGATGTCGATCAGGTTGTTCGCGAGGGGGAGGCAGCTCATGAGGGCGTCCTCCTGCTGGTAGTCGAGCCGCCGGAGCAGACAGTTGTGCTTCTGGGCGATGGATGACGCCTGGAACACGTTGTTCTCCAGCTCCTGCTCCGTCTTCCCGGTGTTCATCACCAGCACCGTGACGAGGAACATCCGCTCGTTCTGGCTCTGCAGTTCCTTCAGAAGGTCCTTCGCGTCCTTGCCGTAGGTGGCGAGGTCCGAGGGGATGATGTCCATGTCGTACCCGGCGCGGACGAAAGGTCCGGCGCCGTGATGGCAAGGTAGCTCATGGCGCCGTAAAGGCTCCCTGTCCGGAAGGTGCGGCTGCCCGGGAAGGCAAAGGCCGTGGGGGCGATGAAGTCCTTCACGGAGAGGCCGGATCCCGGGAGCCACTTCCAGTCGAAGCGGAAGCGGTCGTGGACATCGCCCATGTGGAACATGTCGTGCATGAGTTTCAGCCGCGCCTCCCCGCTCAGGACCTCCGCCTGCACGCCCAGCTGCCGGAAGTTGTTCAGGATATCGTTCTGGACATGGGCCAGGCGGGGCTTCGCCTGCTTCACCGATTCCGCCTCGATCCCGAAGGTGAGGTACTTCGTCTTCGTGAGGCCATTGTTCCCCTGGGAGAGCTGCAGCTTCAGCATGTCGGAATACTCCGACCGGACGTCGTCGAACCCGTCCTTCCGGAACGGGATGCGGATGCTCTTCTCGAAGTTCTCCGCGTCGGTGGACATGTTCATGAAGGAGAGCTCGAAGCGTACGGAGCTGTCGAAGAAGTTCAAAAACCCGCACCACTCCTCAAAGATCGCGGTCTTGTCCTCCTGCTGGGCCAGCTGGTAGTTGATGTCCTGGAAGCGGATGGTCTTCGTGTAGTAGTTCCCGGAGACGCGGCAGATGCCGTCGGGGAACATGCGGTCAAAGGGGATGGACTGCTGCGCCGTGCGGGGGATGCCGTCGTCCTTCCTTGCCTGCCGGATGATCTCCTCCACCCTCTCCCGGTCCTTTTTCGAAAGCTCCGGGGGGAGCCTCAGGTCACGCGTCTCATTTCTTTTTCTGAACAGCTGAAACAATCTTTTCTACCTCCTTTTCCGCCTCGGCGGCCCTTGCAAGGACCTCGTAATAGTTGTCTGTCTTATAGGGCCGGATCTTCGGCCGGATGAACTTCGTCTCGATGAAATGCCTGGCGATCACCTCCATCGGCTGCCCGTCCTTCTCGTACATGGCGAGGAGGAAGAGTGGCAGCATGATGAGGATCATGCCCAGGGAGGCGACGCTGGTGTTCGCCACTGTCTTCAGGGCAAAAAAAAGACGGCAGGCCGATGGCTGCCGCGGTCCCGAAGCAGAGGAGCTGCCTCTTCGTAAGGTTGAACAGTATCTTTGACTTGACCCGCGAGAGGTCTCGCGGGACGGAAATGAATGAAGCCATAGTCTCCTTTCTCGGTGCCGGCTGACTATTTTCATCCGCCGGCTGGCCGTTTACTGGTTTTAGTGTGCGCTCATTACGGACCGCGCCAGCGACCCGGTCTTAAAGAGCGCGAAGCATAAAAGCACCGTGTAGCCCATGACGCCCCAGATGCTCATCATGATGTCGTCTGTGAAGGTGACGCTCTGTATCATGACGGCGTAGATGCCGATGCAGATCATGATGAGGAAGCCCTGGAAGCCGAGGGCAAAGAGCGACCGGAGATAGTTCTGCCCGATGTGGCTCTGCTCCCGGTTCCCAAAAGTTGAGAACGGGATCGGCGCCAGGCTCGTCATGAGGTAGATCTCCATCATCCGCCCGTAGACAATGACGAAGATCACGACAGAAAGAATCATGGAGCAGATCTGGACGATGAAGGACTGCATGAAGATTCCCAGAAGCTCCCCGACCTCCAGGGTCTCCAGCGTGGTGCGGAGATCCGCCAGGGCGGCGGCATCCACCTCGGTACTGCCGGAAATGAGGCCGGAGCTTGCATCAACCACGTGCTGCGCCACGTCGAAAACGGCCATGGTGATGTCGAAGGTGTGAGTCACCAGCATCACCGCGATGGTGGTCTTGAAGATCCACTTGAAGATAATCCATGTCTCAAAGTTTGCCAGGTTGTTGTGTTCAATGATCAGCTGGATCAGCTCATAACAGGCAATGAACGTGAGGAACAGGCCTGCTATGGGGATGATGACGCTCTCCGAGATGTTCCGGATCATGGAGAAAACCCCGGGCGAAAAGTTCTGCGGGGTATTCCCGACCTGGGAGGCCACGTCGGAGACCTGCTGGTTCACGGCATCGAACATCCCCGTGAGGTTGTTCATGATGCCGTCCACCAGCATTCCCTTAAGCCAGTCAGCGATCTGGTCAAGAATCGCCTGCATGCTTACCTCCTGAAAGCGATAGTGAATA
>CACZFV010000271.1 GCA_902780465.1 uncultured Lachnospiraceae bacterium
CGACGGGTTCCTCTTCCTCCCGGTAGCGGCGGGGATGTGGAAGCAGCATGAGCTCTGGGACGGGACCTATACCCTGGACGACCTGCTGGACGCGGCGGAACTGATCCAGGTGCAGAGGGAGAACGAAACCCGGGCCGCTGAGGCGGCCCGGTCATGAAGTTCTATCTTCCGAGTTTTCTTGCCAACGGATATCCTAATAACTCTGAACGTTACTTCTCCATCACTTTCCGGCACCAAGATTTCCCCCCGCAGCAAGGGCATTTCAGATACCGTTTTGAAACGAAGTTAATCCCGCAAATATGGGCCCAGAATTTCGGGACAAATGTTTTTCCACATTTTGCGCATCGGTAATATCCTATCTTCTGCTGCCCTTCGATCACCGCCAGGATCCCCACCGCAAAGACTGTACAGGCAACAGCGATCAGCACAATCTTCACCGGTAGCGGGATCACATACGTATACAGGCACACCACAATCAGCAACGTGATAAACGAGATCAGCGATACCGCACCCAATATGAGCGTCAGTCGGAATTGCTTCCGGTTTGCTTCCTTTTCCTGAATCATTTCCACCATATTATTCTCCGCCTTTTTCTGATAGTCTTTCCATGAAACAACCTCTCCGGACAGCAGGTCATTCACGGTGATTCCCAGTTCATCACACAGCGGAAGCAACAGGGATACTTCTGGGAATCCATTCCCGCATTCCCATTTGGAAACCGTCTTGTCGCTGATATTCAGCTTCTCGGCAAGCTGTTTCTGAGTCCAGCCCTTTTTTTTCCGTTCTTCGGCGATAAATCGGCCGATTCTGACCTGATCCATGTCTCTCCTCCTTCAGGGAATATGAAACCACAAGCCTCCGAACAATCACACCTACGGACTGTAGAATACGGCGGAAAAACAAACTCTACGATCCGTAGAATTGATCTTTAGCACTTCCTGCTCATCGAAAACTCTCATCGAAGCTGATAATATTCACTGCCTCTTTTGAGCAGGAAACTCAAAGTTTGTCGGTCTAAGTGGCTTCTTTTATCTGCATCATGATAGCATTTATCATTCTTCTGTGTCCATAGTTGAAAGGAGGTGACTGCGTGGCTGATCAGCAATTCCTGGCGTCCTTCGGGGTGGATATCGATGAGTCGGGCGTGAGCCGCCTGCAGAAGATCCTTTCGGAGAACCGGACGCTGGCGGACAGCCTGTCCGCTTCTTTCGATGTCGCTTCCGAGAGCGTGAAGGCATTCCGGGAGAGCATCTCGGAAGACTTCCCGACGCTGTTCTCCGGCTCCGGCTCCGGATACGGGAACGTGACGGAGAATCTCTTCGGTGAATATGCCGGCCTGAAGATCGGGCTGAATATGACGGAACCGAAGAAGGAGATCGCGGCGTTTACGGAGAGCGCGAAGAAGCCGATCCCACTGACAGCGAACGCGTCTGCCATCGTGTCCGCTGCCAGGACGGCCATGGAGAACGTCCGGAGCCTGTTCTCAGAAAGCTTTACCCTGAATGTCCGGGCGGAAACGAATACGGACCGGAAGTCAGAAGAGCCTTCCTCCCGGCAGGACAGCCGGAACCGGGAGGAAACCGGTTCGGCCTTCCTCCGCATGTCCTCCGGCGGCAGGTTTTCCCGGCCAACCTCGGTGCAGGTCGCAGAGGACGGGGACGCGGAGTATATCATCCCGGTGAAGAAGGAGAACAGAGCCTTGCCGCTGCTTCGGCAGTTGCTGGGAGAACTGTCGCCGGCTGCCAGGCAGAGTCTCACCGAAGGGACAGCGACTGCGGCAATGGCCGCTTCTATTCCTTCTGTTTCTTCTGTGGCAACCAGTACGATGACGCAGAATAACCAGAATGTCTCCGCTCCGGTGACGATCAACGTCAATGCATCCGGATCGGATGCGAACCGGATCGGCCAGTCGATCTACGACACCGCGGAACGGTACTTACTGAGGACACTTCGGTCCTCAGTGTCATCCTGAACGAAGTGAAGGATCTCCTTCGGAACAGATTTATGCCCCTGTGAAAGGAACATCAATTCATGCCGAAATCTACCGCTTACTTCACCGCCGAAGGGATCAACTATACCTACCGCTTCTGCGGGGTGACGGAGATCGAGTACAACTTCGCCCTGAACATCGACGCGGACACCTCCCAGGGCGGGGATATCATCAACGAAGCCCGGCGCCTGCCGAACCAGATCCGGCTGTCCGTCGTGGAGACGGACGTGGA
>CACZFV010000272.1 GCA_902780465.1 uncultured Lachnospiraceae bacterium
CGGGATGACGCGGTAGAAAAGGCAGAGGGCAGACCGCATCCCTGCAGCCTGCCCTCCGGACAGCATCAGTTTACTTTCTTTCCGCCGAAATACACGTCCTGCGGCATGTTATGGCTGAAGCCCTCCTGCTCCGCTGTGAGAAGGTCCTTGTCGAACACCAGGAAGTCCGCGTCCTTTCCGGCGGCGATGGAGCCTTTGGCGTTCTCGATGCCAAGCTGCTTTGCGCCGTTGATGGTATAGCCGAGAATCATTTCCTCAATGCTCATTTTTTCGCTGAGCGGAACAAACGGCTCAACCGTTTTGTTATGGTCGGGCGCCTTGGTCTTCTCCGAAGTCATGCGCGTCATGCCGACTTCCATGCCAAGATACGGGCTCCAGGTCTTAAAATCTCCGTAGGAGATATCATCGCTGGACCAGGACACAAGGGCGCCGGTATCCCAGAGCGTTTTGCAGCGGTACATATTCGACGCGCGCTTTTCGCCCAGCAGTATCTGCCAGAGCTCTATGGGCTTCCCGCCGATGTTCCCGCTGTGCCACGCAGGGGTGTAATTCGCAATCACGCCAAGCTTTACAAAGCGATCCATATCATCGTCGTGCTGGACCCAAAGATGGGCAGCGGTGACCTTCACGCGGAAGCTGTCTCCCAGCTCCTTCCGGGCCATCTCCACCCCGTCCAGCACCACCCGGGAGGCTGCGTCACCGACGGTGTGCAGGTGAAGATCCATTCCCTCCTCATTGAGCTTTTTGAGGAGCTCCGCAAATTCCTCTTTATTCAGCGCGGTAATTCCCGTCTTAGGAACGTCCGCATAGGGCTCGACCATGGCCCCGGTATGGAGCTTCAGGGTGCCGTCCACGAAAATCTTCAGGGTATTGACCTTCATATGCTCCGTGTCAAACTCATCCCTGAGACGCTTCAGTTCCCTCAGGCCTTCCTCTACCTCTCTCGCTGACGAGATCACATAGCACCCTTCAACACAGACCGGAAGCTTTCCCTGCCTGTCCATTTCGCGAAGACGTCCGTAGACCCGCTCATTGAACACGTTATGTCCCGGGATACCGGCGTCAAAAACAACGTTCACACCGTTTTCCACACAGAACTGAATCCAGCGCTGAAGCGACGCGTCGACCTGTTCATCGGTGAGGCTCATGCCTTTATCAAGCAGAATCGGGATTTCCGCCGCGCCTTCAAAGATATTTCCGGTTACATGGCCGTCCTGCCGCACGTAATAGCTTAAGCCCGGCACGGGATCCGGCGTGTCGTCCGTAATGCCGTGGCGCTGAAGAAGCCTGGAGTTCACCCAGATGCTGTGACCTTCCGCCTCCACAATCAAAAGCTCATTGTCCGGGCAGATTGCGTCGAGATCTTCCTTTACAATTTTGGCTCCGTTCAGCCTTTTCGTCTCCAGTCCGAAGAAGTAGCCGTCCGAACGGGGATTGTTCCGCACATAGTCTGCAATAAAGTCCAGAATTTCCTTTTTTCCGGAGCTGGTAATCCAGACCCCCGGATCCGCGTAATCAAATCCGACTCCCATGGTGACATGGACATGGCTGTCAATAATGCCGGGCATAATGAATTTCCCGCCGAGATCCGTGACCTCCCCTTCGTAAGCTGAAAGGCCGGCCTCATCGCCCACATAGATAAATTTTCCGTCCTTCACCGCAAGCGCGGCCGCCTGCGGATGGTCCTTGTCCGCCGTAAAAATCTTCGCGTTTTTAAAAATCTTATCCGCTTTCATGATTATCTGTTCTCCTCTCCTTTCTGTTTATGCTTTGTATACTTCTTCCCCGTCCACAACGGTTGCGATCAGGTTGCCTCTGCTTCGTAGGAGCCCGGTTCCTTTCCCGCCCAGAGGGGAGGAACTGCCGGAACAGTGCCTGTTTCGCCCATGCGGCGGATATTTGTCACTTCATCTTCTTTCCGGCGAAATATACCTCTTCCGGCAGGCTGCAGCTGAAGCCCTCGTGCTCCGCGGTGAGAAGATCGTTGTCGAACACGAGGAAATCCGCATCCTTTCCGGCCTCGATGGAACCTTTCCGGTCTTCGATGCCGAGCTGCTTCGCGCCGTTGATGGTGAATCCGTGAAGCATCTCTTCAATGTTCATCCGCTCATCGGCAGGCGGGAATACCGCTTCATTTCTCGCCCATTCCTCGACTCTGGTCTTCTCCGTGGCCCTGCGCGTCATTCCGATCTCC
>CACZFV010000273.1 GCA_902780465.1 uncultured Lachnospiraceae bacterium
TGGAAGTGACCCTGAAGGCGGTTTGGGAGGAACACCAGACGGATGGGCTGGAGCCTCTGGAGCGCTATTACAAATACGAACAGGAGGAACACTTCTTCCGGAAGCATTGGAACTCTGCCTTTACAGTCAAGCTAGGCAAGCGGGATGAGAAGACGGGCGACGTGATCCAACTGACTGAGCTCGGCACCGTCGACGATATGCTGCGCTATGATATGCTTCAGTTGCTGACCAAAGGGAACTACAAAATCTGTAAGAACTGCGGGATGCCCTTTATTCCCGTTGGCCGCTCCGATTCTCTGTATTGCAATCGGATCATGCCGGGGTGGACAAAGCCCTGCAACAAGATCGGGGCCAACCTGGCAGCAAAGAAGAAGGTCAACTCGAATCCCGCGCTCAAGATCTATCGCCAGGCTTATCAGCGCATGAACAAGCGCATGGAGCAGGGCTATCTGGAGCGGGAGGAGTACGATGCCTGGGTCAAGGCAGCGGCGGAGAAGCGGGACCGGTGCGTGGCAGGAGAACTGCCGTATAAAGAATTTGCCGACTGGATCAATGCGACCAGCCGGCAGAGGTAACTTCTTGCTCTTAAAGCAAGTTGTTTGTCAAATAATGAGCCAAAAACCTGCCTAGGGCCGTGACGATCCAAGGCAGGTTTTTCTCTGTACTCTCATCCTACTCGACCGAGTCCAGAGTCACCGCAGCGCGAATATGGATGAATTTTGCAAAGGAATCCGGTTCGCCGATGACAAAGCTGTTCCGCTTGAGCATATGAGCCATGTTCCCGGTGGTAAAAAGGAAGAAGTGACCGTTGTCCAGGTTCCCGTTCTTGATGCTCAGGTACTGAAATTCGTGTTTCCCGGAGACCTCATCCTCTTCCTCAAAGTGGTCATTATAAAATGTGTAGGTTAGGACCAGACCTTTGTTGGGGTACTTCTTCCAGGTTCGCCGTTCCATTCCGCGGCTGTCGGAGCGTCGGATCAGGATCACGCCCAGCAGTGCGCAGCAGGCTGCAAAGACGATGCTGGCTACAGTCGGCCCGCGCAAAACAGGCAGGGAGATCCCCGCTGCGATAATGGCCAGGCCGAAGACAGGAAACCCGATCTTCCGAGCCATGCGGACGTTTTTCTCCGGATGCCGCCGGAACTCCATAGTGCGAACCAATGCGGCAATATCTTCCCGGTCATAGGTCATTTTGACCTGATATTTCATCTCGCTCATACTGTGTCCTGCTCGGCTTCTTTCTCCGCTTCCGATGCGGCAGCCTGTTCCTTTTCCTCCTGGAGTTCTCGCTTCCGCTCTTTTCGCAGCTCGTTCATATAGTCCGGCGGGATCACGTTGGAGCCATAGGGATCCCGGATATAGGCTAAAATCTTCTGGGCCAGGTCTTCATTGGACTGGTTCACCACCACCATATTGTTCTCATAGGGGTACCAGAACTTCCGCTGGACATCTGGCATATCCTTGGTGAACAGTTGGAGAGTGGCCATCCGGTTCATAGTTGCCGGGGTGTAGACCACCTTAATGATGTCATTGAAGGGAATGACACGAGACTTCTCCTTCATTTTCGTCCGGCCCAGACAGTGGATGATGCAGTAGTCCACATACACGTCCAGACGGGAGGCGCCTCCGGGGAGCCAAAACAGCAGCCCCTTGCGGATGGCCTGGTGGAAGGCCTTTTTCTTCTCTTCCTTCCTCTGCTTCCGTTTTTTCAGTCCGAACATCGCGTCTCCCTCCCGTTACAGCCGCCCGCCGCATTTGGGGCAGTGGTTCTGTTTGGGGGAAAGCCCGATGAGCATCTTCCCGCAGTGGGGACACCGGCCCAGGATCAGGGAGAAGAGCAGCCCTACGACGATCATGGCGATGCCCAGGTATATCTTGGTCAGAACGAGAAAAACGCAGCCGCAGGCCATGATGGTCCGCCCGGTCTTTCTGGCTTGTTTATTGTCCATGAAGTTGCACTCCTTTGAGTGTATCATACGGCCCGCAGCCGGTCCTGTCAAGGGTTCGCAGATACGAAGAACGCCCGACCGATGGCCGGGGGTCCTTCGTAATGCGAAATGAAAAAGCAGATGGTGACGAAGTTACAGTTGGTTGAGGATCAGAACGGCGGAAGTCTCTTCTTCCTCCTCTTCCTCCTCGCTGCCGGTTTCAATCTTGGGCGTTTTTTCCTGGGCCCAGGGATCATCGG
>CACZFV010000274.1 GCA_902780465.1 uncultured Lachnospiraceae bacterium
ATGATTAACAGTGATTTTCTTTTTTCACTGTCTCTCATAAAGGGAGCATATCATAAAAGGGAGCGTTTTTGTGTTTTCTGTGCTACAATGAGCCGGGAGAGTGAAACTGCATGAACACAGTCTTATGGAAAAACAGCGGTCTGCTCCGCGGCCGCGTGAACAATCTTACCTATAACGAAACGAAGGGAGCGCTTACCCTGGACGCGCCTTACGAAGGGGTGTTTCTTGCGGAGCCTTTCGAGACGGAGGAACCTTTCAACGATCTCGTCGCATCCTGGAACGCGCAGACCCCAGGCAGGAGCGAAGCGGAAATCTACGCCCGCCTGCGGGTGGACGGCGTCTGGAGCGCCTGGATGAGCTGGGGCGTCTGGGGTGCCCATATAAAGAGGTATTGTCCCGACCAGGAGGACGGTCTCGTATGGGCCAACACCTACCGGGACTGGGGCGACAGCTCCGTCAACGTAAAAGACGGAAAAACGGCGGACGCATTCCAGCTGAAGGCGGTGCTGCGGACCGCGGATGCGGGCGATCTTCCCTCCCTCACCCTGCTGGGGGCGACGTGGAAGAACACAAACGACCCGGATTGGCAGGAGAAGAGTGAAGATCCGCAGTGCCGCGAAGGGCTGAAGGAACTGCCAACGAGCGTACATCTGGATACTCCTGTCATTTCCCAGAAGAGAAGAGATCCGGACTATGGCGGGGTCATCTGCTCCGCGACCTCCATCGCCATGCAGATGTGCCACTGCGGCCTCGACATGCTGCCGGAAGAGACGAGCTTCCTGTGCAACGACTACGGCTTCGGCGGCACCGGCAACTGGAGCTTCACCTGCGCCGCGGCAGGCGCCTGCGGACTGGAAAGCTACGCGGCCTATCTGAGCAAGGAAGATCTGATGGTGGAGCTGGCCAAAGGCTATCCCGTGACCCTTTCCGTAAAATACAGCTGGCGGGACGACATGGACGTACCGCAGCTGGATAACGCCACCGTAACGACCCACGGCCATCTGATCGTCGCCACCGGGTATTACGAGAGCAAAGAGCTGGGTGAGACCGTGTTTTGGGTCAACGACCCCGCCGGAGGCTTCGACGTATCTTCCGGTCCCCGGGAATACCGCTGGAGCCAGCTGGACAAGGCCTGGTACCGCCGCATGGCGTACCTCTGCCGCAGAAGAGAAGGCATAGAGCCCTTCCGCGCCGTGCCCCGCATCGAGGCGCAGCTCGTGCCGGCAGGCAAGCCCGGTGTCTATACGCTGACGGCAGGCGGCCGTCCAGTGAAGTTCAGCATCGACTTCCTGCGCGGCAAGCGCGAGGTGTTCGGCGGCCACGGCACCATGTACTGGTACTGCGAAGACGATCTCAGCGAACTGGAGCCGCAGACGAAGCGCTGCGAAGCCAACCATAATTTCCATTACGAAGGCGTTCTCGTGACCCCGTCAGGAGACGTCTGGATCGAAGGCGATATGTTCCGCCGCCTGAAGGAAAAGGAAAAAACGATCGTGTTCGGCGCCGTGGAAAACAGCGGCGTGCACTATATCGCAAAGCTGTAAGCCTTGCTTTTACAACGGCCGGAGCCGATGCTGCGGGCTCATAAGGAAGTATTTTCACATGTATGGAATGGTGTAGTCTTTCAGGACTGCACCATTCCTGTTTTTATGCTGTTATGCGATACTGCTACCATTCCTGTTTTTATGCTGTTATGCGATACTGCTGAGGGTTCTGGCGAATCTCATCCATCAGCTTTTCCAGTTCCTTTTCTGTGGGAAGCGTAATCATCCCAGCTGCTGTAAAGTAGATATCCACTTTTACATGGCAGTGTCCGTCGTACTTGTCGTTGTTGTGGACTTCGATTCGTCGGATCAGCGTGTTTATGATGGTGGGCGTCAGCTCACGCACCTCAGTGAATTCCCGCAGTCCCTTCAGTAGCATACGGAGGCCGACCTGTGCCTTGTCTGCCTCCCGCAGTTCCTGCTCACAGAGGGAGATGGTTCTCACCAGTTCCTTCTGCTCTGTTTCGTAGTTGGCGGACATCTTGGAAAAGCGCTCATCGCTCAGCTTGCCGACGATGTTGTCCTCATACAGGCGAGATATGATCCGGTCGATCTCACCCACACGTTTTTGGCTTCTCACAAGCTTGGACTTCGTCTCCTGCAAACTTTTCTGTCGCAGCGAATCATTCTTCTTTGCCAGGAGGAACAGGAAAACGGATTCGTAGCATCGGACAAAATCCGCCAGCTCACTGATTGCTGCCAATACAATTTTTTCCAGCACCACATTCCGGATATAGTGGATCTTGCAGTTTCCGCGGCCGGATTTGTAGTTGGCACAGCGGAAGTGCTCCTGATTGCGTCCCAGGCTTTTTGCCGTGCTGAAATGCAGCTTTGCGCCGCAGTCCGGGCAAAACACCAGACCGGAAAACAGGCTCTTGCGTCCCGTGGCTGTAGGACGGCGTTTGTTCTGCCGCAGCTCCTGGACCCTCAGCCAGGTGTTTTCGTCGATGATGGCCTCCTGCGTATTGGGAATGATCTGCCAGTCCTCCTCCGGCTTGTAGACGGTCTTGTGGACCTTGTAGCTGACCGTGGTGGTCATGAAGTTTACCGTGCAGCCCGTGTACTGTCGGTTGGCCAAGATGTTTTCGATAGAACTGTCGGACCAGTGGTACGGGTCTGTTGGCGCCTTGTTGGAGGTGGGACGACCAATGGATTGGTAATACGCTGTCGGGGTCAGGACACGCTCGCTCTCTAGCTGTTTAGCGATCTGAAAGGGGCCGAGACCGCCGATACAGAGCGCAAATATCCTGCGCACCACCTCCGCAGCGGGCTCGTCCACATACCACTTGTCGTGATCCGTGGGATCTTTTACATACCCATAGGGCACGGCAGAGCTGATACGCTTGCCATTGGCGGCTTTCATCGCCCATACCGCCTTGATCTTCTTGCTGGTCTGGGAGGCGTACCACTCGTTGAAGATATTGTGGAAGGGCATCATCTCCGTACCGGTGCCCGCCAGCGTGTCCACGTTTTCCTGGATAGCGATGAACTTTACACCCAGGGTGGGATAGACCACCTCCAGGTAGTTGCCCACCTCCAGATAGTTTCGCCCGAAGCGGGAGAGGTCCTTCACGATGATCGTGGAGACCTTTCCCGCTTCTACCAGTTCCTCCATTTCCTTGAAGCCGGGGCGCTCAAAGGTGGTGCCGCTGACGCCGTCGTCATAGAAAAATTTCGGGTGGAGATGCCCGTTCCGGCGGGCGTAGTCATACAGGATGGTGCGCTGATTTTGGATGGAGTTCGACTCCTTGTCTTCCGGTTTGCTTTTGCCCTTCTTCTTTTCCTCCTCCGGATCGTCGTCACTGAGGCGGGCGTACAGGGCTGTAATCTTTTCTTCCTGCCCGATTTTTGATGCTGTTGTCATGTTCTGTTGTCTCCTTTCCTGACAACCGGGCATTGCAAAGGCTGATACCATGATAGATTTGCCGGTTGCCATAGTCAAATGTGCGGGACGAGGTCTTCCTTTTGGATGAGGGAGAGAAACTGCCCCAATACGCTTTCCCGTCCGTCTGGGTTGAAATGGGTGCTGACCTCGTAGGTGGTGCCGCCGAGATGCATTTCAAACCGCTCCTCGTCGGGAAACAAATCCGCTGTAATTACGCTCACTGTCTGCACATTGTTCTCTGTCATTTGCGCACCTCCTATCGTGAATCACGGTCGCGGCTGTGCTCCCGCTGCCGCTTCAGGAGATCCAGCCCGGCGATAATGTCGGCCTTGATCTGTTTTGGACTGTAACCGGAGGGAAA
>CACZFV010000275.1 GCA_902780465.1 uncultured Lachnospiraceae bacterium
GACCGCGACGTCATCCTGCGCATTGTCCACGGTCTTCAGATACGCCAGAATGTCCTTGATCTCCCTCCGGGAATAGAAATTCACGCCTCCCACGATCCGGTAGGGCGCGTTCAGCATCAGCAGCTTTTCTTCAAACAGACGGGACTGGGCGTTGGTCCGGTAGAGGACCGCAAAGTCTCCGAACTTCCGCTTTCCGCTGCGGACGCTCTGTACGATCTCGGAAGCGACGAAGGAAGCTTCCTCAAATCCGCTGGGGAACTGGCGGAGCCGCACCTTCTCACCGGGCTCATTTTCCGTCCAGAGCGTCTTCTCCTTCCTGCCCCGGTTGTGGCGGATGACTTCGTTGGCCGCCTGCAGGATCCGCTGCGTGGAGCGGTAATTCTGCTCCAGGCGCACCACCTTCGCGTCCGGAAAGACCTTCTCGAAATTGAGGATATTGCGGATATTCGCGCCGCGGAAGCGGTAAATGCTCTGGTCGTCGTCTCCGACCACGCACAGATTCCGGTATTTCTTCGCCAGAAGGGATACGAAGCGGAACTGAGCGGTATTGGTGTCCTGGTACTCGTCCACCATCAGATACTGATAGCGGTCCTGATAGCGCTCCAGCACCTCCGGCCGGTTCTCGAAGAGTTCTACGGTCTTCACCAGCAGATCGTCGAAATCCATGGCGTTGTTCTCCATCAGCCGCTGCTGATACGCGGCGTAGAGATCCGCCACCATCGAAGACCAGAAATCCCCACCGTTGATCTCCCGGTACTTTTCCGGCCCGACGAGCTCGTCCTTGGCCGAAGAGACGGCGTGCAGGATGGTCTTCTCCTTGTACCGCTTGGGATCGAGATTCCTCCGCCGGAGAATGTCCTTCATCAGCGAGATCTGGTCGTCCGTATCATAAATGGCAAAGGACCGGGTAAATCCGAGAAGCTCCGCATTGTCCCGCAGGATCCGCACACAGAGCGAGTGGAAGGTGCTGACCTGGATCGCCCGGGATCCGAACCCGATGAGGCTGTCCACACGCTCCCGCATCTCTCCCGCTGCCTTATTGGTGAATGTGATCGCACAGATATTTCCCGGAAGTACGCCGATCTCGTCGATGAGATAGGCGATGCGGTGCACCAGCACCCGCGTCTTTCCGGAGCCTGCGCCGGCCAGAATGAGCACCGGCCCCTCCGTTGCCCGGACCGCCTCCTCCTGGGTACTGTTCAGCTGTACTGTCTGTCCCATAGCCTGCTTTCCTCCATGAAGTCTCATTATACCCCAGAGAGCATGGGGAAGACAAGAACCGATGTTTGAAAAGAAAGGCTTGTCATCTGGTTATAAAAACCGTAAACTGTAATTGAAAAATGACAGGACAGACCGCAGAAAACGCATGCTGCGGCTGGCCGGGAAGGAGACATCGATGGACGACCAGACAAAGCAGATCCTGACCTCCCTTCTGGGAGATTTCCAGAACCTGGATTACGTGAATCCCGGAGAGATCCCGGATATTCCGCTCTATATGGATCAGATCACCACCTTCATGGAGAACAAGCTCTCCTCCTGCAAGCGCTATCCGGGGGACAAGATCCTCACGAAGACGATGATCAACAATTACACGAAGAATAACCTGATCCCGCCTCCCGTGAAGAAAAAGTATTCCCGGGATCATCTGATCCTGCTGCTCTTCGTGTATTATCTGAAGGATTTCCTGTCCATCAGCGATATCGAGACACTTTTGAAGCCTCTCACGGAGAAGTATTTTTCCGGAGGCCAGGACAAAACACTCTTTGATATTTACTCGGTCATTTATGAACTGGAGAAGCGGGAATCCGATGCCATCGCAAAGGACGTCGTCCGGAGCTTCCGCCATTCCCAGGAAGCGGTCGCGGGCGCGGATGAGGAGGACCGGGAGTATCTGGAGACCTTCGCCTTCATCTGCCGCCTGAGCTTCGACGTCTACGTCAAAAAGCAGCTGATCGAGCACCTGCTCGACAAAATGATGCCTCCAGGATCCGGAAAATAAAAACGGCGCCCCTTAACAAAAAGGGCGCAGGCAGAAAAGAAAAGGGCGGGAGTTCTCACTCCTGCCCTTCCGTTGTTTCATTCAGATATCCCCAGACGATCCTGTAACCGTCGTTTCCGAAGTTCAGCGACCGGTTGACGCGGCTGATGGTCGCCGTC
>CACZFV010000276.1 GCA_902780465.1 uncultured Lachnospiraceae bacterium
CCTTAATATCCATATCTCTTCTCCTCCTTAAAATGCGTCCTTCATGGACTTCAGTCTCTGGTAGCGCTCGGCTGCCATGACCCGTGTATCTGTCTCCGGTACCTCCGGAGCGTGCTTCTTTGCGTAGTCGATCAGCTGATTCGTGACCGCCAGCTCAAACGGATGGGATGCAAAAAGGAAGCCGTCTGTATGGTCCTCTTTCTCAGGATTATCTGGCTTCCTCTTCTTATCCGGTTCCTCTTCTTCCTGCTTGTCCGGCTGGTCCTCATCGGGGTCATCCTCTTTATCAGGATCTTCCTTCCCGATCGTGATGCCTGCCGGATCGGACCTCTGGATTACATCATCGGCAAAGCCGTACTCCACAGCCTTGTTGGCATCCATCCAGGTCTCATCTTCCATGAGCTTAGAGAGCTTATTGCGGGAGAGGCCGGTCTTTGCCTGATAGGCGTTGATGATGGAATTCTTCACCTCGTTTAACATATCGATGGCCTTCTCCAGATCCCCGTGATCTCCCATGGCCACCGTGCTCGGGTTATGGATCATCAGCATGCCGGTCGGACTGATCAGCACATCGTCTCCTGCCATCGCGATCACCGACGCTGCCGATGCCGCAAGGCTGTCGATCTTCACCGTCACGTGGCCCTTATAGTCACGGAGCATGTTGTAGATCTGGGCAGCCGCAAAGCAGTCCCCACCCGGCGAATTGATCCAGACCGTGATGTTGCCCTTACCGGAATTCAGCTCATCCTTGAAGATGGCCGGGGTCACATCGTCATCAAACCAGCTCTCCGACGCGATTGCCCCATTAAGAAACAGGGCCCGTTCTTCCATCTCTTCTCCGGCCTGATCCCTGATCCGGTTTGTTGCCCATTTCCAGAACTTCTTCATTGTCTTCCTCCTCTCCCTGCTCATCAGGGTCGTTTTCCTCAGAGCCTTCTTCTGGCTCCGATCCTTCCTGTGTCTTATACGCAGCACCGACATCCTTAAGAGGTGTCATCGTGCCGTTTACCATAAATGTGTTGCCGCCCATCTCGTCCGGAATCAGGTCGAGATTCTCAAGCTGCCGGACATCGTTGGGACACATGAAACCGTTATTGATACCGGTCGCGTATCCCTGCATGCGGGTTGCGTAGTTGCCGCGAAGCAGTCCGTCCACGTTGAAGCGGATGAAATACGTCTGCTTCTCCTCCGGTTTAAACAGTGCCCGCTGCATGGCCTGCTCCCAGCGGACCAGCCACGGCTGCAGGGTGTACTGGACAAATTCCAGAGACTGCTCCTCGATGTTGGAGAAGGTCGCGTGTTCCAGGTCCCCGATCATATGCGGCGGGATACGGAAGATCCTCGCGATCTCATCGAGCTGAAACTTCCGGGTCTCGAGGAACTGCGCTTCCTGCGGGTTAATGGAGATCGGTGTGAACTTCATCCCTTCCTCAAGGACTGCCACCCTGTTGGCCTTGTGCGGGCCGCCGTAAGCCTCCTGCCAGGCTGTCCGGACCTTCTCGGGGTCTTTCAGCACACCCGGGTGTTCCAGCACAGCGCCGGGGTTGGCTCCGTTTGCGAAAAAGGAAGCGCCGTACTCTTCACAGGCACTTGCCATTCCGATCGCATTCTTCGCCATCGCTATCGGACTGTATCCGACAAGGCCGTCAAACCCGAGTCCCGGGATATGCAGGACATCCTCCGGCTTCAGGATCACGGTTCCGGTCTTCATCGTTGCCGCCTCATCCTGCTGCTTCATGTACTCGTAGTAGATGTGACCATGCTCATCCCGGTCCACCTTCATTCGATCCGGCATCAAAGGATACAGAGCAACCACATCGCCTTTCCCATTCCGGATGATCTGCGCATATGCGTTCCCGTAGAGCAAGAGATGCGTCATCAGCGTCTCCCGGAAGGAAAAGCTCGTCATCTCCGGATTCGGCTCATCATGGAGAAGGAGATACAGCGGATGGTCCGTTGCCCGCTCCTTCGTGCCGTTCTTCCCATACCGGTATGTGATCAGCGGAAGTCCCGCCACCGCCTCGGAGAGAACCCGGACACAGCAGTACACTGCCGTGAGCTGCATGGACGATCTCTGCGTCACGCTGTTGCCGGAAGTGGTCCTGCCGACATATGGCCTGTATCCGTCGCCCGGCAGGCTGTTCTTCGGA
>CACZFV010000277.1 GCA_902780465.1 uncultured Lachnospiraceae bacterium
TCCACCTCCGGCCTCCTGGCATACACCGCAGCCCGCAACCGCTCCAAGTATCCGGAGAAGTTCGGTACCGGCATCATCGACGGCGTCATCGCTTCCGAGTGCTCCAACAACGCCACCATCGGCGGCTCCATGATCCCGCTGCTCTGCATGGGTATCCCGGGCAACACCGTTTCCGCGATCTTCCTGGGCGGCCTCCAGGTGCACGCCATCAGCCCCGGTCCGCTGATCTTCAACAAGTCCGGACAGTATGTCTACGGTATTTACCTGGCTCTGATCATCTCCTCGGTCTTCATGCTGATCTTCGAGAGAGCTGGCCTGCCCGTCTTTGTAAAGCTTCTTGATATTCCGAAGCACATCCTGCTTCCCTGCATCGTGGTCATGTGCTGCGTCGGCGGCTATTCCGCCAACAGCCGCGTCTTCGATGTGCAGTGCATCCTGTTCTTCGGTCTCCTGGGCCTGCTGTTCAAGGTCCTGAAGATCCCGAGCACGCCGCTGATCATCGGCTTCATCGTCGGCAGCATGTTCGAGGAGAACCTGCGCCAGGCACTCCAGGCCGGCCACGGCAGCTGGACCGTGTTCTTAAGCAGACCGATCGCCATGGCATTCCTGATCATCACCGTGATCTCCTGCGCGATGACCGTGCGGAAGAACATGCAGGATAAGAAGGCAGCCGCAGCCGCAGGCAAGGAATTCGACACCTCTGAAGAGGACGGCTGATCAATTGTCGGTTTGGTTCCGAGAGGGACTTGCCATATGGTTCGGAACCCCGGGCGTCTCGCAGCGCCCGGGGTTACCTGTATAATGAAGAAGGAGACAGGGGACGGGCCTCTGTCTCGTGTGAAAAGGGGAGGATACTCATGCTGATTATTAAGAACGGACATATCGTCGACCCGATGAACAGGACGGACGGAGTATTCGACATCGCGGCGGAGGGCGCCGTGATCAGGGAGATGGGAAAAGACCTTCCCTGCACCGCGAAAGACAATGTGATCGATGCCTCCGGGTGCTATGTGGTGCCGGGACTCATCGACCATCACGCTCATGTGCAGCCCCTGGCGAAGATCGGCCTGCCGACGGAAGCCAGCTGCTTCGCCTCCGGCGTGACGACGGTGGTGGATGCGGGCAGCACCGGCTGCGCGAACTATATTTATCACCAGGGGATCCTGGAGCGGCTGAGGGTGAACGTGCAGGCCTATCTGAATGTCTGCACCACCGGACTGGACAGTCTGCCGGGGTGCCTTGAGGACGTGAATCCGGCCCACTGGGACCGGGCGGGCATCAAAGAGTGCTTTGACTGCTTTGGAAAGAAGGCCGGCGGCCGCCTTGTAGGCCTGAAGCTCCGCACCAGCGCGCCCATCGTGAAGGATCTGGGCTACAAGGTGCTGGAGGAGACGGTGAAGCTCGGCGAGGAACTGGGTGTCTCCGTCATGGTACACTGCACGAACCCGCCGGGACCGCTGGCGGATCTTCTGAAGATCCTCAGGAAGGGCGATACCATCACCCACATGTACATGAATATCGGACCGGATCTCATTGATGAAAAGGGAGAGGTCATCAAGGAAGCCTGGGAAGCGAGAGAAAGAGGCGTGTATTTCGAGGCGGCCGATGCCAGGGCCCACTTCGGGATGCCCGTGGCCCAGGCGGCCATCGCCCAGGGCTTTCTTCCGGATTTCATCGCCACCGACACCACGAAGCTCAGCATGAACCTCCGTCCCACCGCCTTCAGCATGGCGATGCAGATCGCGAAGTATACGGCGCTGGGCATCCCCTTTGAGAAGGTGATCGAGTGCGCGACGGTGAATCCCGCAGGACAGCTGGGACTCCTTGACTCCGCAGGCTCCCTCACCGCGGGCCATCCGGCGGACATCGCCGTGTTCCGCCCGGTGGACATGGAGACAGTCCACGGAGACCGGCCTTATGGCGCGGAGAACCAGCACACCATTGTGGGACACCGGGTGTACCAGCCGGTGCTGACCGTGAAGAACGGGGAAATGGTTTACCGGGACGTGACGTTCTGACAGAAAAAAGGGATTGGAATGATCCCTTCAGACTGAAGAAAAAGCTGCTTTAGGAATAAGCTCCTAAGGCTGCTTTTATTTTGAACTTATACTAGTCAAAGGACAGTACTGGCTAAGCTGACAGTTA
>CACZFV010000278.1 GCA_902780465.1 uncultured Lachnospiraceae bacterium
CGGTGGTCTTCCCGATCATCGCCAGCGGATTTCTGAAGATCCATGGCATGGACCTGAAGACATTTTTTCTGCAGCGGATGAAGATGCAGAAGATGAAGGCTCTCTACTACAGTCCTGAAGTTCTTGCAACGGAGGGAAATGAAACGAAGCAGAAGACGGATCAGGTGTCTGCTTCCGGGGAAGTTTTCCTTGAGGACATGGCATCGATCAAAGATCTGGAGGATGTCACCCGGAAGAGAATGGAGGAGATACGAATTGAAATCGATGAAGGATTACAAAAGACTGAGTGAGCCGCTGGTGAAGATCCCAAAGTCCGTCCAGCAGATGATCCCGGTCGCCAGCATCACGGAGGACGGGATCGCGAGGACAGAACCAGCCAGCCCGGATGAGGATACGACCTTTGACAAAGCCTATCTTTTTGCCGATACCAACTTCTCCACGATGGATGATGATGAACAGGACGAGTTCCTGCAGCGGTACTGTCTGGTACTGAACAGCATGAACACCGACTTCAAGATCATCCTGATGGACAATACCCAGGACATGGAGAAGATCCGGAAGGAAGTATTCTTCAAGGGCAGCGATGAGATGTCCCGGGACCTGAACCGGTATCTGGAGGATTCAGTCCGCAGGGGTCATGCCGGCCTTAAGCAGGTCCGGCTGTTCGTGATCTCCTGCAGGGCAAGGACAATCGAGCGGGCGAGGGACTATTTCAAGTCCATCGAGACCAATCTTGAGAACAACTTTGAGCTTCTGGAGAGCCGTCTGGTCCCGCTGGATGGGGAGCAGAGGATGAAATTTCTGTTCTGCTACTGGAACCTCGGCCATGCACAGGTGCCGGACTTCTCATTTCAGAAGCTGGCAAAAAACGGAATCGACTTCCGGGACCTCATCGCACCGCAGATGGTGCGCTGCGATGTCACGGACTCCGGGGGAACGGATCCAATCACACTTCAGGTCGGTGACCGCTTTGCCAGGATCCTGTTCGCCCCGAAGCTTCCGCCGGGCATCAGTCCGGACATTCTTCAGAAACTGACGTCAGGCGATTATCCATCGGTCGTGACGCTGGACGTCGCACCGATTCCGAATGACGCCGCGAGGAAGCGGGTGAACGACCTCTATCTTCAGACAGGGCACATCATAGAGAAACAGCAGGAGACCAGGAACCGTCAGGGTGCCTGGTCTTCTGACGTTTCCTACGAAGTCCGCAGGGAGAAGGAGGAACTGGAAGACCTTCTCGATGTCATGGGAGACAACAACGAGCGCCTGTTCTACCTCGGAATCTATGTCGTCATCAACGCGGCATCGAAGACGGAACTGGAGAACGACGTGACCGCATTCCTCTCCAGGGCGGAAGGCGAAGGATTCCGGTTCGAGCCGGCCTATTACAGGCAGATGGAGGCTTTCAATACAGCTTCGCCGGTCGGCTGCCGGTACATGAAGGAACTCATCCCGGTGCTGACACAGCCGCTTGCAGCATTTACCCCCTTCATCGTCCATGAGCTGTATCAGCCGTCGGGCATCGTGTACGGGGTAAATGAGGTCAGCCGCAACATTCAGATCGGCGACCGGAGCCGGCTTGCAAATGGAAATGGCCTGATCATCGGCAATTCCGGGTCAGGCAAGGGCATGGAGGTGAAAAAGGAGACCGTCCAGATCTATCTGAAGACGGATGACGACATCATAATCGTCGACCCGATGAACGAATACATTCCGATCGCGGACTACCTGGGCGGGCAGTATATCGACTTTTCCTCATCTTCGAAGCATTACGTGAATCCGCTGGATACGGACACCTACCGATACATGGACAGCAAGTCGACCTTCCTCAAGGACAAGACGATGCTGATGCTGTCCCTGTTCTCGCAGATCCGGGAAGCCGGGATCGAACCGGAGGACAACTCCATCATCGGCCGTGTGGTCCAGAAGGTCTACCAGGGACTTGACGGGAAGAACTTCCAGACGCCGACGCTGACCACCTTCTACGAAGTGCTGAAGGAGCAGCCGGAAGAACGGGCGCAGGAACTGGCTCTGTCCATGGAACTGTTCGTAAAGGGCGCCATGGACATGTTTGCCAGACCGACCAACATCTCCATGAAGAACCGGCTGACCATTTTCGGACTTCAGGAT
>CACZFV010000279.1 GCA_902780465.1 uncultured Lachnospiraceae bacterium
CTGACATATTGAAAAAACACCGGCGCATTCTCGTGACTTCAGTCGTGAGTTAGCCGGTCAACTATATTTTTTTATCATTTACATGGTAAATCCATATTAGCACATAAATCTTATCTACTTGTATGGCCAGGTGGAGAATTATTTTTTTATTCTGTTTTTTATTCTGTTTTCTTTTCTTGTGAGCATTTATTTTGTGAACTGGTGTGGTCGCGCGCCCGCCCCATTTGTGGTCTGCGATAAACGGGATTCCGGCCCCGCCCCGCGCGACCACACTGGTTCAGCTCCCTGATTTTCCTCTGGTTTTTCCTTCTGTTGCGAGACAAAATCTAGCACTGTTAACAATAGAACGAATATTCGATTTTTCTTGCAAACAAAATTATCGTATGTTATGATATTTATATGGAGAAAGACATTTATTTTATAAATGAAAACAAATTAACGTATGGTCGTGGCTATGTGTACTCTCTTCAGTATCACATCGTCTGATGTACAAAGTACCGGCGGAAGGTCCTGACAGGAGGGGCGGATGAGCTTTATGCGGAAGGGGGTGTCCGGCATGAAACAGATGTCCACATATTCTGTCAGGATCAGCCGCTGCGCTGACATTCGGAAGACCCTGTCCGCAACGGCCGGCATTTACCGGAAGGCAGTGGACTTCTTCATCGGTGTCTGTATGGAGGAGTGGGACACCGTTTCCTCCGGTAAGGGGCAGACGGGCAAAGTCAATGATGTGGAGGCCCTCACGATCAGGACGTCAAAAAGGAAAACTGTCCCTTACGATTTCGGGAAGGACTTTTATAAGTTCCCTTCCTACCTCAGGAGGGCCGCCATCGCGGAGGCCGTCGGGAAAGTTTCTTCCTACAGGTCAAATCTGAGGAACTGGGAGGCTGCGGACCCGCAGACCAGGGGAAAGCGCCCCGGATCCCCTTCGGCCGGATATGTGTACCCCGCCATGTACAGGGACAACATGTTCGTGCGCACCGGCACCTGTACGGCATCCATCAAGGTCTTTACCAGGAACACATGGGACTGGCTGGAGATCGGCCTGCGAAAAGGGGATGTGGATTACATCCTCCATCACTGTAAAAACCGCAGGGAATGTGTCCCGACCCTGCAGAAGCGCGGCAAACTGTGGTACCTGGACTTCGCCTTTGAGGAAACGGTCGAACTTCCCGACACGGAAGCTGCCGCCAGGCGGATCCTGGCGGTGGACCTGGGCATCAACAGCGCATGTACCTGCTGCGTCATGGGACCGGACGGCACGGTCGCGGGGAGAAAGTTCTTAAAGCTCTCTGCAGAGAACGACCGTCTGGACAGGGCCATCGGCAGGATCAAAAAGGCGCAGAGGCAGGGTGCGCGGCGCATGCCCCGGCTCTGGGCAAGAGCAAGAGGCATCAGCGATGACATCGCCGTAAAGACGGCGGAGTTCATCGTAAGGACTGCCGTCCTCTATGATGTGGATGTGATCGTCATGGAGCATCTGGAGCTGCGCGGAAAGAAGCGCGGATCCAGGAGGCAGCGCCTGCACCACTGGAAGGCCGTGTATGTCCAGAAGATGGTGACACAGAAGGCGCACCGCGCACAGATCCGGATCTCCACGGTCTGCGCGTGGAACACGAGCCGGCTGGCCTTCGACGGATCCGGGCGCGTGAAGCGCGGCAGGGAGTCGGAGAAGACGGCGGACAACTACAGTATCTGCGAGTTCAGCACAGGGAAGGTCTACAACTGTGACCTGAACGCGAGTTACAACATCGGCGCCCGGTATTTCATCCGGGAGCTCACAAAGTCTTTGCCGGAAACGTCAAAGCAGCAGCTGGAGGCAAAAGTCCCTTCAGCCGTCAAGAGAAGCACCTGCACCTTATCCACGTTGATTAGCCTGAGTGCGGCGCTCGCTGCTGCGGCAGCGTGATGCTGAGCTTTGGCCGTATGGTGGAGAGGCAGTCCGAACCCCCTAAAGGGGAACCCGCCGCAAGGCGGGGAGTAGGAAGCACGCGACTTAAGTCGTGTGAGGCTTCACAAGGAACACAGAAAAGACAGAAGGACCGACAACAGCTGATTTGTATTGAAGAGGCAAGCATGAAAAAAGGAATGAAAAAAACGGCCATGAAGAAAATGATCAGTCCCTG
>CACZFV010000280.1 GCA_902780465.1 uncultured Lachnospiraceae bacterium
TTCGGAGTGTCCAAGTTTATGGAGGCAAGAACAGAATGACAAAAATCGACATTTTTTCCGGATTCCTCGGCGCCGGAAAGACCACACTGATCCGAAAACTGATTCAGGAAGCATACAAGGGCGAAAAGCTGGTCCTGATCGAGAATGAATTCGGCGACATCGCCATCGACGGCGGATTCCTGCAGGATGCGGGGATCGAGATCACGGAGATGAACTCTGGCTGCATCTGCTGCACGCTGGTCGGGGACTTCACCAAGGCGCTGAAGAAGGTTATCTCGGACTATGCCCCGGACCGCATCCTGATTGAGCCCTCCGGCGTGGGGAAGCTCTCGGATGTTGCGGCGGCAGTGGAACGCGTCGAGGATGCGAAGATCGGCTCGAAGGTTACGGTTGTGGATGCCGGCAAGGCAAAAATGTATGCGCGCAACTTCGGTGAGTTCTTCAATGACCAGGTGGCCAGCGCCGACCTCATCGTCATGAGCAGAACCGACACCGCAGGTGAGAAGAAGATCCTTGAGGCGACAGAGCTTCTCAAGGGCATGAACGCGGAGGCGGGCCTGATCACGACCCCCTGGGCGGAGCTGGACGGTGCACAGATTCTCGCGGCAATGCAGGAGAACGGACTGCGGGCCGAGATGAAAGAGCTGGAGCACGAGCATGAGCACCATCACCATCATCACCATGAGGACGGCGAGGAATGCGACGATCCGGAGTGCGAGTGCCACCATCATCACCACGACGACGATGACGATGATGACGAACATGAGCACCATCACCATCATCACCACCATGAGGACGGCGAGGAGTGCGACGATCCGGAGTGCGAGTGCCACCACCATCACCACGACGATGACGACGATGACGAGCATGAGCACCATCACCATCATCACCACCATCACGCCGACGAAGTTTTCGGCAGCTGGGGCATGGAGACTCCGAAGAAGTTCAGCGAGGCGGAACTTCGCGAGAAGCTGAGCCGGCTTCAGGATGAAGAAAAATACGGCGCCGTTCTGCGCGCAAAGGGAATCGTCAGCGCCAGCGACGGAGACTGGATCTACTTTGACTATGTCCCGGGCGAGACCGATATCCGCCGCGGCGCTCCGGCCGTGACCGGACGCTTCTGCGTAATCGGTGCAAAAATCAAGGAAGATGCCCTGAAGGAGCTGTTCAGCATTGGCTAAAAAACAGGACATGCCGGTCTACCTGTTTACGGGCTTCCTCGAAGCAGGCAAGACCCGGTTCATCCAGGAGACCCTGGAAGACAAGCGTTTCTGCAACGGAGAAAAGACCCTGCTTCTTCTTTGCGAAGAGGGAGAGGAAGAATACGCGCCGGACGAGTTCGCCTCCAAAACAGTTCAGATCCGCACGCTGGAGGACCAGTCGGAGCTCACGCCGGATCGCCTGATGGCGCTGGCGGAGGAGACCGATGCCGAGCGCGTTGTGATTGAATACAACGGAATGTGGCTGCTGGACGTGCTGTACACCGCGCTGCCGGAAGGCTGGATGGTGTATCAGGAGTTCTTCTTTGCCGACGCCAACACAATCCTGCGCTACAATGACAACATGCGCCAGCTGGTCTACGACAAGCTGAAGAGCTGCGAGCTGGCGGTGTTCAACCGCTTCCGCCCGGAAATGGACAAGATGGCGTTCCACAAGCTGGTGCGTACGGCGTCCCGCCGGGCCGACATCGCCTATGAGTATCCGGACGGGAAAGTGGAGTATGACGACATCGTCGATCCGCTGCCGTTCGATCTGGAGGCGCCGGTTGTCGAGATCGGCGATGACGACTATGCCACGTGGTACCGCGACCTGTCGGAGGAGCCGAAGAAGTACGAAGGGAAAACCGTGCGCTTCAAGTGCCGCGCCCTGGTGCGGCAGAAGCTGCCCTCCGAGACCTTTGTCGCCGGACGGCATGTTATGACCTGCTGCGTGGAAGACATCCAGTTTGCCGGCCTTGTATGCCAGTGGAAAGACGCCAAGACCATCCGGGACGATACCTGGATGATCCTGACGGCGAAAGTCAACTTCAAGTTCAACCGCGCCTACGGAAAGCGCGGCCCGGTGCTGACGTACCTCTCCGCGGAACCCTGTGAAGCGCCGGAACAGCCG
>CACZFV010000281.1 GCA_902780465.1 uncultured Lachnospiraceae bacterium
AAAGAAAAGATAACAGCCGGTTTCTGCACCGCCTCCGGGCGGTGCAGAAATCAGTCTACACAGGAGCGGAATGAGATGAAAAAAGCCTTAGCTTTGATTCAGAAGGTTCAGATCGCGGTCGCTGCGTGCTTCCTGCTGATCTTCCTGGTCACGATCGCGTTCCAGATGTTCTCCCGGTTTGCCGGCATTGCGGCGACCTGGACTGAGGACGTCTGCACGTACTCCTTCATCTGGGCCGTCTTTATGGGAGCCGGCGCCATGGTCTATGAGAAGCGTCATTTTGCCTTCACATCGATCATGGATATGATGAAGAACAAGAACATGAAAAAGATCCTGCAGATCGTCATCAGCGTCATCATGCTGATCTTCGCGGTCCTCATGGTCTATTACGGCATCCTTGCCGCCAAACAGTTCTGGAACTACACCTGGGTCAATATCCCGAAAATGAAGCGCGGCCCGACATGGCTCTGCCTGCCGGTATGCGGCGCGACATCCGCGCTTTACCTGATCGGTCAGATCATCGACGAGATCGCGGATCTGAAGAAAGGAGGCAATGAATAATGGGCGCACTGCTTGTCATAATGTTCGTTGTCTTCGTGGCGATCGGTGTCCCGATCTCCTTCGCGCTGGGATTCATTTCCTTCGTCGGCATCAACGCGATGGATACGATCCCGAACACCGTTGTCTTCACAAAAATGTTCAACGGCATGACCAGCTTTACGCTGCTGGCTGTCCCGCTGTTCATCCTGGCGGCAAACCTGATGAACGAGGGAGAGATCACCGGAAAGCTGATCGACTGCTGCAACGCGCTGGTGGGAAGATTCCGCGGCGGTCTGGCATATTCCAACGTTCTGGTCTCCATGATCTTCGCTGGAATTTCCGGATCCTCCCAGGCGGATACCGCCGGCATCGGATCGATCCTGATCCCTGCAATGGAAAACACCGGCTATGATAAGGGAACGAGCGTCGGTGTCACGGCGGCATCGTCCACCCTGGGCTCCATCATCCCGCCCAGCATTACCATGGTCGTTTACGCGGGCATCGCGAACGTCTCCACAGGTGCCCTGTTCATGTCCGGCCTGGTTCCGGGCATCCTTCTGGGCCTCGCACAGATGTCCGTCATCAAATATTACTCCAAGCGGAAGAATTTCCCGAAGATGGCCCCGGTCCCGGTCAGTGAAGTCGTCCGTCTGACCCTGACCTCCCTTCCGGCACTGATGACACCGATCATCCTGATCGGCGGAATCGTTCTCGGATTCTTCACGCCCACTGAGTCCGCGGCTATCGCCTGCATCTACGCGCTGCTGATTGGTATCTTCTACTACAGGACCATCAAGGTGACCCGTCTTCCGGGCATCCTGGTCGAGACCATGAAGCTGTCCTCCCTGTCCCTGTTCGCGCTGGCGACCGCGAACGCCCTGGGAGAGCTGCTGAGCTACTATCGTCTGAACGTGATCGTGCAGCAGTTCTTTGTCAACATGCCGGGCGGACGTCTTGTCTTCCTGCTTGTGACGGTGGCATTCTTCATGTTCGTCGGCACGTTCATGGACGCGGTCCCGGCAATGATCCTGTTCGTTCCGATCATCCTGCCCTCCGCTACGTCACTGGGCATCAGCCCGATCATCCTGGGCCTGATCATCATCGTTACCCTGGCGCTCGGCCTGGTGACACCGCCCTACGGACTGTGCCTGCTGATCGCTTCTTCCATCAGCGGAATCACCATTGAGGACGCGTTCAAGGGGACTCTTCCCTATTTCCTGTCCTCGTGCGTGGTCCTGATGCTGCTGGTCCTGTTCCCGAATTTCTGGCTCGCGATTCCCGCGACCCTGTTCCCGGGACTGTTCTGAATCATTACAAACTTGTCCCGGGCAGAAGCATTGAAAACTGCTTCAGCCCGGGATTTTTTTCGGGAGGTGTGCAACGATGTTTTTCGCGAATATCAGTATCGCAGAGAAGTACAATTATCTGGAGGAGAAATTCACCCGCGCCTACAAGTGGCTGGCGGAGACGGATATCAAATCCCTGCCGGAGGGCAGTTACCCCATCTGGGGTGATAAGGTCATTGCGAATGTCCAGGAGTACACGACGAAGCTTCCGTCGGAGGGGCTC
>CACZFV010000282.1 GCA_902780465.1 uncultured Lachnospiraceae bacterium
CTCTTCGATGGAGAGCAGAGAGTCCATTCTGAGGACCTTCAGGAACTTGATTCCACAGAAACATTTCATGATATGATAAATACAGAGCTGCTCTCCCAGTAGAAATGGCGCGATATTGTAAAGAGAGCAGCAGTAAAGCAGGCGGACGGCTGCTGTTACGTGGTAATCGGCGCAGAGAACCAGACGGAGCAGAACAATGCGCTGGCTGTGCGGGACATGCTGTACGATGCGATACATTATGCTTCGCAGGTGCGTCAGCTTGACCGGGAGCACAGGAACCAGGGACACAGGGCGGAGAACCCGGCGGAATTCCTGTCGGGATTCCGGAGCGGGGACCGGCTGATGCCGGTTGTCACGGTTGTTGTGTACTGGGGGCCGGAGAAGTGGACGGCGCCGCGGAGCCTGCATGAGATGTTCGGGCCGGGAGTGCCGGAGGAGATCCTGCGGCATGTGCCGGACTATCGGATCACGATTCTGGCGCCGGGAGAGATGGAAGACCTGAGTGTATTTCGGACAGACCTTAAGCAGGTGCTGAGGGCAGTGCAGGTAGAGAACGACCTTGATGCGCTGCGAAAGCTCCTGACGGAGGATCCATCCTTCCGGTCAGTGGATCATGACGCGGCGGTGACGATACAGACGCTGACAAAGATGAGCCTGAGGATTCCGCCGGGGAAGGAGGCTGTGAATATGTGCAAGGCTGCAGAGGAATGGAAGGAAGAACTGCTGACGCAGGGAAGAGCGGAAGGAAAAGCAGAGGGGTATGATGAGAAGACATTGATTGTTTACCGCAACTGTTTGAACCGCGGAATGTCGAAACAGGATGCGATTGCGATCTCAGGGATTACGAGCGAGCTTCTCAAGACAGTTTCAGAGTGAGAAACGTTATTTAAGTATGGCGGGAGTGGGTAAGGCATTTTTACCAACTCCCGTTATTTTGTTTCAGAGATCCTGCTAAAGAAGTATTAGTTGAAAAAAAGAAATATTGGTGCTGACGGCACCAATGTCCCGATTCGGAAGAAAACCCATACGAGCGTTTTCCGCGGATGACGTAAAGAACGCGGTATGGGGCATAAAATGATAAAATAAAGGAAATTTACCAGATCCAGATGGGTAAGGCGGACGGGGACAAGAGCTGTCCCATTGAACATTTCATGGCATTAGCAGGGATGGGTGCAGGCAGATATGGGGAAAAATATTGAAAGAAGGAAAATATTGAAAGAGGGAAAATATCGGAGAATGGAGGTGCGGCGGATATGACGCATATTACATCGATCGAGAAGCAGACGGATAACCGGTTTCTGAACATGTATCATCTGACCTTCCGGGACAGATTGGGCGGCGACGGCAACTATTATTTCTGCACGCGCAACAGCGACGAGAATCTGAAGATCCGGACACACAACATGAAGGCGGACGGAATCTGTATCTACGCACTGACGCGGGAGAAGGAGCCGAGGCTTGTGCTGATCCGGGAATATCGCTTCCCGCTCGATGCGGAGATTTATTCGCTGCCGGCGGGACTGATCGATCCCGGAGAGACGCCGGGGCAGGCCGCGGCGCGGGAGATGGAGGAGGAGACAGGACTGACCTTCACGGAGTATACCGGCGGCGAGGCGTTCTGCAGGAGGCCGTTCTTTCTTGTGCCCGGATTCTCGGATGAGCCGGGATGCGCCATCTTCGGCACGGTAGAGGGGACGCCGAGTCTCAGGGAGAACGAGAGCACGGAGTACATTCAGATTCACATCGCGGACAAGGCGGAGGTACGGCGCATCCTCTCTGAGGAACGCACTTCGGTCCGGACAGCGTTCCTGATGTGGAATTATCTCAACTCCAGCGCGGCGGAGCCGTTCCGGTTCCTGGAGTGCAGGGAAGACAACTAGAGAAAATGGCGGTGCGTAAAGCAGAAAACGCTGCACTACCATCCATGGCATGAAGGCGCAACAACGTAGGACAGGAACAATAAGCAGGGGTAAACCAGAGGGCCTGTAACAAGGGATCTGAAAGGGGTATCTATATGGAGTATGTATTGCCATCAACCAAATGGATCTGGGCTCCGGGGAAGGAGAGCTTGCAGTTCGCGGAGCCGCGGCTTGC
>CACZFV010000283.1 GCA_902780465.1 uncultured Lachnospiraceae bacterium
TGATGGCGGTGAGCTCCGTAATGTAGAATTCCAGGTCCGCGTAGAGCTTGTTCACCATCCTGACAAACGTGGCCTTGATCTCATTCTCTGTCAGGTGCGGTGTCTTGCAGCGGGTCTTGTCTTTGAACTTGTGGTTACACTGCCAAACGACCGGCGGTACTTGTCATTGCTGTGCCAGACCTTTGAGCCGTACCATCCGCCGCAGCAGCCGCAGCGGATCTTCCCGGAGAATATGGTGGCTCCACTGTGTTTCGGATCGCGGGCACGCTCGGCGAAAATATCCTGCACCAGTGCAAACTGCTCCGGCGCGATGATGGCCGGATGGCTGTATACGATCCTTGCGGGCTCCCTCTTTGTCTGAAGCCAGACCTCCAGATGAAACAGCGCGCACAGCACGACGGCTTCGATCAGAAAAGTTGTCATGATCCACTTCCTCCTGGTTTTTGATATCACCGCTCCGCGTCGTCTGCCATCAGATACCAGAAATCACAGTCGGGAAAGCCCTCCGCCTCCGTATGCTCCCGGATCAGGCGCATCCCGTATCGCTCCGCCACTTTGAAATCCGAGCCGCAGAACAAGGGCATCAGATGTTCATCCCCGTGCTTTTTCGCAAAGGCCGCGACCGGGCAGTTCCTCAGCGGCATACTGATCCCGTTTTCGTGGCCCTCCGGATTGACCGAGAATTTCCATGTGTTTTTCCAGCGCCCGCTGTCCACCCGCTTGTTTGCAAACTCGGCGTATTTCCCAAGCACCGCATAGCTCAGCTTTTGCAGCCGGGTCCCGCTGAAGGGGAAGCGGATAGGCGTCCTTTTACGAATATCTCCGCCGCCAAGCAGCATACGCCACAGGATCTCCTGCAGGACGTCCGGTTCGACGTTTCTGTCCATCGCCTCATAAAACGCGAACACAGACAGGCCGCCGTAGTATTGGGAGCGAAGAAGATTCATCCCGCCCGGGGCGGGCGCCTCCCGGATAAAAGCGTTGTACAGTCTCTGCGTCCGCGCCAGGATCCTTTTCCTCTCAGGCGCGGAATGTGTTTTTTCCAAGGCCTGCCGGATCGCAAGCCTCGTCCCCTTTGGCAGCTTCATGGTTCCAGGCTGCAGAGCTCCTGCGCCATCCGTTCCGGATAGAACAGTGCCATGTCTCCGTGATCCATTCCCTCGAAGCTTTTAAAAACCGTATCCGGAACAAACTTTTTCTTGTACTTCAGATCCCAATCCCTGGCTTTGCGTTCTTTTTCCGCATACCAGTAATGGATCCTGCCGGGAAAGCGGATGGTTCCCTTCGGCATCTGGCAGTTGTTGCAGGAATCGAAGGTGTTCCACAGCGTTTTATAGGTGCAGTGACGGAAAATGCTGGCCACGTACTTCAGGTCCTCCTCGCTGTACTCGGTGGAGCTGAAGGCCTTTACGATCACTTTTTCCCCTCCCAGCTTTCCCAGCGCCATCATGCCGAAATCGCGCAGCGCGATCAATCGGGTCAGGAGCCACGGCAGCTGATAGGGCGTGATCCCTCCGTCCATGACGTAGTGCCGCGCTTTCAGCTTTCCGTCCACCGCCATCCGCAGAACGATGCTGCCGCCCATGGAGCAGCCGTAGATCGCCTTCACTTCACGGATCCCTTTTCCCAGAAGATCATCCGCCAGCTCCGAGGCGATCCGCTCCACCGAGCTGAACTCGGATCCATCCTCCAGGTCGTATCCCGGGAGCGCGGGGATCAGCAGGTGATAGTCCTTTTCCAACAGCGGAACGACATATTCAAAGTAGTCCCAGGTCACAAGCGACGGATGGATCAGCAGAATGCATTCCGGGTTTTCTTTTCCATACTCATAGAGCCGCATGCCGTTCATCTCCTTTTTACTTCTCAGGCGATAAAGCCCGCATCCAGCCCGCGCATGAAGTTCTTTTGGAGGCGGTCAAATAGGGCGCTGTCATAAATGTCTCGGATCTCTTTATCCCAGAAAGTCCGATCTGTTGTGTTGAATGATGTTCTCAATATCCTTCACATAGCTCTTCGGATCCATGATGCAGTACATCGCATGGCCGTATTTTGACATATCCCGATAGTTGGCGGCCGGGTAAGCC
>CACZFV010000284.1 GCA_902780465.1 uncultured Lachnospiraceae bacterium
TGGAACTGAAAGCAGTCTTCACGAGAAGAGATCCTGCGGCGCTGAAGATCCGCACGGAGAACGTTCCGGTGGTCAGCGCGGCCGATGTCGACCAGTGGACGGACAAGATCGACGTCATGATCCTCTGCGGCGGCAGTGCGACGGATCTGCCGGTCCAGACGCCGGCTCTGGCGGAGAAGTTTACTCTGATCAACAGCTTTGACACCCACGCAAAGATCCCGGAGCACTTTGCCGCGGTCGATGCCGCCGCAAAGAAGGGCGGGAAGGTCGCGATGATCTCCCTCGGCTGGGATCCCGGCATGTTCTCCCTGAACCGCATGATCGCCAGCGTGGTCCTGACGGAAGGAAAGAACTACACCTTCTGGGGCAGAGGCGTGAGCCAGGGCCATTCCGACGCGATCCGCCGGATCGAGGGTGTCGTCGACGCGCGGCAGTACACCGTCCCGGTGCCGGAAGCGGTGCAGAAGGTCCGGAACGGCGAGAATCCGGAACTCGGGACCCGCGACATGCACACCAGAGAATGCTATGTCGTCGCGGCAGAGGGCGCGGACAAGGCGAAGATCGAGCAGGAGATCAAGACCATGCCGAACTACTTCGCGGACTATGACACCACAGTTCACTTCATTTCCGCGGAGGAGATGAAGGAAAAGCACAGCGGCCTGCCCCACGGCGGATTCGTGATCCGCAGCGGCGTCACCGGCTTTGAGAAAGAGCACAAGCAGGTGATCGAGTACAGCCTGAAGCTGGATTCCAACCCGGAGTTCACCGCATGCGTCCTTGTGGCATACGCGAGAGCTGCCTGCCGCATGGCGGCGGAAGGCCAGACCGGCTGCAAGACCGTGTTCGACGTCGCACCGGCATATCTGAGCGCTATGGACGGAGCGGAGCTCCGCGCACATCTGCTGTGACCAGCAGGGGCAGGGTATGATTATTAAGAGAGACATATATTATCCGCCGGCGGGCAGTTCCCGCCGGCTGCACATCTATCTTCCGGACGACTACCACAAGTCGGAGGAACGGTATCCGGTCATGTACTTCTTTGACGGGCACAACCTGTTCTTCAATGAGGACGCGACCTATGGGAAGTCCTGGGGGTTTAAGGAGTTCCTGGAGGGCTGGAACCGGAAGATGATCATTGTCGGTATGGAATGCAGCCACGAGGGGAACTCAAGGCTCATCGAGTATTTCCCCTACATTGCGGAGAGCAAAGGGCTGCGTAAGCTCCTGGGGCCGGATGCCCCGGAGCGGATCATGGGCCTGGGAGAGGCAACGATGCTCTGGGTCCTGGGAGACGTAAAGCCGAAGATCGACCGGGAATACCGGACCATTCCCTTCCGGGAATGCACCGGCATCGGCGGCTCCAGTATGGGCGGCCTGATGGCGCTCTACGGCGTGGCGCGCTGCAACCGCTGGTTTTCAAAGGCGGCCTGCGTCTCCAGCTCTATCGGCTTCTGCTTCCCGGAGGTCATGAGGGACCTGGAAGAGGACGACATCAGTCCCGATACCAGAGTGTTTCTGTCCTGGGGGACCCGTGAAGCCTGGGGGATCAAGGATCCTTCCAAAGAAGACCGGTCCAGCAGGACCTTTCACTGGAATCAGGCTGCGGCTGACCAGCTCGCGGCCCGCGGCGCAGCCGCGAAGCTGTTCTGCCAGGTGGAGGGAGAGCACTGCGAGCGTGACTGGGAGAAGCAGGTGCCGGTATTTATGGACTGGCTCTGGAATTCGTAAACACAGTCTGTCGGCTGAAACATGGAAAGAGGCTGCAGTATTCAGGTTTTCCTGAATACTGCAGCCTCTTTTTCCGGTGCGGTTTTTCGTTTCGGGCAGCCTTTTTTACGGAGCGGCGGACGGGGCAGGTCTGCGGGCTGTGGGGTTTTCAAGGCCCAGATCATCCCGGACTCTTGCGTGGGTGACACGGTGGATCAGCCGGGCAGCGTCCCGCTGGGAGAGCTGCTGGATTTCCATGGTCCGCCGAACACGTTCTTCAAAAGGCGCTGTGATAAAGATGCTGACGTGGGGAATGCCCGCGTTTCTCAGGATCACGTCCGCGCAGCGGCCCAGGATCACGAAATCCTTCTTC
>CACZFV010000285.1 GCA_902780465.1 uncultured Lachnospiraceae bacterium
CGGCACATCGAGCGCAATTCAGTGCTTCTCTTCATGGTTTCCGCTGAAGAAGAGGACATTGCCTCCGGTTACAGGACCCTTCTCAATGAACTTGAGGAGTACAATCCCGAGCTGCTCGTCAAGGACCGTGTCCTTGCCGTCACAAAATGTGACCTCATAGACAAGAAGAAGGAGAAGGAGATAGAGCCTACGCTCCCCAAGGACATACCCCATGTCTTCATCTCGTCGATGAACCAGCAAGGGCTTAAGGAACTCAAGGAAGCCCTGTGGGCCGCCCTCCACAAATAATGCTCGACACCCTACAAGACCTGGACCAGCGGATCACGCTGGTACTGAACAGCCTCCACTGCGAAACCGGAGACTGGTTCTGGCAGTTCTTTTCCCTGAAGGAGACATGGTTCCCGCTATATGCCGCGGTGCTCTTCATCGTGATACGCCGTCTTGGATGGAAAAAAGGCCTTGTCATGACCCTTGCCATGGTGCTGACCGTCGTGGCCTGCGACCAGGTGGCCAATCTCGTCAAGGACTCGGTATGCAGACTACGTCCCTGCTATGATTCGTACATGATGAGGCACGGACTCCACGTCCTGGAGAAGCGGGCAGGGTATTTCGGATTCTTCTCCGGCCATGCCGCCAACGCCTTCGGCTTTGCGGCGGCATTTCCCGCCGCATGGCCCTCTGGCTCTTCTATCCCTGCGGCTGCGTTTTGCCCCTTCCACGAACGTGATCTGCTCTCCCTGCTTCGGATCAGAGCGGCATCTGCGGCTTGTACCTGTTTCCCGGTACTGAACCGGGCGTGATCATGCCCGGCGATCCCGGATACCACGCTCTCATCCTCGTATACAGTCAGGCCGTCCAGGGTATGTGCAGTGGGATGCAGATCCTGTTCCCGGTAATACCGCTCTCTGGCGTATTGGTCCTGATAGTACTGCTGCAGACGGCGGCTGCGGTCAAGGCGCTCTTTGTCCAGCCTTGCCTTCCGCTGCGCCAGTTCGGCGTTCTTTTCCTCTTCATCAACGTCTATCAGGATCTCTGGCTGTGAGGGATCTGTTTCTTCCGAAACGCTGGCCGCCTGCTCAGCCTCTGTATCCTCTTCCCGGACCTGTCCGCCCCGTTCCCTTTCGGGCCCGGCGTCCTGTCCTTCAGGTTTCTCCTCCTGTGGATCCGGCTCTCTTTCTCCTGCTTCCTCTTCTGATCCCGGCAGGTCTTCCCTGTCTGTATCCGCAGGTCCTGCAGCTAGCACGAGCTCCTGTTCTTCCCTTTCTTTTCCCTCGCCAGGCTCTTCCTTATCCATCTGCGCTTCCAGGCTGTATCCGTCAAATTCGTTCTGCATCCGGTCCCTCTTAGTGCGGCTGTTCCAAATACTTTTCCCTGCGGTGATAAACGACAGCGGCGATCACGATAAGAGCTGCCGCGGCATAAACCCGCTTTCCTTTCATGACCCGTGCCGCGCCTGCCGGTTCCTCCGCTTCCGGCCGGAGTGCTGCCTCCGCCTGTCCGTAGGCTGTGCTGTCTTCTTCCACTGCCAGTTCCGTAGGTGCTGCGTTTTCAGCTGGGGAACGGTCATCCTTCTGCCGGGCGATGGTCTTCTGGAAGGCATCTTCCACAGTCTGCCGGCTCAACACCCCTTTAAGACAGTCCCCATTCTCATCCTTATAATCACTGATCCATAAACAGTCCCTGACAAAACCGGCGGAACCGGCAACAACGAGGAAACACGTTTCTTCTCCCTGCGCCACTGCCTTTTCCCCGCCTCCGTACTCCACATATACAGAACTTCCCTGATCCGGATCCGAGATATACGGTACGCACAGATAGTTTCCCTCCGGCAGATCGTCGCTCACACCATAGCGGTTCTGAGGGTTTAGCTGATATTCGCGGGTATGATCCCCCTTTTCGACAGGTATGAGGGTGACCGTTATATCTGTCTCACATCCTTCTTCGACAGCAGCCCGCACATAAACATGTCCGGAAGCATCGTCCTGCTCCGTCTCTTCTCTGGTCTCTTCCGTATCAGCGGCACTGACTCCGATCCCGGGGACTGCCATGGCAAGCGCCAGAGTAAAGATCAGCAAGATC
>CACZFV010000286.1 GCA_902780465.1 uncultured Lachnospiraceae bacterium
AGGTGTTGAGACGCATGCCTTCTTCCAGCTCCTTAGCCAGCGCCAGGCGCACACCTTTAAGCTCCGCCATTTCCGGCTTTACATTCCTTCGGCATCCGACTGTCAGTGTGTCCGCTGACACGTTCCCGGCATATCCGCCGAGGACCCTCGCGATGGTATTCCAGAAGGTCGACTTGCCGTTGCGGCCCTCTCCATACGCGATGATCATCGCCTCCATGTACACCTTGCCAATGGCAGAAAGGCCCACAACTTCCTGCACGTAATCAATCAGCTCCTGATCATTCAGGAAAGTCTTGTTCAGAGCATCCTGCCACAGGGCTTCTCCCTGACCGCCGGGTTCCACTGCCGTAACCTTCGTGCAGTAGTCCTTCCAGTCATGCTCCTGCATGCCTTCCAGTCCATCTGCCAGACGGACAGAGCCCCTGGGAGTATTGAGAAGAAGCGGATCGGCATTGAGCTCCTCCAGCTTCACTCCGACCATGGGCTTAGCTGCTTCCATAGCCGAGCGGATGTATTTGATGTTCCGGCGTCCCATCACGAACCCGCGGTAAGCGACCGCCGACAGGTAATCCATGAGGACGTTTCTCTGTTCCCCAGTAAGCCCCTCCATGGCCTTTTTCCCTCCAGCAAGCACTTCTTCGCCTGCACCGGAATTCAGTACCGCCTGCTTTCTGATGAACATAAGGAGCTCCGCATCAGCAAGCTGCTGATCCAGAAACTCGATCGTAGCGCCCAGTGCCGCTTCCTTCGATTCCTCCCAGTAGGTGCCGTTGTAGCGGAAAAAGTCCGTCGCCGGATTGAAGCAGATTTCATCGCCGTACTCCTTTGACAGAACCTTTGCCTGTCCGATATCGGAATAATCCTCAGGCATAAGGCACCCTGCGGGTCCTGCTAGCTTGGCGGTATTGTATTTCTCAGGTGGGACATACCCTTCCTGGGCTGTGACGACCTTTTCAAACTTCCTGGCACTGAGCCATATCTTCCGGAGCTCCTCACTCGGCAATGGCGGAACACACTTTTTCGACTCCTCCAGGAAGATCTCGCGCGAGATGTCGTTCCAGCCGTAACGCTTGACGATGCGGCCGGCGAACCGGCTCATTGTGGCATTCCGGCTCCCCTCCTTAATGATGTAGCTGCCACCATAGCTGCCCTGGTCCATCTCCTTGTCGAACTCATCCTCTTCTAAAACTTCATTCAGTTTCTTCGTACCGGGGAAGTACTCGACCTGAGGGTTATCCGTACCATAGAAGAAGCGGGCCGCATCCAATGCTTTAGGATCAACATACGGAAATGCACAGGCCACCCGTCGCTTCATGGCGCTGTAGGCGTCCGGATCGTCAATGCTGTCAATCTCCAGGAAGGCGTGGAACTTGGGTCTTGCGGCCTTCCCATTTTTCTTTTTCATGTGGTGCCGGCTGTAATGAATACCGATCGTCACATCCGGAAATGCATCCCGCAGATCCTTCGGCGTCACCCAGTCCTTAGGATTTTCGGAGTGATCGTTATCAAACTCGACAGCCAAGCAGTTGCTGCTTATAAAGTTCGCATTGCTGCGATAGCTGTTTTTGTATGCAGCGCAGACATAGTCGCGTGCGACTGCCTGTTTAAGTGATGCTGCATCTGTCACTTCGGCCTTGTTCGGGTAAAGACAGTTGTCTTCCCTGCCGACACAGTCGGCGTAGTAAATATTGAACATATCTTATTCCTCCTCCGGAAGTTGATACTCCTTGGGCACATAAGCCGCAGGGTCGTGGCGCTGTTTCCCTTTACGATAAGGTTTGATCCAGACCTGCTTGCCGGTCTTATATGTCCTCATGTGACCGGCGACTCCCCAGCATGGACAGGTGATCTTGTGATGACCTTGCGGATTCTGTCGCGCAGGTACCTCGTCTGAAATCCTGATCATCTTGATCATCTTCGTCTTGCGTACCTGCTTGTACCTGCCCTTACGTTTGATGGTCACAGTCTTTTCAACTTCCGCTATTCCGGTACTGACCAGCACCTCGGGACGCTTCACTGATATCCGCTGTACCGCCATATAAAGTGCTTTGACCGCGCGGGCAA
>CACZFV010000287.1 GCA_902780465.1 uncultured Lachnospiraceae bacterium
CAAATACAACGTGGACGGCGGCTGGGTCCACGTCTCCCTGGATGCGGATCACCAGTTCTGCTACATCAAGGTCGAGGACAACGGGATCGGGATCCCGGAAGACCAGCAGGACAATGTGTTTGAGCGATTCTACCGGGTCGACAAGGCCCGTTCGCGGGAGACCGGCGGCACCGGGCTGGGCCTGGCTATCACCCGCAACATTATTCTCCTGCACCAGGGCATCATCCGCCTGACCAGCAAGGAAGGGGAAGGCTCGTCCTTCCTGGTGCGGATCCCGCTGGTCTACATTGAGAAGGGCAGCGCGGCGGATCTTACCGCCGCGGAAACGACAGAATAGAAACGGCGCGGTGAAGCCCGCCGGTACAGAGGGAAAAAAGCAGAGAATCCATGAAAAGACCTGGAGAAAACAGAAGGGGGCGGAGACACGCAGGGCTGCGGGGAGCAGTCCTCCTTGTGCTGTCCCTGATCCTGCTTCTCTGCGGCTGCTCCGGAAAAGAGCAGGCTTCGGTGCCGGAGGAGGGAAGGTATCAGATCTGGTATCTGGATCATTCCGCGACGATGCTGGAACCGCTGTCCTATAACGCTGTTTCAGGATATCCGGAAGAACTGATCCCGGAGCTGGTGAGTCAGCTCATGACGGTCCCGAATGACGCGGACCTGGTGTCCGCAGTGGGGGATAAAGCCGGGTATGAAGGCTTCACCATGGAAGGGGCACTGCTCTACCTCTATTTTGACGAGTATCTCGGTGAACTGAAGCCGGAACGGAAGATCCTCTGCTGTGCTGCCGTCACCCAGACGATGGCACAGGTCCCGGGCGTGGAGCGCGTTGCGTTCTACACCGCCGGGCAGCCGCTGCAGGCGTCCGACGGAACCCTGCTGGGGCCCTTCGCGGCAGCTGACTTCGTGACCGGAATCTCCAACGTAAACGCATTTGAGACATCGGACCTGGCGCTGTACTTTGCATCGGAGGACGGCAGCCGTCTCAACCGGGAAGAACGCACGGTGACCTACCGGATGGATACCCCGCTGGAGCAGCTGGTCGTCGAGCAGTTGATCGAAGGCCCGGTGCGGTCCGGAAACCAGGCTGTGATTTCTCCGGACACCCGTCTTCTCAGCATTTCCGTCACTGACAATATCTGCTACCTGAATTTCAGCCGGGAATTCCTGACTCCCATGCCGGTGGAGGATCCCTGGCTTACCATTCACGCACTGGTCAATTCCCTTTCCGACCTGAAGACAGTGACCCGGGTGTCGATCGCGGTCGAGGGCTCTCAGGATGTCCTGTTCCGCGACACGATTCCTCTGAACACTCTCTTTGAGCCGGTATTTGATACGGAAGCGCCGTGATCCGGCAATTCCCCGAAGGAGAAAACTGAAGATTTGAAACGTCCATGGGAAGTCCTGGCGGCCGGGTATGTACTTGGAGAGCTCACGGCAGGGGCAGGGATTTCCGTACAGGCGGCAGCGGTGATGCTGGCCGTCTGTTTTGCGTTGGATTTTTTTCTGTTTTCCGGCGGAACCGGAAAGCACCGGGCGGCAGTCCTTATGCTGACGGGTGCTTTTTTCGTCGGGGCCCTGCGCATGACCGTGGAACTGCGGCCGATGCCGGCGGAGGCGGAGCCGCTTTCTCTGCAGCCGGTGCCGGCGGACGAGGAGTCGCTTTCTCTGCGGATCAATGCCATGGAGCGGAAGAAAGGACAGCTGGTCCTGACCTGCGGGGATACCCTTCTGTACATGCCGGAAGGGCTGTGCGGCGGGGCAGACGGCCGCAGAGAGCCTGAGATCGGAAACCGGATCGAGGTTTTCGGAAAGATTTCCGCATTTCCTCCGGCGACGAATCCCGGACAGTTTGACGCGGAATCCTTCTACCGGGCGAAGGGCTTGCGGCGGCGGATGTACGTCACCGGTTTCCGGATCACGGACGGGCGATGCGCCCCGGTCCGTCAGTTCCTGTACCGGGTCAGGACTTACTGCATCTCCCTTCTTTACAGGGGGTGTGAGCCGGAGGACGCCGCCTTCCTTTCGGCAGTACTGTTCGGGGACAGGAGCGGTCTC
>CACZFV010000288.1 GCA_902780465.1 uncultured Lachnospiraceae bacterium
AGATGCAAAAATGACCGGCAGATGAGAACGGTCCCCTTTCCGTCACGGAGACAGACGATGTTTTGCAGATATTGTGGAAAAGAACTGAAGAAGATCGGCGGCCCCTGCCCGAACTGCGGGCATGAGGCGGACCAGCTCATTCATTTCCGGGAAGCACCGGAATGGATGAATCCGCAGGGACAGACTCCTGCGGCCCAGGGCGGCATGCCTGCGCAGCCCTCTTATACGAACGTACAGCAGGGAACCCAGATGCCCGGCGGCACCGGTTACGCCGCGCAGCCGGGAGGGCAGGCGGTCCCGCCGGTACGCTCCTTTCCGGGAGAAGGGACCGGAGGATCCCCGGAGAAGGATCAGGAGATCCGAAAGCTGAAGGAAAGCCTTAAGAAGGCGAACCGCATGAAAACGCTGCTCTTCGTGCCGATCGGTGTGCTGTGCCTCGTATCTCTCGGTCTGGGCATAAGAGGCAGCAACCTGGCGAAGAAGCTCTCAAAAGAGCAGGGCAATTACGCCGACGCGCATGCAGAGGCTGAATCCTGGCAGGAAAAGGCGGAAGAGGAGCAGAGATCCGCGGAATCCTGGGAGGAAGAGGCGGAAGAGCGGAAGAAGGCCGCAGAATCCTGGGAGGAAGAGGCCGAAACGCAGAAAGAGCGCGCGGACGAGGCCGAGAGCCGTGTGGCGGAGCTGGAAGACCAGCTCCCGAAGGAAGAGCCGGACGAGGAAGAGGAACTTCCCTCTGTGAAAGAACAGGGCAGAGAAGCCACAGACGCGATCTATGACCGGATCAAAGAGGGTGCCGAAAAGCACCGTCCGGAAAGCACCCCGGCGGATCCGGATGGCGGTACCGTGGTCCACTGATCCGGAGGCAGAAGGAGAACCGAAAAAGATGCTGTTTCGTGGAAAAAACCGCACAGAAGAAGAGAAGAGGGAGCCGTACGGGTTCTTGGACGTCTTCTCCCAGAGCCTGCTGTTCTGCCAGGACAAGGTCGCAGGCAGGGGCGAGGACAGCTATCTTCTGAGCGTCAACGAGAAAGCCGGCCTCTTCGCCGTGCTGGACGGCTGCGGCGGGATCGGCAGCCGGCGCTATGAGGAATACGGCGGGAAGACCGGCGCCTACGTCGCCTCCCGCGCGGCCTCGGAAGCATTGGCCTGGTGGTTCAGCGACTGGTGCTCCGGGCGGATCGGGACCAGCGATCCGGCAGCGGAGATGAAGCAGGTCCTGGATCTGCGGATGGCGGCCTGCAAGAATTCCATTTTATCGAAGAGCGCCCTGAAGGGCGGAATGAAGAAGGATTTCCCGACTACACTGGCGGCCTGCCTCCTGCGGACGGATCCGGAGACCGGTGCGGTGCTCACGGACGTGATCTGGAGTGGAGATTCCCGGGTCTACGTACTGGACCGGGCGGGCCTCCATCAGCTGACGCGGGACGACCTGCGGGGCATGGACGCCATGCAGAACATCAGCAAGGACGGTGTTCTGACCAACGTCATTTCCGCCTCCCACCCCTATGAGATCCACCGCTTTTCGACGGACGCGGTGCAGCAGGACAGGGTGATGACAGCGGCAAGCGCCGCGCTCAACAGCTTGTTTTTCATGTTAATCTCTCCTTTGATTTTATGGTATCAATGTAATAAAATAATATCATACTTTCAGGCGCGTTTCAATATATTAAATTTAAAAAACAAAACGCGCAGCATTACGCTGCGCGTGCCGTTTGTATTTAGAATTGCGGTGCCGTCGGCGCTCCCGTAGTCTGGGGAGTCGTCGCGGGAGATCCCGCGGGAAGGGTAGTGGGCGCGGGGTAGGTCTCGCCTGTCGGCGAGGTGAGCGCGTCCTCGTAAATGAACTGCGCGAAGGCAAGTCGCTGCGCGTCCATGTTCGCGATCTCGATTACGGAGCCAACGTCGGTGTTGTCGTTGTAGTACCAAAGACCCTCGGTGGGAACGTAATACTGCTCAACTTCGTAGCTAAGGTAGGTGAGCGCGTGAGAAACGAGAGCTGTGATCTCGTCCTTCTTGAGGTTGGTGGTGATCATCGGGCCGACGGAGCTTA
>CACZFV010000289.1 GCA_902780465.1 uncultured Lachnospiraceae bacterium
AAGGAAGAGGAGCTTCCGGAGGCAGGAAACGTGAGATCCTCCGGCGACGCCTATGCGGAACTCATGCTGGCAGATCTCCGGAAGGATTACGGCTCAGCGTACAAGGTGACCGAAAACCTGGCGGAGAGCGGAGATTTCCGGGCGCAGATCGCGCTCTCGGAGATGTTCTCCAGAGGATTCCTTCCCCATGATTACGGAAAGACTGACGAGGAGTATGATACTTATCTGGAGAGGGTGACGGAGCTCCAGCTGGAACTGGATGAGATGCAGGCCAGGCTGGGTGAACACCTCACGGATACCGCGTATCTGAAGGAGAATGAGGACGGAAGAGCATATCTTCTCAAGAAGACCGAGTACAGCATGGCGGTGAAAGAGCTGGACAGCACCGCGGCGAAGCGCGCGGTGAACTATCTCCGCAGCCTTCCTCCGGAAGCAGCGGAGACTCCTGCCTGGCATCTGCAGATGGCGCGTCTTCTGTATTCTGCCGACCGGGAGGAAGAGGCAGAGAGAGAGCTTGACAGCATTTTCATCGATGGCAGCCTGGACCGCAGCCAGTGGCTGGGATCAGATCTCATTTATCTGCGGGAGTGCTTCTGGGACTATCTGGACAGCAACGACAGCAGTGACTTTGAAGCAGCTTATAAAATGCTGATCGGTGACCTGACCCAGGGAGCAGGCAGTGCAGGGAGCAGCTTCAGAGAGTTCTTAAAGTCCTATCTCCGGAAGATCTACACAGGGATCCGCCTGGTGGAGATCAGGACCAGCGGATGGCCGGAGATCACTGCAGAACTTTCCAGCGCCAGAGAAGGCGATCTGGAAAGAGAGATGCTGGAACTGGAGGATACACTTCACGGCATCAGGGAGTTTACGCTGGAGAAGAGAGAAGGGACCGGCAGCACCTCGGTCTGTGTGGTGCTGGATGTCAGCACCAGCATGCGGGGCGAAAAGCTTGCCAGTGCGAAGAATGCCATTGACCAGTTCCTGTCTTCCATCAGCGGAGCCATGACCTTAAGCTACGTGACTTTCAGTAATGACGCCTCGGAGATCGTTCCCCTGACAGATTCCACGGAAGCAGTCAGCAGCGCGGTGCGGAGGTCGGAAGTCATCAGCGGGACAAATATCGCTGCAGGTCTCGAGACCGCCAGGGCATCACTTGCCTCAGCGGAAGGAAACAAATATGTCATTCTTCTCTCTGACGGGCACGACTCAAGCGAATCACAGATCGGCGGTGTGATCGCCAGGCTTCTTCAGGCCGGGATCCACGTCTATACCATCGGTATGAGCGGAGCGAACGAAGCTTATCTTAAGAGGATCGCCGACCAGACCGGCGGAAGCTTTGTGTTCGCCGCCAATACCTCGGAACTGAACCGCACCTACGCGGATCTCCAGAGAGCCATCATGAACATTTATATCCTTCACTACACTGTGGAGGAGGATGAGGAGATCAGGAACAGAATCCTGACAGTGCGGATGAAGAACGATCCTGCCTTTACAAGAAAACGCTACACTCTGGGACTTCCGAAAGCTTCAGGAAAGAGCGGGACCGGGGAAGCGAAGTCAGGATACTATACGGAAATCGTGGAATAACGGAGGAGCAGAGATGAAGTGGTTCAGAAGAGTGATATCCTCCGCGGTGATCGCCGCAGGCTACACGGTCCTGCTCGGTGCGGGGCTGTTCCTGGTGACAGCGAAGGGTACAGGGATCCTTGAACTGCCAAGTTATTACAGAGAGCATTCTGTGTCACCTGTCTTTGTCTGCGGCGGAGCCGCAGTATTTGCGGGGCTGCTGGCAGGGCTTTTTTCCTGGGTCAGAACACAGCTGGATGTGCAGACCGCTGTCAATATGCAGAATATGATACGGACCGATGTCTCGGAGGCGACAGCCGTGACACCGGATCCCGGACAGGCCCGCCCGGAGTATGTGCCTCCTGAGGCGCCTGCCCGCCCGGAGTATGTGCCGCCCAAGGCGCCAGTCCGCCCGGAGTATGTGCCGCCCAGGGCGCCTGCCCGCCCGGCATATGTTCCGCCTGAGCCCCAGACCCGCCCGGAACCGCGTCCGGAAAAACAGCCGGAACCGCGCATGGAAAAGCGTCCTGAAATACAGCCGCAGAAGCAGGTGGAAAAACAGCAACCGAAGCAGGTGGAAAAACAGCCGCGGAAGACTGACCGGTGGGAACGCGGAAAAACAGTGCTGCAGGAGGAGGATGAGGATGACGATTAAAGTGCGTGCGGCAGCCCTGCTGTTTGCCGGGCTTCTGCTGGTCTCCTGCGGAAAGAAGGAACCGGCGAAAGAGGTGACATCCCCGGCAGCCGGAAGAGGAAATGCAGGCAGCCTCGTAACGGAAGGGCAGGCGCTTCTGGAGAACGGAGACGCCGAGGGGGCAGCAGAGCTGTTCCGGGACGCCATGCGGAAGGATCCGAAAAATGTGGAGGCCCGCATCGGGGCAGCAAGAGTCCAGATCCTGCGGAAGGCCTACGATGTGGCATCGGAAAGCCTGGATATGGCTGCAAAGATCGAGCCCGGAAACCGGGAAGTCTATGAAGCATTCCTTGAGCTCGCGAAAGCCGCGGACAGCACCTCCTATGCCTCAAAGGCGGTCAGTCTCGCGGAGTGGAACGGGCAGGACTGGTTTATTGAAAAATATGTCCCTGAAAACGCAGCGCCGGATCTGGCACCGGGTCAGTTTGGTGACGATACCTGGGTCTCCCTTTCCGGAGGGGAAGGAGAGATCCATTACAGCCTGAAACAGAACAATAAGACCAGGGCAGGTATTTATACAACGCCGCTCCGTCTGCTGCGCGGGGAAAATACGCTGCAGGTCTGGACGGAACGGGACAAGGTTCCCTGCAGTACCAGCTCCTATGTTTACGAATGCGACTATCCGGAGACGGAGAGGAAGTTTGAAGACAAGACGATCGAGGCCATGGTCCGGGCGGAGCTGGGGAAAGCAGAAGAGGAAAAGATCACAAATTATGAGTGCGAGGAGGTAGAATCCCTTTCCTGGCATGATATTCCATACAACAACGGGAGCAGGGAACAGTATCAGGTAAAGACGTTCCGGGATATGAGATTCCTGCCTTCCTGTACAAGGCTTTATTTATATGACCAGAAGGAGCTTCCCGCCCTGTCGGAACTGAAGCAAAGCTCCGTGACTGATCTGGATATCATAAACTGCGGCCTCCGTGACCTTTCCTTTGCAGCTGACCTGCCTCAGCTGCAATTGCTCCGGGTATCCAGCAATGAGATAACGGATGCCTCCGGACTGAAATATCTGCCGGAACTTGATTCACTTTCGATCGAAGGGAATCCGGTGCGGGACCTGGATGAATATCTGAGAGGAAAAAATCTGCGGTATTTATCAGTGGGGGGAGATCAGATCAAGGACTTTTCCATGCTGGCAGACATGGAAGATTTTTACTATCTGTCAGTGACAGAAGCAAAGGACCGGGATTTTTCTGCGCTTTCTTCCCTGAAAGGACTCGAAAACCTGAGACTGGAGTCCTGCGGTATCAGTGATCTCTCTTTCCTGAAAGGTATGGGAAGTATAGAGTACCTGTATCTGGACAGCAATCAGATCTCTGATCTCAGTGTGCTTGCGGAACTGAAAAAACTCGAGAGCCTGGAACTGAGCAACAACCAGGTGACGGATCTTGGACCTCTGTCCGGACTGACGGAACT
>CACZFV010000290.1:0-700 GCA_902780465.1 uncultured Lachnospiraceae bacterium
AGGAATTGGTAAGTCTACTTTGATTTTACAAATTTGTGACAAGGTACAAGGAGAAGGAAAGGTTTTATATGTATCTGGAGAAGAATCAGCGCAGCAAATTAAAATTAGAGCAGATAGGCTTGGAATAAACAATGAAGATATAATGTTTTTAGGAGAAACAGATATAAGTATTATAGAAGACAATATAACAAAGCTAAAACCAAAACTTGTTATTATGCCCGGGGGCCGTTAGGCCCCCGGGTTTTGTGGTTTTGCAGGTATTTTTTTGACTCGTTTCAGGTATTTTCTTTGACTCCTTCTATTCAGCGATTGATTCAGGAATTGATTCAGGGATTGATTCAGGGATTGATTCAGGAATTGATTCGTAAGCGTCAAATAAAACAGTGGATATGAAAATGACCACTAATCCTTTATTCTGAGGGATTAATGGTCATGTACAGATTTCTTTGATGTATGGATCCCAGGGAAGGTAATCGTCAAGATATTCCGGATATTCAAGGAATGCACTTCCCGGCATGTCAGCCAGGATGTGTTTGATATATTTCTCCGGTGACAGTCCGTTCGCCTTGGCAGTCTCTACAAGTGTGTAGATTCCCGCACTTGCCTCAGCGCCCTTCGGGCTGCCGGAAAACAGCCAGTTTTTACGGCCGATCACAAACGGGCGGATACAGTTTTCCGCCAGTGAGTTGCTGATGGAGCA
>CACZFV010000290.1:726-2765 GCA_902780465.1 uncultured Lachnospiraceae bacterium
GCAGTTCCCGTCCTCCAGGTAGTTAAAGAATTCATCATTATGGTTCAGAGCGTATCCGAAAGCTGTGGCCAGCTTGGATTTCGGAAGGACACCAGCGGCATTCTTTTCAGCCCATGACCAAAAGTCCTCGAGAAGGCGCTTCTCGCGGCGGGTCCGTTCTTCTTTTCTTTTTTCAGGGGAAAGCCCGGCCAGCTCACTTTCGATCTTAAAGATCTTATTCAGACGCAGGATCGCTTCTGCCGGTTTAGTAGCAGCAGGATCCTTAAGATCTTTTGGCAGGGCATCCGCGAAGGAACGGCGCAGGTGGGTATAACAGAGACACCGTTTTACTCCTGCAATACCGTTGTATCCGGAATAAGCATCCGTATGGATAAAACCATTGTAGCCTTTCAGGAATGCTTCCGGATATTTTCCTCCCCGTCCGGGCTGGTATTCAAAGAAGCGTACCGGTTCGGCGGCATCCTTTATGCTGCAGTAGACCCACATGTAGGAGTCGGAGGTGTTTTTGCGGCCGGGTTCCTTCAATACCTGGACGTGAGTTTCGTCGATGTGCAGGTATTTCTGCTTCAGCAGTTCCTGCTTCAGCCGCCCGACTATGTGACGGAGCCAGTCCCGGTAGATGACCAGCAGCCAGTTGGACATCGTCGCCCGGCTCAGGGACAGCCCCATGGCCTCCCACTCTTTTTCCTGGCGGTACAGCGGGACTCCGAGTTCAAACTTCTGATGGATCAGCCACGCAAGTGTTGATGCGGACGCCAGGGAATGCATGACCGGCGGATATGGGACAGGAGCTTTCTCCATGTATGTCGTACCTTTTTTCCTGCACTCCCTGCATTCGTAAGTCTCCCGGTAATGATCTATCACCTTAAGCCGTGCAGGGATAAACTCGACTTCTGTCCGGACGAATTCTTCACCGACACGCACCATGGTACTGCCGCACTTTTCGCATACCATCTCGCTTTCATCGATGGTATGGAGGACCTTCTTGTGTGGAAGATCCCTTATCAGTTCTGCTTTCTGGCCGGCGTACTTTCTTTTGCGCAGATGTTTCTCGACTTCTATAAGGGACGGTTCCGCCGCGTTGGGGTCAGCATTGTTCTCTATCTCATCGAAAAGAGACATCTGTCCCTCTATCAGAAGGACGGATGTCTTCTCGGATTTGGTGCCGTATAGTTTGCGGGTCAGGAAATCGACCTGCTCTTTCAGGAGCCGGACCTGCTGTTCCAGTTCTCTGATATGGTCTTTGTACTCCTGTTCAGTGCTTGGCATGGTACAGAAATCCTTCCGCTTCGATGAGATAATTGTACCACAAAAGTGCTGATTTTTCCAGGTTTTATGCGGGTTTTCAGGCATCCGGCGGCACAGCGGGAGCCCAGTTCCGGACTGCCTTCGGCTGGTCCGGGCTCAGTCCTTCCAGCAGCCAGCGGAGCTGCTGGTCTGAAAGCTGCCTGACTTCCTGTCCGCTGCGCGGCCATTGCAGCTGTCCGCTTTCGAAACGTTTATACAGGAGGCAGAAACCATCTCCTTCGTAATGAACGGCTTTGATCCTGTCGGCCCTGCGGCCGCAGAAAAGGAAGACTGCATTGCTGTATGGATCCAGCCGGAACTCATACTGGATCATATCTACCAGGCCGTTCAGCTGCTTGCGCATGTCTGTATACCCGGTACGGATATATATCTTCTCGACATGTGAAAGATCGCCTAACACTCCTGCACCGCTTTCATCAATCGTCGGAGAAGTGGATCCGATGTGTGCTCAAACACCTCAAGGGAGATGTCTTTGACGTGGATGACAGCGTCCGGAGAACCGGTAGGGTGCACCTTGGTGGAAACAGGCAGATGCACTTCCTCAAAAACAGAGTCCTTCGTTTCGGCAGGCTCCGGTTTACAGGGCAGGATCTGCGGGTCCCCGTACTGCTTGCGCGGAAGATCTTCAATCGCGAGCTTCCGGATCTTGGCGATCCAGTAGTAATAGTTCTTTAAAGAGATGCCGTTCTGCTCGCACCAGGCCTGGTTTGTCAGACCGGAAGAACGGCATT
>CACZFV010000291.1 GCA_902780465.1 uncultured Lachnospiraceae bacterium
GAGGAGATGGAGACTGCCTATCAGTATATTAAGAGCGGCCGGCTGACGAAGGTGATTCGGGAGGCGGACAGGAAGACGGACTGACGCAGGGAGTCCGATGGAATACAAAACAGACAGGAGAACAGAGATATGGAACAGAGAGAAATGGATGCGGAGCTTATCTCCCGTCTTCCGGTGGTGGAGCAGGTGGAGCAGTATATCCTGCGCATGATCTCCTCCGGCCAGTACCAGCCGGGAGATAAGCTGCCTTCCCAGAAGGAGCTCCGGGAAATGCTGCAGGTCAGCCTTCCCACGCTGCGGGAAGCGCTTTCTGCGCTTTCGGCGGCGGGATATATTACAGGCGCCCAGGGGAAGGGCTATTTTGTCAATCACCGGCGGCTGGAGGTTGCGGTAAAGTATCCGCTCATCGAGTCCGACCTGGGCACCCATGACATCCGCAATGTGCTGGAAACCAGGATTGTCATGGAATCCATGCTGGCGCGGATGGCGAGCGTATTTGCCACAGATGAAGAGTGCGAAAAGCTGGTATTATACGCAGAGGAGCACCAGGGAGAGGCCAATGCACGCGGCTTCTATGAGCTGATGGCGGACATTGCCCACAACGAGATGCTGGCCGATATTGAGCGGGCGATTCTCCGGGTGGTCTATGATACTTCCTTTGAAATATTCCGGATTTTCGGCGAGGAAAGCTTTCGCAAAGAGCATGAGGAGGTATCACAGAAGGATATCGCCGAAGCCATCCGCAGCAGAACGCCGGAGCAGGCCTACCGGAGAGCCTTCCTGCATCTGAAGGCCTACACGGACCATATCGGCGTGAAGGTGCGCTATGCGCCCATGATCGAGCCTTTCTGGAAGTGAAATGCATCAAAAGTAGGATGATGCAGGTTTTGATTTCTGATAACATGTTTTATATAAGGGGGACTGTGCGGACGGCGATACTGTCTGCAGGCAGCCGGTCCGGCGGGTCTCCCGGGAAATATCTGTCGGAAAAGAAATCAGAATACAAGAGAAGCAGGAAAGGAGCTGGGTATTATGGGATTTTTTGATAAGAAATACTGTGATGTGTGCGGCGAGAAGATTGGCCTTCTGGGAAACCGGAAGCTGGAAGACGGCAACTGCTGCAAGGAGTGCGCGAAGAAACTCTCCCCCTGGTTTGACGAGCGCAGACACAGTACTGTAGAGCAGATCAAAGAGCAGCTTGCATACCGTGAGGAGAACCTGAAGGCTGTGGAGAATTTCCATACGACCCGCACGATCGCCTGTGACCGCTGGAACGTTCTTCTGGATGAAGACGCCAGGAAGTTTATCCTGACGAGGGATCCCAGGAAGATCACCGAGACAAACCCGGACGTGATCTCATTTTCGGATATCACCGGATGCCGCGTGGATGTGGATGAGGACCGGACTGAGGAGAAGCGCGAGGTCAAGAACGGCGACAGGACCGAATATGTCTCCTACAATCCCCCGCGTTATACCTACAGATATAATTTCAAGTACATCATCAATGTCAATAACCCGTATTTTGATGAAATGAAGTTTGATCTGAACAACAGCCGCGTTGAGATCGACTCAGCCGCCGGGGCAGGATTCAGCACCGACCCGAAGGCCGGCCTTCTCGGAAATATCCTGAATGCGGCAGCCGGTGCCGGCGCGGCGCTTCAGGCGGCCAATCCCCATCTCAATCCGGAGTATGCCAAGTATGAGAAGATCGGCGAAGACATCACTGCTGCCCTGACGGGTGCGCAGGATATTGTCCGTGAGGAGAAGGAAGCTGCCAGCGCGGCTCCGAAGATCGCGATCTGCCCGTTCTGCGGTGCGCAGACGGAAGTGACTGCCGATGGAAAATGTGAATACTGCGGCGGGTATATCGCTGAGCAGGTCTGAGGCGTATGGTGCTCAGGACTTGCAGAGTTGATGCTTAGAGCCTGATCAGGGCTGACTCTTCGGAACATAAAAGGCGGGAGAAAATGAATTCTCATTTTCTCCCGCCTTCTTGTTTCTGTCTTATATGCCGGCGCCGGCCTGCT
>CACZFV010000292.1 GCA_902780465.1 uncultured Lachnospiraceae bacterium
TTCATGGAGATCATCACCAACGGGGCGATGATCCAGGATTTCCTTGTAAAGAGCGCGTCATATGTTGCCAGCCGCCGTCTTGGCATAGATGCCGCCGGGTATACAGAGAGTGATTTTAGTTTTATCACGACGATGAATGACGCCGGAAGCATCCTTGCGCTTACCGGCAGCATCAATGATATCAGCACTCCGATCACATCCCTTGTCCTGCGCCATGCAGCGCAGATCTCAGAAGAAAGAGCCATTGAAGAGCCGGAAAAGGAAACTGCCGCTCAAACTACCCAAGAGAGAGGAGAAAACACAGATGATGAAAGCAGAAGCAACACCGCAGGTCAGCCCGTTGCTGCTCCGGACAGACCCACAGACCGGGATCACGTACCACCGCAGGGGAGAGCACTGGATGCCGAACATGACAGCGGGGATGGAGAAGCCGGAGATCGGGAAGTGGGGCAGGATGTGGATCCAGTTCATGCGGGAGAACCACAACGCACTGTACAACCGACATCTGATGCAGGGAGACCTGTATACGCTGGCAATGCAGATCCAGACAGAGGCAGAAGAACAGATCCTGATCGAGACAGAAGCGATCCGCAAATCCAGGGCGAAGGAGAAGAACGGGACATTCCTGTCACAGGTGCAGAAAGAGGAGATGGCGAGTCTTCTGGCAGAAGAAGAGACGGTGAGGAACCTGGTTTATCAGGTGAGATAAACACACCAGACCTTCCGCAGACCAGATGGGATGAATCCGGCCAGGCAAGCTTCATATGGGACATTTCGCAGTCTCCGGAAGAAGTGCCCGGTTATGAAGAGCTCGAACAGGAATATGCGGATGATCCGCAGATCCCGACAGAGGAGGAGCAGGAAGAAGCGGTAATTGAAGCGGCGTCATCAGAAGAGCAGGAGATGGAAGAGGCCGAGGCCGAGCCAGAGCCTGAAGCAGAACCTGAAAAGGCGCCTGAAAAGAAGGAAATCCATCTTCAGCCTGGATCTCGCTTTACCTTCCGAGGGGATCTGTATGAAGTTCGAAACATCGCCGGCCCAAATGCTGAAGGCGTCCTGGAGAACGCATATGGCGCACAGTACCTGATCGCCGTAAACATTTCAGAAAATCCGGGGATAAACAGCCAGTATGCACTGGAATATTATGGCGACTGGGCATCATACCTTAGTGAAGACCCTGATCTTGAAATGCATGAAGAGATCGGGGAGGGTCCTTTTGTCTATGAATACACAGACCCGACCAACTTCAATAAGCCAAACATTAGCCCGGGCGACCTTGTTATGTACGGCGGTGGCCGTTACACGGTAAGTGAAGTAGACGAGGAAAGCGCAAGGATCACCCTGAACGAGCTTACAAACAGCCAGGAAAGCGGCCAGGAATTAAGTTTCACCATGCGCATCCCGCAGCCTTACGCTGTTTTATACCGCCGCTCATGGCCGGACCTTTTATTAGAAAGGCGCAGGGAGCAGCGGAGGAATGCCCGCCGGCAAAACAATGCGCAAACGACGGGAATCCGGACAAACTATGCTGTCACGCGGGAGTCCTACGAAGAGGCCGACAACGCAAACCGGATGGCCCGAAACCTTAATGCCCTTTCAGTGCTTAAGGAAATACAGAGGGATGATCGGAGGGCGACCCGAAAAGAGCAGCCCGTTTTAAGCCTGTACACCGGCTTTGGCGGCCTGAAAGAAGAGATCGAAGAAAAGCGAGCAGAGCTTGAAAGCCTTGTTACGCAAAGCCAGATGGAAGATATCCTTTCTGAAAGCGAGAAGGGCCGCTCCCTTCCGGCGTACGCGGTAGAGGCCATCTACGCAAAGCTGCACGAGTTTGGCTTTAAGCGCGGGAACCTCATTTCCTACGGCATGTCCGACAGCGGATTTGAGGCGATGAAGCCGAAAAACATGAAAAATGTCACATTTAGTGCCATTGAAGATGCTGACATCCCGCGCGAAATCTTCTCTCAGCTGTACCAGAAAGATAAGATCACTCATTCAACCCGCGTGATAGAGGGCAACACCTATG
>CACZFV010000293.1 GCA_902780465.1 uncultured Lachnospiraceae bacterium
TGACACCTGCAAATGGCTTTTCGTGCAGAAGGCAGTGGAATCCGTGCCGGTCTGCGACGACCTTCATCATCTCCATGGTCAGCTGGTTCTGGTCCGCAGCCTGGTTCGCATCCGAATAGATCGGTGCCATCTCATGCTGGGACGGTGCGACCTCGTTGTGCTTGGTCTTCGAGAGCACGCCGACCTTCCAGAGCTCGGCATCAAGATCCTTCATGAAGGCTGCGACTCTTGGCTTCAGCTGTCCGAAGTAATGATCCTCCAGCTCCTGGCCGCGCGGCGGCTTGTTGCCAAAGAGGGTTCTTCCGGTCAGCTTCAGGTCTTCCCGCTTCTGATAAAGTCCCTTGTCGATCAGGAAATACTCCTGTTCCGGTCCGCACTGGGCGGTGACCCGCTTCGTCTCGGTATCCCCGAACAGTCGGAGGATCCGGATTGACTCCCTGCTGACCGCGTCCATGGACTTTAAGAGCGGCGTCTTCTTATCGAGTGCCTGTCCCGAATACGCACAGAACACGGTCGGGATATAGAGGGTTCCGTCCTTGACAAATGCGAAGGATGTCGGATCCCAGGCCGTATACCCTCTCGCCTCGAAGGTCGCCCGCAGGCCGCCGGACGGGAAGGACGACGCATCCGGTTCTCCCTTGACCAGTTCTTTCCCGGAGAACTCCATGACAACGGTTCCGTCTCCGACCGGCTCGATGAAGCTGTCATGCTTCTCTGCGGTCGATCCGGTCATCGGCTGGAACCAGTGCGTGTAGTGCGTGGCCCCTTTTCCGATGGCCCACTGCTTCATCGCCTCGGCGATCTCATTTGCAGCCGCCAGCGGCAGTTCCGATCCGCTCGTCACGCAGGTCTTCCACGCCTTGAATGTCGCCTTGGAAAGGCGTTCTTTCATGATCTTCTCACCAAATACCATGCTGCCGAACAGTTCCGGCAATCCCGTACTCTTTTCCATCATTTCCATCTTCTCATCCTTTCTGCAGGTGTTCTTTCCACTTCTCGTCGGTCCTGAATCGTGCTTCTCTATTTCCCGCTGGCGCCGTAGTTTGCGAGGACCCTGGCGGACGGATCATCCACCTGGCAGCCCTCCCACGCCCTGTTCGGCATCCAGTAATCGGCAATCATTTCAGCCTGTCCGGGGTAGCAGTGTTCAAACAGTTCCCGGTACAGGAGGCTTTCTTTTGTAAATGGGGTGCGGTACGCATAACGCGTCTTTCTCTTCTCGTATGCCTCATCGCTGTAAATGCTTTCCGCATAGGCCTTCAGGTCATCGACCATCGAGTGGCCGACCGCATCGGAGAAGGCTGCCTTCTCCCGGAACAGGATCTCCTCCGGCAGGATGTGGTCCTTCTCAAAGGCCTTCCGCAGCAGATATTTCCCCATCTGATGGTGGTTCATCTTGAGTTCCGGCGGGATCTCCATAACATACCGGACAAATGCACTGTCCCCGAACGGCACCCGCGCCTCAAGGCTGTTGACCGAGATGCAGCGGTCTGCCCGGAGCACATCGTACATGTAGAGCTCATCGATCCGCTTCTTGGCCTCCGCCTGGAAAGCCTCCGGCCCCGGCGCGAAGTCGGTGTATTTATACCCGAACAGCTCATCGGAGATCTCCCCGGTCATCAGGACCCGGATGTCCGTCTGCTCATGGATCGCCCTGCAGCACAGGTACATGCCCATGCTGGCCCGGATGGTGGTGATGTCCCAGGTTCCTAGGAGGGCAACCACATCCGGCAGCGCCCGGATGACATCCTCCTTCGTCATATAGAACTCGGTGTGCTCCGCTCCGATAAAGTCCGCCGCCTGTCTGGCATATTTCAGATCGATCGCATCCGTATCCATCCCGATCGCGAAGGTGCGGATCTTCTTCCCAAGCGTCCTTGCCGCCACCGCGCAGACCAGCGAACTATCGAGTCCGCCGGAGAGCAGGAAGCCAAGCGGAGCATCCGCGTCAAGCCTGGTCCGGATCGAGGCGATCAGGCGGTCATGGATGCCGCGGATGGCCTCCTCTTCCGT
>CACZFV010000294.1 GCA_902780465.1 uncultured Lachnospiraceae bacterium
TTGTATTTTATTTTCATATTCCTGCCGCTGACGGTATTTCTGGTATGGATTGTTCCGCAGAAGGCAAAAAAAACAGTGCTGGTTTTGATCAGCTTTCTTTTTTATGCCTGGGGGAACCCGCGGAACCTGCTGTTCCTCCTCGGGTCGATCCTCTTCAATTATATGACAGGAATTCAGATGGGAATGCTGCGGGAGCAGGGCAGAGAGGATGAGCCTCTGCGCATTCTCCATATCCAGGGCACCGACGGGGCAACAGCCCAGATCATGCGCAGCCGTGCACTGGACGAGGCGGTTGAAGTCCATCCCTCATGGGAGATCGTTGCAAAGCTTCCCGGGGAGTACACCGAGGCCAAAAGCTATGAGCTTGTGAGAGATTTCCTGCAGCGCGGGGAACAGATCGACGTAGTCTACAGTGAAAACGACAACATGAGCTTTGGCGCAATCCGTGCGCTGGAAGAGGCGGGGATTCCCTATGGCGGCGAGGGCGGAGTCATGATTCTGTCCTTTGATGCGGTGCGGGATGCGCTTCGGTTTTGTCTGGAAGGGAAAATCAATCTCTGCGTGGAATGCAACCCCCTGCACGGACCGCGGGTTGCCTCCCTGATCCGACAGCTGGATGCAGGGGAACAACCCGCGAAAGAAACCTATGTGGATGAGACCTTCTTCTCTTCGAATACGATTACGGAAGAAATGATCGAGGCCAGAGATTACTGATGCATACGAGTGTGGTTCCGGATCAGCCGCTCCTGCGCTCGTAGAGTGTCCAGGGCAAGTGTATGGAATGTGCTTTTTTGCCGCGGATCATTGCAAGCAGCGTCAAAGCGGCAGAGCTGCCCATCTGGTGACGCTCGTGTCCGAGGGATGTGATGGGAACCGGACTCAGGTAGCAGTAGTGGCTGTTGTCAAAGCTGACCACGGCGATATCCTCCGGTACACGCAAGGCTGCAGCCCGGAGACACTGGATCAGGGGATAAGCGATCTCGTCGTTGTAACAGATGACCGCGGTACAAGGAGTGATACAAGTATGGACAACGCGATGCAGCCAGTCCAGTCTTCCCTTCAGAATTGCATTGCGTTCTTCGGTTCCGTACCAGTGGATTTGAGCATCCGTTGGCGGCCGGCCGGCGTAAACAAGCTCCTTGATGAATCCCCGATAGCGCTCGTGACCCTGGAGGTCATCATACTTGAAGATCCCTGCAATGTCCCGGTGCCCCTTGTCCAGCAGATACCTGGTCAGCAGCTGGGCACCGCCGACGTTATCGTCCTGTACACAGGGGCTGTGTACAGGGACGATGTGCGGCGCATGGAGCCATACAAGGGGAATGCCAAGCTTGTCAATCCGCGTGAACAGATCCAGATTCGGACTGGGAAGAGCGGTTTTGGCACCTTCAATCAGAATACCGGCGGGAGGATCGGCCAGAATTCGGGTCAGAGCCTCCCGTTCTTTTTCGATCCGGTTATCGGTAAAGTAAGTTTCCACCCGGTAGTCACGCTGTTGAAAGACAGAATCAATGTCCCGCAAGAGCTGGGGATAGAGATACTCTTCTTCACAGCAGACAATGACCGCGATGCGCCCGATACCGGGAAATGAATCGGCAAGGTAAGTTCCGCTGCCGCGGATTCGGATCAAGGATCCTTCCTGCTCCAGAAGCTTCAGCGCATGCCGCACCGTCTGACGACTGTAGCCAGTCTGACGGCATAGTTCCGGTTCACTGGGGAGTTCCCGTTCGCCCTGGCGGTGGAGCTGTGCACAGAGCTGGCGCAGCTCGGCAGCCAGAATGAGGTATTTGGCAGCCATGATAAATCGCTCGCTTTAAGAGGGAATTACTTTCCATCCGGGAAACTGGTGAAGGAATCGTGCTCTTCCAATGGAAGTCCGGACTTTCCCTTCTCAGCAGCAATGGCCTTGATCAGGAAAGCCATGTTGCGGCCGAGGTTTCGCATGGTCTGGAGCCCCTCCAGATCCTTCTTCACATCTTCCGGAGTGAAACCGTGAGTCTGGTTCCA
>CACZFV010000295.1 GCA_902780465.1 uncultured Lachnospiraceae bacterium
AGCGGACGGCGTGTTTGACATGGTATTCGAGTTCAACCATGTCGTGATCGATCTGCCGGATGAGACAAATTGGTGCGAGACCCGCGACTGGACGCTTCCGGATTTCAAAGCCCTGTTCACAGCGAGCCAGGAAACGACGTCCCGGACAAACGGCTGGTATCCGATGTTCCTCGAAAATCACGATCAGCCGCGGTCGATCAGCCATTTCCTTCCGAAGGATGCGGACCGCAATGCGGGCGGCAAGGCACTTGCGACGCTCGTACTTACGATGCGCGGTACGCCGTTCATTATGCAGGGCGAGGAGCTCGGATTTGTCAATGTTGCATGGCCGTCGATCGACGATTATAATGATATTTCCACGAAGAATCATTATGATTTTGCCATAAAGGAAGGCCATTCCGAGGAGGAAGCCATGGAAGGCGTACACCACTTCGCCCGCGACAGTGCCCGCACCCCGATGCAGTGGGATGATTCCGAGAATGCCGGATTCACGACGGGAACACCGTGGCTGCCGGTCTATGATGATTATGCGACCTATAATGTGGCAGCGGAGATGAACGATCCTGATTCGATCCTGAATTGGTATATCAAGCTTTCGAAGATCCGCGGAGAACATGAAGAGCTGAGCGAGGGCAGCTATGAGGAGCTGTTCCACGACGACGAGCAGATATTTGCCTTTACGCGGACGAGCGAAGCCGGGAAGGCTACGGTCCTGGTCAATTTCTCGACGGAGGAAGCTCAGTATGATGCAGCCTGCGTGGAGAATGCCGAGCTGCTTCTCGGATCGAACGGAGAGAGTGTGAAGGGAACATTGGCACCGCTCGAGGCGGTAGTTTACGAGGAAGTCGGCTGAGCCGGCTTTCGGTGAGGGCGCAGGGCTTTGCTCTGTGCTCTTTTTGAACCGATACAGGCAGTCTCCCACATATCAAGAGAGCCTCGGCGTTCTTGCCGCGCCGCGTGTGGTGCGAAGCGGGTGTCGGTTCACGGGCAGGCAGCGAAGAGGGGGTCAGTTCACGGGCAGGCAGCGAAGCGGGTATCGGTTCACGAGCAGGCAGCGAAGCGGACTGTGGGTGTCCGCTTCAGGGAAGAACTGTCCCCAATGTCCGTTAAAATACCAGCCGGAAGAACCGTCCCAATGTCATTTAGATAAGGAATCCCCCTGTCCCCAAAATTAAAAAATCATTTTTCAGTATATAAAGTCAGAGGAAAAATTTCCTCTGATTTTTTTGCTTTTTTTAAAAAAAAGCTTGACAATTGCGCCGAAAAATGCGTAAACGGTAGAAAACCAGCATACTGGTACAGACATGGCAGAAATGATAAAATCCAGAGGGATGCATTCGTCAACGCATCTCCCTGGATTCATTATTTCGGGTACTACCATCATATCATTGTCCGGCTTGCAATGCTCTCAGGCGCTTTGTAACCGCCTGATGCATATCTTCTCTTGGGAACAGGGAGCCGCTCGACACGATTTCTTTCCGACGATCCCACTCTTCATCTATTTTTTTCCGGCATTCCGGGGACCAGGGCAGGAAAGCATCCAATCCCTGCATGTTGCGGTAATCCCGTGAAGACTGGTCCGCAAGAAATGCCGGAAGTTCTTTCAGGACATAGCGCATATAGCTGAAGAAATCAATGTTGTGGGCTTTCGCCGTGGCTGCAAGCGAATACAGATCAGCCGTTGCCACGGCACCGGAGATCGAATCGATGAACTTTATGTTGTTGCGGAGCACGGCAAATCCGGCATTATCGCGTTCGCATGCACTGTTGTGCGCAGGGATAAGGGGGTCATCAAGAAAACCCCTCAGATACTTTTCCTGATTGATGAAATACTGCAGGGCATCATACATAAGGCCGGACTGGTCGAAATCATCCGCGCCAAAGCTCTTTATATAAGCAGAAAGCTCCTCGAATACAGGCCTTACTTTTTCCTGCCGTCCTTTCAGCCTGTCCCCTGAAGATCTTCTTGAACAGCTCGATCGCTTTGCATGCAGGGACCTCTTCCCTGCCTTCCGCAGCCAGTTTCCGGAGTTCCGGATTAGCGCGCAGCACCCGTGCAAAACGTGTCCGCGCATGGTTGAGGCAGCCTGCATTTGTGACCGTTCCACCGCTCTTTTCAGCGAACCCGTGATACGGGGAATGACCGTCCGACATGATCACCCCGACATACCCTGGCAGGCACTCCTCCAGTACTTCTGTACCCCGTGATTCATCGAAGTGGAAGATGATCACGGCGGGGATATCTTTCAGCAGTTCACTGGTCCGGAAATTCCACATATAGCAGAGGGATGTGGGCTCATCGTCTCTTTTGCGGACCTGGTTCACAATGGCCGGTGTCTCGTCGATCTGGATCTTTCCGCAACGGAGCAGATGGTACCACATGCGTTCGATCAGGGCCTGGAACAGCCCGGCATCCAGACGGATGGCCCAGGCGGCCATTGACTGCCTTTTGATATACAGGCGGTTGCGCTCCATCCATTTCTCCAGCCTGTAGAACGGCACTGCCATTGTGAAACGCTGGTCGAACGCATAGGCAAGGACATCCTCGGAGAAATAGCTGAACGGCTGGAACTTCAGGTCTTCCGCAAGTGCCGGCTGGAAGGGCTTCCCGCTTTCCGGATCGATGACGGTCTTCACATGGATCTCTTCCACAATATCGCCGCGGGAAAAACGCATCTCGTGGATTTTTCCGTTAGGATGTCGTCAACACAGCCTTCCTTCCGCCGGGGCTGGCCCTTCTTCTTTTTACCTTCTGCCGGATCTCCGCCGTCCGATTTTCCGTTCCCGGCCTCTTCTTTCCCGGCTGTGCCGGTTCCGTCTTCCTCATCAGCAGGGCTGGAACCGGGCTGCTCCTCCTGTTCGGCCTCCGGCTCATCCTTTCCGCCTTTGTCCCGGTCATCCTGAAGTTTCCTGCTCTTTTCACTGCGGGGACCGTAAAGGTCTGCATTCCTGAGGTTGAGCTGTTCCGTGATGTGCCGGATTGCATGCTCCTGCTCTTTCAGGATACTGCCTGCTTCCGTGAGCTGTTCCTGCTGTTCGAGCACGATCGCGACCAGCTGCTCCTTATCCATGGATTCCAGCTGGCTTTTTTCGTACCGGCAGAACCTGAATCCGGGGATATGGGCCGTATTCTTTTTCTTCTGTGTCCCTGCATTCATTTTTCCGGCTGCCATCGGGATGCTCCTCATTTAAGTATGCTTCGTATTTTCTCCAGCCTTTGGTCTGCCTGCTTCAGAGATGCCTTCAATTCCGAAAGCTCCGACCGGAGCGCCTGGATGTCCTGTTCTTTCTGCAGGAGCTGTTCCTTTGCTTCCTCATAGAGTGCCTTATAATCCGTTCCTTCCTGGGAACAGGCTGCATTTTTAGGCTTCCTTCCCCTTTTCCCTGTCGGTACGATCTCCCCGGTCTCCTTGTCGATCTTCCCGATCAGCTTCTTGCGGTTGCGCGGCGCCTTAAGATCCTTGTCCCAGTATGATTCGCTGGAGTAAACATATGTGATCCCTGTCTTTTTATCTGTACTTTTCGTGATGCCCATTTCAGGTACCTCCCTTCCCAATAATAGTAGCATATCTATACCTATTTGTCAAGCATAAATAGGTATAGAAACAAGATAAATATACCTATGTTCGGGGCAAAAAATACCGGGGAACTATGTCCCCGGCGCGGAAATATTTATTTTTTATTTGAATCTACAGCTCAGATGTATCCTTTCCCGCATGGAATACGGAAAACCTAGCCCCAGTATTTAGGCACTCCCTCCTTAATGGTGCCGTCAAGTGTGAATCCTTTCATGAGCCTGAGGAACTGTTCATGGGTCAGGGATCTTACCTCCTCTTCATCCCGTGGCCACTGGAAACGTCCGTTTGTAAGTTTTTTTGTCATGACTAGCCAGCCATCCCCCTCCCACACCAGGGCTTTCAGCATCCTCCGGCTGCACCCGCAGAAGAGGAAAAGCACATTTTTCTGGTAAGGACTCATCGAGA
>CACZFV010000296.1 GCA_902780465.1 uncultured Lachnospiraceae bacterium
CGCTGACAACAGCATGTTATACCCTTAGGGGGTATGTGTCAAGGAAATCTTCGATTTTTGAAACGCAATTTTTGAACCGATGCTCCGAAAAAAGAAAAACCAGCCACCGGGACGCCTGGTCCCGGCAGCCGGCAGACTGCAGCCCATATGCTCAACCCTTCAGATCTTCCAGAAGGACGGCGGCATTGCTGAGTGCACCCTCCTTCGCCGCATACAAAAGGGTGACATTTCCATCCTGAAGCTTTCTTGCTGCCAGCATTCTGAACGACTCCATGTCTGGATTGCCTTTCAGCTCTTCCCGGTACCTTCTGGCAAACTCCCCGAACCGCTCCGGCACATGCCCGTACCAGGCCCGGAGCTCGTTTGTCGGCGCAATGCTCTTCGCCCAGAGGTCCAGTTTCGCCTTTTCCCTGCTGATCCCTCTCGGCCAGAGGCGGTCAACCAGAATCCGATAGCCGTCCTGCTCCTCCGGCGCCTCATAGACTCTCTTCATCTGAAGCATACCCATCGCCCTTTCCTCCTGTTTTTTCTACCAAAGATCCCGCCGTCCCGTCCCCGGTCTCCTGTGTGATGTCTGATCCGGCTGGTCTTTGTTATCCCTGATCCAACAGCATCTTTGTTACGTCTGATCCGGATGTATTTTTTGTTACGCCTGACCCGGCTGTATCTTTGTTACGCCTGATCCGGCTGCGTCTTTGCGGCCTTCAGCGCCTCCGCCTTCATCGAAGCGGCTTCCATGCTGCGGAACTGGCGGAACGCCTCCGTCATATCCTGGATGATTTCCGCCGCGCCAAGGTAGGTTCCTTCCTTGTCACGGACCGCCAGGTAGGTCACCTTCACCGGCCGGTCCGGGTTCGGGATCCAGCGTGTGAAGGAGTCCCTCGCACCGCTCCTGAAATCATCCGTCAGATTCTTCACGACCGTGCGGATCGGCACCGGGTGGCACTGGTAGGTTGACTGTCCAAGCGTCGAGAGCGGTCGTGAGAAAACCTTGTCCCCATTTTTGTAGAAACGGTTGATCATCTGGCCGTCGATGAAGGTGATGTCCAGCGGCAGGATCTTCATCAGACCGCGCAGCTGTGCGACCGTCATCTCGCCGGCAGGGCTCTCAGATCCATTTCCATCGAAATGAACGACTGCCTGTTCAAAATCCGCGCCGGATGCCGGCGTCTTCCTGTTCTCCGCCTCTGCCGCGCTTTTCTCCGCCTGCGCCCGTTCCATGAGCACCTGCTCCCCGTGCGCCCATTTCGGAATCTCCGTGATGAAGACCGGCCCCATCTCCGGAAGATCGCGGTAGACATCCACCCACTCATCATCCGTAAGGTTTTGCATCGCGATCGGCAGAAGGATGTTCTCGTCCTTGTAGATCATCTCGCGCATGCGCCTGATCACCGCAAGAATCGGTTCCTTCAGCTCCTCTGCGCCTGTTCTCTGAAGGCCGCGGGCGAGCCTGCCCACCTCCGCCTTGATCTCATCGTCGACGCCCCACATCACCTCGCTCGGGCCGGTGATGCCATAGCGCTCCAGCGGGGCCATGATCAGCTCTTCCTTCTTCCCGTACAAGGCGCGGATCTTCTTCAGGCGGACCATTGCCAGCTGAACCTTGTCATCGTGTCCGCCATTCTCAAGCGCCATCTGCAGATTGTTCAGAATGAGCTCAAGTGCACTGTTCTCGCGGATAAAGTAATCGACCGGGTGGCCTTCCGGAAGCTGAAGAAGATCCTGCTTTTTCATCCGCTTCTGCTCGCGGATGACCTCGCCTTCCGTCTTGCCGTGGAAAAGCGCGTCTTGCCGTGGAAAAGCGCCGAGTGCAGGTCGCAGAGCTTCGTAATCTTTCTGGGATCTGCTCCGTCTTTAATCAGCTCCTGCTCCGCCGCCATGATGTCCTTCACCGGAACATCCTTGAACTCCTTCACAAAGTCCTCTCTCACAGAAGCCAGGTCTTCACCTGCTCCCAGTCTCTGAAGCATCGCCTTCAGCTGCTGTACATTTCCAAGCTCTGCCATCTCCTGATCCTCCTGACTTCTATCTGACAATATCATGTATCAC
>CACZFV010000297.1 GCA_902780465.1 uncultured Lachnospiraceae bacterium
GGAGCTGACCGAGGAGGAGACGGCGGCCCTGATCCGCCAGCTCCGCACGCTGCAGGAATACCGCGTGATTGTCCTGGAGATCGATTTTTACGGAGAAAGAGCGCTGCAGCTGTTCCGGGAGAGCAGCCGGATCCGGCTGGTTGAGGGAGCAGATCCGGGAGATGGCAGGGCAGTCGCCTTCTTCAGAGAACAGCTTGTCCGGATGCGCCAGGGATTTGAACAGAAGGTGGAAGTGATTCATCTTGACGGCGGCTGAACTGCAGAAGCTGACAAGGGAGATTGCAGACACCATCCTGGCGCGGATGGACTACAGCAGAGAACTTTCGGATGAAGATGTCAGAGAACGGATCCTCCAGGAGATCAGGCTGTCGGAGAGAGAGTATTACCTGACAGCGACAGACAAATACACACTTGCAAGAAGGACATTTGATCTGCTCAGAAAACTGGGGCCGCTGCAGCCGCTGATCGAAGATGAGCAGATTTCCGAAATTATGGTGAATGGTGCAGAGAAGATCTTTATCGAGAAAAATGGGGAGGTGGAGGAACTGCCGGATACCTTTGAGTCAGAAGAACAGCTCGAGGATGTCATCCAGAAGGTGGTTGCGGCGCACAACCGGGTTGTCAATGAGGCCAATCCGATTGTGGATGCGCGGCTTGCGGATGGCTCCCGGGTCCATGTTGTCCTGCCGCCGATCGCGCTGGACGGTGCGGTCCTGACGATCCGGAAGTTCCCGCTCGTAAGCATAGTTTTCGAGGCCGAGCCATAAAAACTCATCAAACTCTTCTGCCCTTGCATGTCCTTCAAACAACGAAAAAAAGGCTGCGATGCCTGAAAGTCCCAGCCATTTTTCTGTCAGCCCGATGATGATGTTGAAATAATCATCAGGCTGCCCGTTTGGGTGAAACGCTGTAAAGCAAGGCGTAAAGTCATAACGTCCCGCAGCGTTCCAGATGATATTCAGCGCCCTCCGGGACGCCTGTTCATAATGCTGTCTGATCACGTTCCAACGCTCCGCCTGTTATCCAAAGATCTCGTTTCGTCCGAGATCCGCAGGAATACGCGCGCCGATCACATCCCGGATCAGCGAGCGCTCATACTTGTCGAAGGTCTTGTTGACTACACACATCTCAAGAGCATCTCCCGCTTTGATTCCCTTTTCAGTAAGGGCGATCGCGTCCAGAAGCCCGCGGAGATCCAGAGCCCGTTCGGAGATCTCCGCGAACTGGCTGCGGATCTTTCCTTTCATCCCGGGGAATCTGGCAGCAAGAAGTCTTTCCAGGTCAGTTTCGGAGATGGTGGGCATCTGAAGGATGACAAACCGGGAGCTCAGTGCCTCGTTCAGATCCCTGGTGCCCGCATATCCGTAATTCATGGTGCCGATGAACCTGGCTGCCGGATGTACATCGATCTTCTCGTAGCCCGGCACATCGATCATGCGGCGGTGATCCAGTGCGGAATGAAGCACAGCGAGTGCTTCATTCCTGGCCATATTGACCTCATCAAGGATGCCGAAGCCCCCTTCCTTTGCACAGAGCCACACCGGCCCCGGGCGAAACACCACCCGGTTCCCATCGAAGGTATCCGCACCGATCAGCCACGAAGCGTCCATGCTGATGTGAAAGGAAATGTTCCACGCCGGCCGGTGGAAGCAGGACGCAAGATCATCCGCCAGCACATTTTTACCGGTCGCTTTGGGTCCGCACAGCAGAAGATTTTTTCCCGCAAGGAGGGCGGCCAGCGCCTCTTCCCAGACTTTTTTGCCATAATAGAGGATGTCCGTCAAAGGAACTCTCCCCTCCTGCTTCTCACCGTCTGCCGGGTATGCAGCCCGGAATGCGGAAACGCCCTCCAGCAGATCGCTGCTGACTCCTTCTTTTTTCAGAAATTCAATAATGTCTGTCATGTCTGCCCCAATAATCTTCAGTCCGAAATGATATCCTCATATCCACACAGCAGGAACATCGGCTTGATCGCTACGATCTCATCATATTCCGTACGGGACACGGTGACGTCGGAATTAATAGCTTTCAGTTCATCCTTCATGACCTTCCAGGCCTCCTCCGCAGATCGGGCGCGTCCCTCCCGGATCACGCGGATCATGCGGTCGATCGTCGCAGGATGCGCGTACTGCGCAGGGACCGGGAAAAGCCCGTCCCCATAGCCGGAAATACGATCAGCGGAAGCGCCAAGCGCCTTCTGCCACTGCTCATTTGCGTAGCGTTTATTGTTTCTCCCTGTAGGAAGCACCTGCGAGGACATCGTATAAAACATGAAAGCGATGCCAAAGAGGACAAAATAGACCGCGAAGCCCTCATGCCGCAGGAGGGAAATGACGCCGAAGCCAAAAGCTCCCGCTGCCAGCAGGAAGATCGCCGCCGCCGCCCAGCGGTAAGTGGGGTTCATCCTGTCCATGACGCGCTTCTGCCTCGCAGCATAAGCAAGATCGTCGGAGATCTCCGGTTCTTTCTCCAGCCACGCTTTGGCGGAGCGAAGGCGCAGGACCGCATTCTCCGCCTCAGGGGAAAGTTCCTTCAAATAGCGTGCTTCTTCCTTCGCCCGTTCCTCTGCCATTCTTTTCTCTCCCGCCTCGCTCAGGGTGGGGATCTCCGGATGCGTTCTTCTGATCCGGTTTAAAAGTTTGTCCACCTCTTCTTCAAAGCGGAAAATAAACTGACGCTCTGTTCCGTCCCGGAACAGGACCACCAGATAGGGGATCGAGCCAAAAGCCCCTTTTCCGGTGAAGCCGCCTTTGGACATGGCGACTCTTTTAAAGATCCTTTTAATATCCGGATAGGTCGCATAGTACCTGCGGTCGATAAAAAAGCTGTTCAGATGGATGGTAAATTAAACAGATTTTATCCATATCAAA
>CACZFV010000298.1:0-627 GCA_902780465.1 uncultured Lachnospiraceae bacterium
TATTCAAAGGTGGCGGAGAACAAAGGCATCCGGCTCTTCACAAAAACCGGCGGTTCCATCTGGATCCTTGCGGACGAACAGCAGCTCCGGCAGATCCTCATCAACCTCATCAACAACAGCATCAAGGCCTTGCCGGAAGGAGGCGATATCCGCATCGAAGCAGAGATGCGCACCCGGGGCGGCACTGCAGGTCCCGCGGAGGAGATCCTTCTTTCAGTCACTGACAATGGGACGGGTATGTCGCAGGAAAAGCTGCGCAGTGTAATGAACGGGGAATCGGGCGGCTTCGGTCTCACCATCGCCGCGCGGCTGGCAGAACAGAACAACGGAACCCTGCGCCTTTCTTCCGAGGAAGGAAAAGGGACGCGCGCGGAGCTTGTGTTCCGCGGCCAGAAGGAGACGGTTCCGGAAAACACGAAGAAACCGGAGGATCGATATGAACTGTAAACTGCTGATCATCGACGACGAATTACTGATCCGCATGTCTCTGGAAAGCGGGCTGGAAGATCTCGGGTATCAGGTGCGCACCGCGGAGAATATCGCCGCCGGACTGGCTATTGCCGAGAGCTTCTCCCCGGACGTCCTCCTGCTGGACAACCGGCTGCAGAACGACAGCGGTCTTTCCCA
>CACZFV010000298.1:645-2193 GCA_902780465.1 uncultured Lachnospiraceae bacterium
CGCGGAGAATATCGCCGCCGGACTGGCTATTGCCGAGAGCTTCTCCCCGGACGTCCTCCTGCTGGACAACCGGCTGCAGAACGACAGCGGTCTTTCCCACGTAGCTGATTTCAAGAATCTGGACAAAGACCTGATCATCATCCTCATGACCGCCTACGGCTCCATCCAGCAGGCTGTGGAAGCCATGAAAAAGGGTGTGGACCATTTCGTGCAGAAGCCCTTCGACCTGGAGGAGATCCATCTGTACATCTCCCGCAGCATGCAGCAGCGCACCAACACCCGCCGTCTGGAGCTGATGGGGCGCCGCACCAGAAAGTTCCTGGGGGTCAGTCCCGCCGTCCGGAAGATCCGGGAGACCATTGACATCCTTGCGAACGCCGACAATGTGGATCTTCTGGTCTGCGGCGAGACCGGCACCGGAAAGGAAGTCGTGGTCCGGGAGGTACACCAGAAGAGCGCCCGGGCAAAGGAGCCCTTCGTGAAGATCAACTGCAGCGCCATTCCGGAAAACCTGCTGGAATCCGAGCTTTTCGGTTACGAAAAAGGCGCCTTCACCGGCGCCGCCGGTTCCAAGAAAGGGCTTATGGAACTGGCAAACGGAGGGACCGTCTTCCTGGACGAGATCGGGGAGATGCCGCTCTCCATGCAGGCAAAGCTTCTCTCCTTCCTGGAGGACCGCAGCTTCAAGCGGATCGGCGGGCTCAGGGATATTGAGGTGAACGTCCGGATCGCCGCCGCCACCAACCGGGATCTGGAGGAGGAAGTCCGGAAGGGGAATTTCCGTGAAGATCTCTATTACCGCCTGAATGTGATGCAGATCCTGATCCCGCCCCTCAGGGAACGGCCGGAAGATATCCCGGCGCTCTGCAGCTACTACCTGGAACACTACAACCTGCGTTTCGGGAAAAAGCTTACGGGGATCTCCCCGGAGTTTATTGACTGGCTGATGCGGCGCCACTGGAAGGGAAACGTCCGGGAACTCCGGAACGTTCTGGAACGCTCGGTTCTTCTGTCCACCGGGGACATCCTGGACGGAAGAGAAAACGATCTCTTCCCCCAGAACACGCCCTCTCCCGCTCCTTCCGGATACAGCTGGCCTCTCCGGGATCTTTCCAAAGGCCCGGTAGACCTCCGGAAAGAGGTGGATGCTTTCGAGCGCGCCTACATCGGCCGCGCCCTCTCCCTCTGTGACGGCAGTCTCTCCAAGGCGGCTCAGCTCCTCGGCTGCACCCGTTTCACCCTGCGCCGCAGACTGGAGGCCGACGGTGCGGTTTCCGAGGATCCCTCCGATGCAGCCCCCGGAAGCGCAAAGTAATAATATGTAATAAGGACGCGTTCCCTCAGGACAGATCGTTCCCGCCGGAGCGTTTCGCGAGCAGCGCGGCGCCGCGACGGCGACCAAGATTTTATGAAGCCCAAAGCGGCGTCCGGATCGCTGCGAAGTGAAACCGACAGAGGGAATGCTGTCCTGAGGGAACCGTCCTTTCCTTTATTTGTGCGGAATCGCACCCTGATTTCAGATGCAGGTGCGGTTCCGCACATTTTTAT
>CACZFV010000299.1:0-1110 GCA_902780465.1 uncultured Lachnospiraceae bacterium
GAGAGGGCAGGATGATGCCCACGACCTACGAGCTCGTCTCGGAGGGAAGAAAGCTGGCGGATCAGCTGGGCGTCAAGCTCTGCGGCCTGCTGTTGGGAGACAACGTTTCCGGCATGGCTAAGGACCTGGGCGCCTACGGAGCGGACGAGGTGATCCTCTGCGAACACCCCATGCTCTCCGTCTATACCACGGATGCCTATGCCAAGGTGATCTGCGACGCGGTTTCCGAACTGAAGCCGGAAGTTCTCCTCATCGGAGCCACCAACATCGGCCGCGACCTGGGACCCCGCTGCGCCGCAAGACTGCACACGGGTCTGTGCGCGGACTGCACGCACCTGGATATCGACATGACGGAGTACAAGGACTTCCTGAAAGGGGCGTCCACGCTGGCTCCCGAACGCATCGACGGTCTGGGAACGGCGAAGGTGCTGGGACAGAATCACGACATCTCTTCCGACCTGAAGATGACCCGTCCCGCCTTCGGCGGCAACCTGATGGCCTCTATCATCTGCCCCCGCTTCCGTCCTGCCATGGCTACGGTCCGTCCCGGTGTCATGAAGAAGGCTTCCTATGACGAAGCGAAAGCCGCTGCCGTCAAGGTGACCCCGTATGCCGCCAGGCTCAGCGAAGCGGATATGTCCACGGAAGTCCTGGAAGTGGTGAAGGCCGCGAAGAAACTGGTAGACCTGGTGGGCGCGGATTACATCGTATCCGTAGGCCGCGGCATCTCTTCGGACGTGGAAGGCGGCATCAAACTGGCAGAGGAACTGGCCGACGTCTTAGGCGGCGTTGTGGGCGGTTCCCGCGTCGCGATCGATTCCGGCTGGCTGACCGCTGACCATCAGGTAGGACAGACCGGCAAGACCGTCCACCCGAAGGTTTATGTGGCGCTGGGCATCTCCGGCTCCATCCAGCACCAGGCGGGCATGAAGGAATCCGAGTGCATCGTCGCTGTCAACAAGAGCGAGAGCGCACCCATCTTCGACATCGCTGATTATGGCATCTGCGGCGACCTCTTTAAGGTCACCCCCATGCTGATCGAGGCTGTGAAAGCGGCAAAAGCGGCAAAATAGAGAGGAAGTGTACCATGAGCGACATCAAGATCTCCTC
>CACZFV010000299.1:1184-2703 GCA_902780465.1 uncultured Lachnospiraceae bacterium
AAACGTTAAAAAGTTCCGTGCCAGCCTGGAAACGGAAAAGGGCGTCTTCGGGCCCTTTATGATCACGGCAGACCCCGCATTCGTGGAGGCTGCCGGCTATGCCGGCTATGACTTTGTCCTTCTGGACATGGAACACGGTCCCGGAACCTTTGAGAATCTGCAGAACCTGATCCGCGCGGCAAACGTGGCGGACGTCATGCCCGTGGTGCGCGTGCCCCGCGGCACCGATATCTGGATCGACCAGGCGCTGGACGTGGGCGCGGGCGGCATCATGATCCCCCAGATCGACAATGCGGAGCAGGCGAGGGTCGCTGTCGCGGCCGCAAAGTTCAGCCCGAAGGGAAACCGCGGCACCTGCCGCTTCGTGCGCTCCGCGGGCTACGGCGCTGTACTCGGCGCAAGATACTTCTCCGAAGCCCAGGACACCGTCGTGATCCTGCAGGCGGAAGGGAAGAAGGCCGTGGAGAACCTGGATGAGATCCTGGACGTGGAAGGCATCGACATCATCTTCGTCGGTCCCTACGACCTGTCCAGCTCTCTGGGGATCATCGGCCAGATCGATCACCCCATGGTGATGGACGCGATCCAGGATATCGTGAACCGGGCAGCGAAGAAGAACGTGAAGATCGGCTGCTTCGCCGATACCGCCGAATCCGCGGTCAGACTGCGGAAGATGGGCGTTAAGTTCCTGGGATATTCCTGTGATACCGCCATTTTCCTGAACGCGGCCATGAAGGACGTGGAGATGTACAGGGAAGGATAGCTGATCCAGACGGATTGCCCGCGCACGAAACAACTGAATGAATAAAAAACCGGGATCGCTGACAGGTTCGGCGATCCCGGTCTTTTTTATGAAACGGCTACAGGAAATCCTTCGCAAACATGTTTTTCAGTTCTTTTTCAAACAGGGAGGCCATGTACGGTAGGTCCAGGTCGCTGCGCTTCAGATAGTAATGTTCCAGGATGTTGTCATCTCCGGGCAGGGGGAGCGAGACGAAATGGTAATGCTCATCATGCTGCCAGGGCATGGAACTGATGAAAAACGCATTGGTCTCGTGGACGATCTCGTGTTCAGCCTGGCTGTCGTTGACGGAGGTCACGCATTTTGGCGCATTTTTGAAGATCTGCCGGATCGACCGGGAGGATTCATCGTAAAATGCGCCAAAGTTCTCCTTCTCTTCAAGGATCACATAGGGGTACTCCGTGATGTGATTTAAGGGATCGATCTCCTTCAGGACGGGATGGTCCGGCTTCAATACGACACAGATGCGGCTTTCGCCCAGCTTCGTACAGGTCAGATTCGCGACTTTGCACTGATGCATCAGGCGTTTCCTGTTTTCCTTCAGCACAAAGACGATGCCGAGGGATGACCTGTTTTCTTCAACATCCTTCAATACGACGGGAAGGGGCTGCTTTTTCAGCCGCAGATAGACCGATTGATCCGAAAAACGGTACAGATCATGCTGTATGCGGATGAAGGGTCTGCTCAGCAGAAACGCCCGCATGGACGACACGTTCA
>CACZFV010000300.1 GCA_902780465.1 uncultured Lachnospiraceae bacterium
ACACGCGGGGATAGCCTGCTTATGCTCAGCCCATCAGGGCTGTCGAACAGGAAGCCCCCACTTCTTAGCGACAGCGAAAGTGGTGGGAGTATGTCACCATATTGTGCCCCGCGCTTCAGAAATTTGTTGTAAAATACAAAGAAAAGAGCAAGGAAGTTTCGCGGGAGCTGCGGTAAACTGTAAGCGGACTTATATGCAGAAGAGAGGCGGAATTATGTTTAAGAATAGATTAGCAGGAAGATTTGCGGCGGCGGCCCTGTGTCTTTTACTGACAGCGGCGGCAGCTGCCCCGGCATATGCGGAGGGGAATGCGGCGGCTTCCTCGAACGGGCAGTCTATCTGTACGGAGTGCCTGAGCTTCGACGCGTCGCAGTTTGTGCTTCCTTCGGACGCGAGGACACTGATCGTCGTGGAAGGCTTCGCGCAGAACGGCGGAAGGGATGTCTACCGGGAAGGATATGTGGAAGATCCTTCCCGCTGGAACAAGGCAAGGGTGACTGCTTTTGTGCGGGACGGCGAGGGAGAGCCTTGGGTCCCGAAGATCCAGTCTCCCGCGGTGTACGGCTGGGGCGGCATGTCCAACAACCGCCACGCCGGTGACGGAACGACCCCCATCGGCCTTTTCCGGACGGACACGCCCTTCGGAAGAAGAGAAGCTCTGGAAGGCTTCCCGTCGGAGTATCAGGAGATCATGATCTCGCAGGCGAACCAGTACTGGTCCGGCTCCACCAACCGTCTTGAGGTCGATCCGGATGTGTCAAAACAGGACGGCGAAAGACTGTATGAAGACTGGGCCCGCGGCATCTACAGCTACTGCCTGAATTCCGGGTTCAATAAAAACAACTACCGTCCGGGGACCGGCAGCGCCCTGTTCCTGCACTGCACCAAGGACGGAAAGCCCAGTACGGCGGGCTGCGTCGCCATGGATGAGCGGGCGATGGTCCGGATCAAGCAGATGCCGGAGACGCCGGTGGTGATCCTGCAGTAACGTGAAAAATATCAGCGCATCCCGAGTCTGGGGTGCTGAACAGTTAAATGAGAGAAATATCAGAGATGACTGACCGAAAGAGACAGAGGAGGAACATAGAATGAAAAAGAGAACGATCGCATTTGCCGCGGCGGCAGCTGCCATGATCCTGGCAGCACAGACAGCGTTCGCGTCCCAGACCATGTATGTAAAGGGCGATAAAGTCAATTACCGCACAAAACCGTCGACGGATTCCGAGGTGGCCGGGCAGGTCTACAAGGGTGATGGCGTCGTGGTCCTGGAGACCGTTGAAGGGCAGAACGGAGAATGGGTGAAGACCAAGAGCGGTTATTATATTAAAAAGGACCTGCTCTCCGAGTCCGCGCCGGCTTCCTCCGGCTCCGGAGCTTCCGCGGTAAACAGCGCAGGAAACAGCGGTGTGTCCGCGTCTGCCGGAACCATCAACCAGACGGCGGATGAGGTGCCTGCAGGCGTCACCGTCGAGAACGTGGGCTTAAGCAGCGGTATGCGTTTCGCGGAATTTTCAAAGATCAATTCCGGAACGGCCATTCTCTACAGGAACACGAACGGCGCCCACGGGGATATCGTAGTCTGCGTGAACGCCGGCCACGGCACCAGAGGCGGCGGCAGTGTGAAGACCCTGTCCCATCCGGACGGCACGGGGAAGGTGACGGGCGGAAGCAATCCCAATGGAGCGGTGTACAGCACTGCCGTGTCCTCGGGAATGGAATTCGCTGACGGGACAGACGAGCATGTGATCACGCTCAGGGAAGCAAAGCTGCTCCGGGCAAAGCTCCTTGCCAGAGGCTACAGTGTGCTGATGATCCGCGAGGAGAGCGACGTGCAGCTGGACAACATCGCCCGCACCGTTCTGGCCAACAACTACGCGAACTGCCATGTGGCGATCCACTGGGATTCCTCGACGTCTGACAAAGGCGCCTTCTATATGAGCGTCCCGGACGGACTGAAATACCTGGATCCGGTCAGCAGCACCTGGCAGAAGAGTGAAGCCTTCGGCGAGGCGCTGATCGGCGGACTCCGCGGCCGGGGCGTCAAGATCTTCGGCAGCGGGAGCATGGACATGGACCTGACCCAGACTTCCTACTCCAGCGTCCCGAGCGTTGACATCGAGCTGGGCGACAAGGTCTCCGACCACAGCAGCGCTGCCCTCGACAATCTTGCGGAAGGTCTTGCGGACGGGATCGAGGCGTATTTCAACTGAAACAGGGAACCATCAGTCAGGTGAATAGTAATATAT
>CACZFV010000301.1 GCA_902780465.1 uncultured Lachnospiraceae bacterium
GTACATAACGCCAAGGATTCACAAGTCTCTGGCGCTATATTAATGCCAATTTTTTAAAAAGGAGGATGAACGAATGAAACTTGTTATTGCCGAGAAGCCTTCGGTCGCACAGTCACTGGCAAAGGTCATCGGCGCAAACAAACGTCAGGACGGTTATCTGGAAGGAAGCGGCTATCTCGTCAGCTGGTGTGTCGGCCATTTGGTAGAACTCTCTGCCCCGGAGCGTTACGATGAACGCTTTGCCAAATGGCGGCTGGAGGATCTGCCGATCCTGCCGGAACGTTTCCTGTACGAGGTATCTGCAGGAACCAGAAAACAGTATCAGATCCTGAAGACGCTGATGGAGCGGTCTGATGTCACGAGCCTTGTCTGTGCCACTGATGCCGGACGTGAAGGCGAACTGATCTTCCGTCTGGTCTACACTCAGGCCCGATGTAAGAAACCCTTTGAACGGCTGTGGATCTCCAGCATGGAGGACGCGGCCATTCGGGACGGCTTTGAGAAGCTTAAAGACGGAACTTCATATGACCTCTTGTATGAGGCAGCCCTTTGCCGGGAGCGTGCCGACTGGATCGTCGGTATGAACGCTACCCGGCTTTTTTCATGTCTTTACGGGCAGACGCTGGCCGTGGGACGAGTCATGACTCCTACACTTGCTATGGTGGTGATGCGGGACGCCCAGATCGCTGCCTTCAAGCCCGAGCCTTTCTGGACAGTACAGCTTACTGCCGGAGGGATCACAGCCGCCAGTCGACATTTTTCGACAAAATCCGACGCGGATCGACTTCTTTCGCAGTGTCGGGAGGAGGGCAGCGCCATGGTCGAGTCAGTAGAAACAAAAGAAAAGGCAGAACGGCCTCCGCTTCTTTATGACCTGACAACCCTTCAGCGCGACGCCAACCGAATCCTGGGTTTCACCGCGCAGCAGACACTGGATTTCACCCAGAGCCTTTATGAGAAGAAGCTGGTGACGTACCCGAGAACCGACAGCAGGTACCTGACAGAGGATATGCAGCCTGTGATCCCGGAGCTTGTCAGAACCGTTGCCGCGCATTATGGCCTGATTGAAGACACCCTTCGCACAGAGCCGGTCCGTAAAGGATCCGTTTTCGACAGCAGTAAGGTCACGGACCACTACGCCATCATCCCCACGAAGTCCGTTTCCAGCGGTGATACATCTTCCCTTTCAAGCGGCGAAAAGGCAGTTCTTCTGCTGGTTTCTGTGAGACTTCTTTGCGCCATACAGGAAGATTACCGGTACGCAGAGACCAGCGTAAAGCTCAGCTGCAGAGGCGAAGAATTCACGCAGAAAGGCAGGACAGTGCTGCGGCCCGGCTGGAAAGCGATCTGGAACAGCTTCTATCCGGAGAAGAAAAAGGATGATGAAAGCTCCGGGACTGTCCCAGTCAAAGGGTCTGTAGTGAAGATCTCTTCTCTCAGCAATGGAAACTGCCGGAGCGGACGAGACGCCAGAGGAAGCGGAACGAAAAGGTCTGGGAACCCCGGCTACCCGTGCCGCCACCATCGAAAAACTTGTGCAGCGCGGCTTTATCGAGCGTAAGGGCGACAGGAAAACCAGACACCTGATCGCCACGGACAAAGGCAATGCCCTGATCACCGTCATGCCGGAGCAGATTCAGTCACCCTCCATGACCGCCGAATGGGAGCAGAAGCTCCTTGGCATCGAGCGCGGCGAATACGAGGCTGCGGATTTCATGGACGGGATCTCCGGGATGATCGCCGGACTTGTAGCAACTTATGAAAAAGCGAAAGGAGCAGATGCGCTTATGAGCAGAAATAAAGTGATCGGCACCTGTCCCCATTGCGGGGCCGAGGTGCTGGAAAAGCAGAAAGGATGGTTTTGCAGCAACAGTGAATGCCGCTTCATCCTCTGGAAGGACAGTGCCTATTTCACGAAGATCGGCAAACGCCTGACCTCCCAGATCGTGGAGAGGCTTCTGAAGGATGGCCGCGCCAGGCTGAAGGACTGCAAGAGCCAGAAAACCGGTAAGACCTATAACGCGGATATCCTACTCTCCACTGAAGCAGACGGCAGACCGCAGTTCTCCATGGAATTTGACAAGCGAAAAGGAGGCAATAGCGATGGCGGGAAAAGCCCTCGATAAAACACACCCCTCCCAGTTTGATAAGGTCAAGGAGATCACGGATAAGCTGGAAGCCGGTATCCAGGCACTCTTTGAGAGCGAGGCCTTCAAGAACTATCTGAAGACCCTCTCCAAGTTCCATGACTATTCCCTGAACAACACGATCCTGATCGCCATGCAGAAGCCCGACGCCACGTTGGTCGCAGGGTATACTGCCTGGCAGAAGAACTTCGGCAGACAGGTCCAGAAGGGCGAACAGGGCATCCGTATTCTTGCTCCCACTCCCTACAAGAAGCAGATGGAAGTGGACAGACTTGATCCCATCACCCAAAAGCCGATCCTCAATCCGGACGGCAGCACGGCCAAGGAGCTGAAGGAAATCATGGTCCCGGCATTCAAGGTCGTAAACGTCTTTGATGTCAGTCAGACGGACGGAAAGCCCCTCCCCACAATCGGTGTGGATGAGCTTACCGGCAATGTCTCGAATTATGAGATGTTCTTTGAAGCCCTGAAACGAGCCTGCCCGGTCCCGATCGGATTTGAGGATATCTCAGGTGGATCAGCGAATCGCCCTTCAGGAGGGTATGAGCGAAGTTCAAACGGTCAAGACCCTGATCCATGAGATGGCCCACCAGAAGTTGCATTCCATCGATCCGAAGGAGCTGCCTCCGGAAGAACCGAGGCTGACAAGAAATGCCAAGGAGGTCGAGGCAGAGTCTGTGGCCTACACGGTTGCCCAGCATTACGGGATCGAGACCAGTGATTACAGCTTTGCTTATATCGCCGGATGGTCTCAGGGTAAGGATACTCCTGAACTGAAAGCATCCCTGGACCGGATTCGTAAAGCGGCTGACGAGATGATCACGGCAATCGATGGTCACATCATGTATCTGCAGCAGGAAAAAGGCATCGATGTGAAGGTATCGGCAGAGCTGATTCCAGGCCTTCAGGAGAACGGCAGATATTGGTATTACTCCACCCAGCGTCCGGTGGATATCGGCACCTTTCCGAAGCCTCCGGACAATAAGCCGGTCGAGATCCACAACTATGACAAGCGCCAG
>CACZFV010000302.1:0-1811 GCA_902780465.1 uncultured Lachnospiraceae bacterium
AGACCGTTACCATGATGGACAAGAAGGTCCTGATCAGCAAGGTCAACACAAAGATCACCATGATCGCAGGTGCAAAGCTTGAGGTCAGGGACAGCGAAGGTCAGGTCGTGGATGCCTGGACTTCGGACGGGACCGCCTATCCGGTATCAGGGCTGAAAGCCGGACAGACTTACACCCTGATCGAGACTGAAGCTCCGGAGGGATACGTTCTTGCAGACCCGATCGAGTTTACGGTCACGAAGAACTGGTTTGCGGACGATTCCTTTGAACTGACCAACACCCAGGTCTTTATGAGCAAGGTCGATGTGACCGGCGAGAAGGAAGTGCCGGGAGCAACTCTGACCGTCACCGACAAGGAGACGAATCAGGAAGTCGACAAATGGGTGTCCGGTGAAGAGCCGCACGCTATTTCCGGACTTCATGTCGGAGGCAGCTATACCCTCCACGAGGAGATTGCTGCGGAAGGCTATGTCCGCGCTTCCGATGTTGACTTTACGGTTGATGACGGCTTCACTGTCAAGACCGTGAAGATGGTCGACAAGCAGGCCACCATGACCAAGACCGATGTGACCGGGGAGAAGGAAGTCGAAGGAGCGCAGATGACTGTTACTGATAAAGAGACCGGCAAGGCAGTCGATACCTGGACTTCCGGAAATGAAGCCCATCCGATCTCCGGACTGGAGGTTGGAAAAACCTATATGTCCCGGATGATGGGCAGAACCAGACGCTTTCCATGAAGGACAAGCGGGTCACTATCGACAAGCTCGATGTACTGGGCAACCCGATCGTCGGAGCAAAACTGGCAGTCTATGAGCTGACAGAGGATACAACGAAGGCAGATGAAGGCCAGAGTCAGGCAGAGCAGAACGGAGAAACTTCTGCCCAGACAGAGGAAACTCAGGCCGAGGAAACACCGGCCCAGACAGAAGAAAGCCAGCCTGTTGAAGATCAGCCGTCAATGGAGTCTGGAACCGAAGCTGTGACAGATGCAGGTGAAACTGAGAATGCTACAGAGAAGGTCGATGCACCCTCGGAAGGCAATGCTGATCAGACGGAGACCAGTGATACCGGGGAAGAAACCGCTGCAGATACAGATTCAGCAGAGGTTAAGCCGGTTCTTGGCAAGCTGATCGATTCCTGGATTTCCGATGGCAAGGCTCACGCGGTCAGTGGTCTGATCGTCGGACATACTTACCGCCTGGTTGAGGAAAGCGCTCCTGCAGGTTTCGCTGTGGCGGAGCCGAGAGACTTCACTGTCACGAAGGAAGACGCGGACCAGAAGATCGCTCTGATCGACCGCCAGGTCCTTGTCAGCAAGGTGGATACCGAGATCACCATGATTGCTGGTGCCCATCTGCAGGTCGTGGATCAGAACGGAAAGATCATTGACAACTGGGTATCCGATGGAACGGCTCATGCGGTAAGCGGTCTTGTTGTCGGCCAGACTTACAAGCTGGTTGAGACCGAGGCACCGGAAGGTTATGTCCTTGCATCTCCGATCGAGTTCACGGTATCCGATCAGCCTGACGCAAACGATGAACTGAACCTGGTTAATAAGCAGGTCAAGGTCACCAAGACGGACCTGACCGGGGAGAAGGAAGTCGAAGGAGCATATCTTTCTGTTGTCGAGAAGGACACCGGAAAGACCGCTGACACCTGGACTTCCGGGAAAGAACCGCATCCGGTATCCTGGCTGGAGGTCGGGAAGACTTACATCCTGACCGAGACCAGGCCGGCTGACGGCTATGTAACGGCTGAGAGCATCGAGTTCACGGTTGAAGATGACTTCAAGAGTGAGCTTCATCAGATGA
>CACZFV010000302.1:1865-3290 GCA_902780465.1 uncultured Lachnospiraceae bacterium
GGATGCTCCGACAAAGCTGGAGATCTCCAAGGAGGATATCACTACCAGCAAAGGACTACCTGGCGCTCAGCTTGTCATCAAAGATTCTGAAGGAAATGAGATTGAGAAGTGGACTTCAAGTGACAAGCCTCATTATATCGAGATGCTTCCGATCGGAACCTATACACTGACTGAGACTGCACCGCCTGCCCTCTACATGAAGGCAGAAGATGTACAGTTTGAGGTCAAGGATACCGCTGAAATCCAGAAGGTCATCATGTTGGACAAGCCGACCACCATAGTCATTCATAAGAAAGACATTGTGGATGGCGAGAAGGGTGAGGAGCTTCCTGGAGCAAAGCTGGAAGTCCGTGATTCTACCGGCAAGGTCATCGATTCCTGGACATCCGGAACGACCCCGCATGAGATCGCTTACCTGACTCCGGGAACCTATACACTTACCGAGGTAACGGCTCCGTCCGGATATGAAGTGGCTGAAAATGTTTCTTTCTCAGTTGCTGACAACGGGCAGATCCAGCATGTGACCATGTATGATTCCCCGAAGGAAGAGAAGATCGACCTGACCGGAAAGAAGAAGACCACAACCCATACGACTCCTTCCGGTGGCGGATCGTATCCGTCCGGAGGAACATCTACTCCTTCCGCTCCTGTCAAGACCGGTGATAACTCACCGATCCTGCTGTATCTGGGAATCCTTGGAGCAGCGGCAGCCGGAATTGTTGTTCTTCTTTTCCTGAAGAAGAGGAAGGAAAGAGACTCGGAAGAGTGATCTTCCTTAATCAGTCAACCAGACAGAACAAGTAACTGAAGACAACAAAAGATAAGAGCAGGCGCTTCGGAGAACAATTCTCCGGAGCACTTTGCTTTATCCTGTGGATTCTGTGTGCCAGGAAATCCAGCATGCGAATCCAAATATCAAGAGAGAGGAGATTGACTATGAATCAGAATCTGAAGACAGAAAAGAAGAAAAATCCGAAAGCCCTGATAACGGCGTTTGCGACCATGGCGCTTCTCGCAATGATCCCGATGAACGCATTTGCGGCAGCACAGGTACAGGGCAAGATCAATAACCTGTACTCCATCGTTACAACGATTATCACAGCCGCCGGTGCAATCGTCCTCGCATGGGGCGTCTTTGAGTTTGCATCCGCATATCAGTCCAGAGACACCGCCCAGCAGACCGACTCTCTGAAGAAAGTCGTCGCAGGAATCCTGATGTGCCTGGCGCCGACGATTATCAACTTGCTGAAGTGATGGAGACCGAAGTTCATCTTCAGTAGTTTCTGATATACTTATGGGAGATGAAAAAGCTGACGGAAAGAAGAGGCTACTGAAGAATGATGAGTTACGAGGATATCAATACTCTTGCCAGTCTTCTTGCCGGGACGGAGCATACAGTTTCCCGACTTGCAAATGCGGCATCGT
>CACZFV010000303.1 GCA_902780465.1 uncultured Lachnospiraceae bacterium
GTTCTTCTGCATCCGGTAGTTCTTATAGTAATAATACTCGCCGTCGATCTTTCTCCAGAGGTCCGACGGACAGTAGGAGGAAAGATCCTTGAACTGAAGGTCGATGTCCACGCCGCCTTCGATTCCCGGGACATTGCCGGACTCTGTCCCCTGCCACATCACTGCCTGGGTCTGGGTGTATTTCCGCTCATAGGCGGCGACCCAGAGAGGATACTTTGAGAGGGCGTTCATGTCCAGCTTTGTCTTCACCCAGTTTTCGTTGGCATAAAGAATGGGAAAGTACCCTGCGTCGCTGATCTTTTTGCAGAAGGCGTTCACGATGTCGGTGATCTTGTCCTTCGGCTGCAGGCCCAGCGTTTCGGCATTTTCCGCGTCGAAAGCCACCGGATAGGAGATGGGGACGTCCTTGATCAGATTCAGGACAAAGTCCGCTTCCTTCTCCGCCATTTCCACGGAAGTGGCATAAGAGTAAATATACACGCCGATGTCCACGCCGGCGGCCTCGGCGCCCCGCACGTTCTGCCAGAACAGCGGGTCCACCTCGCCGCGGTAGCGGGTGCCCAGCATGACGAAGTCGATGTCGTTTGCCTTCGCGGTTTTCCAGTCGATATCACCCTGGTAGTGGGCGACGTCCACGCCGCGGCGCATGACGCCGGAGATCGTCTCTCCTTTTTTAAAGAGCTTGTAGGTGCCTGAGGAGGAACGGGTGAGCTTCTCTGAATCGCTCAGTTTGTTGGGGTCCTCCTGGGAAGCGGAGGATGTTCCCGCCGCACCGGAAGCCGCCGCACCGGAAGCCGCTGCACCGCCGGCAGCACCGCCGGCAGCACTGCCGGCAGCGGGCCCGGAAACGCCCGGCCCGGCGGACACGGTATCCGCAAAAACAGCCGGGGAACTGAGGGAGGAAAGCCCGAGAGCTAATGTAAGAGAAAACGCGAGGGCGCGCGGAAAAGAAAATGCGCGCCCTGTCGCGAAAACAGGTATTTTACTGTTCATTGAAATGACTCCTTACTGCTGTCCTGAGGCCCCTTACTGCCATCCTGCCGGGGCGGCGGAGCCGCCGCTGTTCGCAGTAGTACCCGGGTCACCGGGAGACTGCGGCATCTGGGAAGAACTGCCGGAGGAAGAGCTGCCCAAAGAAGCAGGACTGCTGCCGGCCGGACTGGAATTTCCGGACGGCGTGGTAGCCGGTGCGCTCTGGCCTCCTGCGCCCGGGCCGCTGTATGCGTCGCTGTCCTGTCCCTCGTCGCGGCTCTTCTTGGTGCCTGGCGTGGAATTCTTGTCAGAAGCACTGCTGCTGCCGGAGCTGGTGCCTGAAGAGCTTCCGGAGGAAGTGCCGGTTCCCGTATTTGTTCTGACGCTGACTTCCTTCGCTGCGATGTTTCCGCCGCCCGTGTAAGCGCCGTTCGCGTCTGAGCGTGGTGCCGGAGACCATCTTTCCGTCGCTGCCCAGATAGTAATAGGTGTTGTTCACATGGATCCAGCCGGTCATCATGTGGCCGTTCTCGTCAAAGAACATCCAGCTGTCGTCGATCCGCTTCCATCCGTGGGTCATCTTGCCGTAATCGCTGCCGGTCTCCGGATTCATGTAGTAGCGGTTCGTGCCGTCGGACAGCCATCCGGTCTTCATCTTTCCGTCGCTGTCAAAATAGTAGTAGACGCCGTCGACCTGCTGCCATCCGGTCTTCATCTTTCCGTCCGTACCCAGATAATACCAGTCGTCGCCGATGTTCATCCACTTGAAGGCGCAGCGGCCGTCAGCCTTGAAGTAGTACCAGTCGTCGCCCATGTGGCGCCAGCCGGTGGCGAGTTCGCCCGTGCCGCGCATGAAGTAGTAGTTGTTGTCGACCTTCAGCCAGTTTTCCTGGACCAGGGTCCCGTTCTCCAGGCAGTAGTACCACTTGCCTTCATCCTTGATCCATCCGGTCTGCATCAGGCCGTTGTCCGGGCTGAAGTAATACCACTTGGAATCGATCTTCTTGAAGCCCTTGGTCATGGAGCTGTCGGACAGGTCCATATAATAGTAGCCGTCCTTTGTCTGGATCCAGCCCTTATGCTTGGTGCCGTCGGAGTCATAGTAGACCCAGCCGCCGTTCTCAGACTGCCATCCGGTGGCCGCGTAAGCTGTCATTACCGGAGAAAGGGCCAGCGCCAGCGTCAGGGCCGCAGCGGCGGTTCTGACCGTTAAACCGTTCCGTCTCATATGGAAACCTCCTGATCATATAGTGTCTTTTTCCAATATTTCGCAGTTTCCCGCGATCTGTATAACAGTATAGCACTAGTCCGACAGATGGAAAAGTATACGGATTCCTAATAATTCCTTACATCAGCGCGAAACAGTCACGACCCCTGCGCGAGAGGAAGCAC
>CACZFV010000304.1 GCA_902780465.1 uncultured Lachnospiraceae bacterium
GATGGGATCTCTGTTTGCGGGCTGCGATGAGGCACCGGGTGAGTTCGAGCTTTATCAGGGCAGAAAGTACAAGGTCTACCGCGGCATGGGCTCCATCGCGGCGATGGAGAACGGCAGCAAGGACCGCTATTTCCAGTCCGGCGCGAAGAAGCTGGTACCGGAGGGCGTCGAGGGACGTGTCGCCTACAAGGGTTCTGTCGAGGACTCGATCTTTCAGCTGATGGGCGGTCTCAGGTCCGGGATGGGCTACTGCGGATGCAGGGATATCGAGACACTGAAGAAAGAGGGACGATTCGTGAAGATCACGAACGCGGCACTCAGAGAGTCGCATCCGCATGATATCCATATCACGAAGGAAGCGCCAAACTATACGGTGGAGGATAACGTAAACAACTATACGGTGGAGGATAACGTAAACTAAGCTCGGTTACGGACAGGACGGATGAAACGAGACGACTGGTACCAGACGGACGGCGATGATGAATATCGCTATGAGGATGAACAACCGAATAACAGGGGAAAAAGGAAGCGAACGGTCGGAAGACTGATCTTCTGGATCGTGTTTTTCGAGGTCGTAGCGCTCATCGGAGGGCTGCTCTATATCCTTCTGCCGAAGGAGGACCCGCAGGTGGAGGAGCTGCTGGCGAAAAAGCCAAAGATCCCCTACCAGACGGAAGCCTCCCTGGCCGCCAGGCTGGGGACAGCCGTCCCGAAACCAAGCCGTTCATTACCTGGGCAATCCGAAGACGACGGCACAGGAGAATCATGATTATTTCGAGAGCCTCAAGGATCTCCAGGATACCTACATGAGCGCGAACTACGTCATTGGTCTGAAGGGCGAGATCATCCAGTGCGTTCCGGATGGAGAAGTCGCCTGGGCATCCAACAAGGCGAACTACTACTCGATTTCGATTGAGAACTGCCATGAGGATACGACCGGCAAGTTCAATGACTCCACCTACTGGTCGGATGTTCATCTGGTCGCATACCTGACCGAAAAATATGGACTTGGGCGGGATGATATCATCCGCCACTACGATGTGACAGGGAAGGATTGTCCGAAGTGGTTCGTGGAGCATCCGGACGACTGGGAAAAGTTCAAGGATGACGTCATGACGTACCGGCAGGAGTGTGATGATGCCAGGAATGAAAAAATCTCCGAGCTCTCCAAACAGACGGAGAAGGATGTTCTGAAAGAATATCTTGACTCGATCGGAACGGAGACGGAGGTTGAGGCGGAAACCTCGGACAGCGACCTGTGGGATGCGCTGAAGAAGAAAGCGGAGGCGTTCCAGTCACGGAGACGGAGGTTGAGGCGGAGACCTCGGACAGCGACCTGTGGGATGCGCTGAAGAAGAAAGCGGAGGCGTTCCAGTCTTCTGCAGATCAGGGCTAAGCGGGAAATCCGGCCGCAGCAGTGTGTATCATACACACTGCTGCGGCCGGCGCAGACACAGACACATTCACAGACAGTGAATGAACGCCGGATATCAGCGGAATCCGATCATATAAGCGCGAAGCCGGTCGGACAGAAGCATAAAAGGCCGGGGCGGATCGAAGCGATCCGGAAGAACCCGGGAAGGCGGGAAAGGGATCTATGACTGAGAGCAGTCTGAAACAACTATATGAGCATATCACCCGCGGGGATGAGGTTCGGCAGAGCCTGATCTCTGTGCGTCAGATGATCAGGGATGAGGGCCTCCGGCGGAAGTTCATGGTTCTGCTCGGAGGCGATTTTTCTGTCCTGACCGGTCTTCTCAAGGACCCGGATCCGAAGATCCGCCGCAATGCGGCGCTGATCCTCGGCCAGACGGAGAATGAGGATGTCCTTGCCCCGGTCATGGAGGCCTGGCGCGCGGAGAAGACGCTCTTTGTGCGCGAGGACTATCTGAAGGCGGTCGGGCATCTGGACTACAGACCGTATCTGCCGCAGCTCAGAGCACGGCTTGCGGAGATTGAGGCAGGAGAGGGACAGGCAGACGACCGCAATCAGAACAGCCCGGAACACAGCCTCTGGGACAATGACAAGCACCTTGCGGGGGAAGCCAGCCAGATCCGGAGGATGATCGAGCGAGCGGGAGAGAAGAAATGCCACACATACGCAAGGACGGACCCGGCGCCGGAGCTTCTTCTTGTCTGCAACCGCTGTCAGGTGGCGGCAACGGCAGAACAGATCAGACAGGGCAGCGTGCGGATCCTGAAGGGC